>JAVMKJ010000210.1:0-50704 GCA_031732855.1 Candidatus Competibacter sp.
ATGGGTACTTATTCAAAGACCAGCACCAGCCGTTTACCCAGCGCGCTCGCAAAGTAGACAGTGGACAGTGGACAGTGGACAGTGGAAAAGCAGCTAATACCAATTCCCGATAGGTTTTATACTTCCCATGTAGGGCGGGTTAGCGAAGCGTAACCCGCCGAAACCGCAATCAAATCGGCGGGTTACGGGCTGGCGCCCTAACCCGCCCTACGATTCTGAACCATAAAATCCATTGATAAACGGTATAAGTCTTGGCCTCATGGTTGCTCTCCGGCTTCTTGCAGGGCCCGTTCGATGACATTGGACGCCAAGTAGTAACCAGCAGTTTTCATTCCAGCCAACAGTGGCGCGATGGCGGAAATCAGTCTGTTGCGCTTGGCCGCCACTAAAATACCTGCCGCACCTTTAACCCGCAGTTGGTAAGCTAACTCTGCGACTTGGCGGGCGCGATGGTCATCAACTAACAGCCAGCGCGCCTTGAGTTGTACAGCCAGGGCAATCGCTTCCGCCTCGCCCGGTCCCAGACTCCTGGCGAGAAAGGGGTCGGGGGGATTGGTCAGCAGGGTGCGTACCGCCCAGGTCGCTGTCGCCAGTTCCGCTGCGCCTGGACGGTGTTGGCCAAAGGCGGTCACCTCCTGAAAGACGGCTTCAGGCACCAGCACCGAGCCATACAATCGCCCCAACAACCCCAATTGCCGCACCGTTGCCAGCGCGATTAATGGGCCAGTGTTGGTCACGATTACCCCAGTTTCATTCATCACGAAATTCCATATCGAGTTCCTCTCCGGCTAAACGCACGACCGGGATGTTTCGTTGGCTCACCGCCAGCAGAAAATCGGGATGGGCCATACCGCATAGTTGCGCGGCCTTTCCTGATGACAACCGTTCCAACTCAAACAGTTTGGCTGCCAGCAGAAACCGTGCTTCACTCGTAAATGCCTCGCGGGATTGGCCGGTGGCTAGCAGTACGCTCTCTGGTATTTCGATGGTGATGGCGGACATGGAGCTTCCTGGTGGACAGTGGACAGTGGTTAGTGGCTGGTCGGAAGCTCGACATTCAGAGCGACCTGTACATCCGTTTGGGTAAAGTCATGACCCACGAATAGCAGGGGGGCGTTCAATGTCCGGGCCAGGGCATAACTGAAACAGTCGCCGAAATTCAACCCGGCTGGATGGCGACCCTTGCCAAAACGGAGAAATGCTTCACGCGCCATCCGGGCCTGCGATTCGTCGACCGGATGCAGTTCGACGGCGGCGGTTTGGAGAAAGCGATCCAAACACTCCAGGGTCACCTGATCGCCGTGGCGTCCAGCCACAACGAGGCTCACCTCCACCCAACTGGCGACGGACAGGACACGGGATGAAGCCGCGTGCATGCGCGTCGCCAACATTTCCCAGCAGGGTTCGCTCCTCAGAATCGCTATCACTGCCGAGGAATCGACGACCAAAGCCGTCATCGTGGGAAGCCGGTTTCGTCGTACAGATCGACTTCGGACAACCAAAGGGACGGCGCCGAAGCCGCCCGCACCTGTGTCGCCGCTTCCTGTATCTGGCGCAGGTAGGCAGTCTGCTCGGTCTCCAACCGTTGCAATTCATGCTGGACCGCGACGGCAACCGCCTCGGTCAAACTAGCCCCCAACCGCTGGGCCAGTTTGCGAACGGCAGCTTCCGTCTCCTGATTCTTGATATTCAACATGGCAATGGGTAAAGAATAGGTTAGTGTAAGTAAAGAATAAGCTTCAAATCCGGAGATGCCAACCCCTGTCCACTGTCCACTAACCACTCACAAACTGATCCGATTCCCCCTCAACAACTCTTCCACCATCGCCCGCCGCAATGAGGTCAGCCATTCCTCCAAATCCGCCTCGCTGGCAATGTTGGGCAAGCGACACGACACCTTCAGACCACTGACTGGAACATAGCGGGGCTCGGTGCGAGTGCTGTCCGGCTGCTCCGTGATTTGCGACGGGGCAGCCAGCTTCGCCGCGAGATCCAGTTGGGCTGGATAATCCTGGGCATGGTAGCGAGCGATGCGGTCGCGGATGGCGGCCATGAATCGGGCCTGGGTGATGGTCGCCCGCGCCTCGGTGGATTTCGCCAGCACCCGTGCCTGCCGCTCCCGATCCAGCTTTTTGAACTCTTCGCTGTATTTGCAAACCGATAGCCAGGCCATGGCCATGGCGCTGTCCGCTGGAGCTGAGATCAACAGGCGAAGATGTTCGTCGGTCAGCGTCCGCAAGCGCTGGCGCAACTCCCGCTCCATTCGGATCGCGCTGCTGGCGGAACCGGCCTGGAGGGCGTTGTGGGTCAGAACGTGTTCCCTGGCGGCTTCCCAATCACCCGTCGCCGCACGAGCTTCGGCAACAACCCGCGCCAACTCCAGGCGGAGAGAGGTCGCCGTGAAACCGAGGTTATAGGGCGGTCGCACCGGCATTATTCGATCTCGTCCTCATGCGTTAAGACCTTGGTCGGAACGCATCACCCCGGTCCGGCAGATCCATAATAGATCCTTGCCGGCACTGGAGGGGAGTTCGCGGTCTTCGAGTAGTGCCTCCACGCGGCGAGGCCCCCGCCGACCAGCGCCGCCGCCAGCAGGATGGCGAAGGCGATCTTCCAGGGACTGTAGGGCCGCTCGCCCTGGACTTCGCCGGTGCGGCCGTTGACCACGAAGCGGAAGGTCTTGTCGCGGAAGCGGAAGGCCGACATCCACACCGGCAGCAGGATGTGCTTGAAGCGGATGTCGCCGTAGCGGGTGTCGGCGGCGTGGATGCGCTGGTGGTCGCCGCCGATGTCGCGCTCGATGTCGCGGCGGATGGTGTCGGCCATGATGTCCCGGGCGCGTTCGAAACCCTGGTCCAGCGGTACCTGGTACATCTCGCTTTGAAAACCGCTCAGATATTCTTCCTGGTAGGGCGTCAGATTCGCCAAATCCCAGGGTTCCAGCCGTTCGGTCACCAGCCTCGGCAGGGATTGACTGGCCAGCACCAGCACGTCGTCGAAGAACCGCGAGACCCTGCCCGCCACCGGAGTCCAGCGGGTTTTGGTCACCATGCGGGTACGCTCCACCTCCTTGCCGTCCTCGATGGCGAGGTAGGTTTCCTGGACCTGGTAATCGTCGCCGCGCTCGCCCTGATAAGCCGTGTCGGTGTCGGCGTCGTAGGTCCAGTAGGGCACGTACATGCCGGCGAGGCTGGCGTCATTGCGGGCGTAATCCTTGAGGCCGCCGGGCGCGAACCATAATTTGCCCAGCCATTGTCGAAACACCGCGCGGGCCTGCTCGCGGGCGATCTTGAAGGGCAGCAGCGCCTGGACGTGCAACTGGCGATGTCGTTCGGTTTTCGCCACCACCGGCGCGCCGCAGAACGGACACAGCCCGGCGTGGGTGGCGGCACCGAAGGTGTAGGACGCCCCACAGGAATCGCAGTGGATGGCGACCTGATCGTTGGCCGGGGCGGTATCGGCCAGATCGCGCAGCGTTTGCCGGAAATCCTGTTCCAGGATCGGCGCGGCCGAGGCGACGATACGGTTTTCGTGGCCGCAGTGCCCGCAGCGCAGCACGTCGGACCCGGGCAGGTATTCGAGCGAAGCGCCACACTGCGCGCAGGGAAAGCGGCGGGGTTCCGGAGTATGGTCGGGGGCGGGCGTTTCGGGTTCCTGACGCATGATGAGGAATTCCTCCAGGAATAAGATTTTCATGAAAGTCTAACAGGTTCGGTGTCGGGTTTTCCGAACCCCGGCGCCGACGCATTTACATCTTCTTTACGCCAAGTCACTATCTTTTTACCCCTTTTTTCCGGCCATCGCCCTAAGCTGCGCTCTATCGGTCATGGACACGCGCGGAGGTGTGCGATGGACGATCTATTCATGTTGGGCGTCATGCTCGGTTTTTACTTGTTGATGACCTTGTTGATCGAACTGTGCGCCTGGCTGGTTCGCAGGCGCTAACCGCGATTCCATCGCATCGTGCTTGCACGCGGAGGTGCCGTATGGATCTCATCTATCTCGCTGGAATATCTCTGTTTTTCTTTATGATCGTCGGTCTCGCGACCGGCTGCGCCAAACTGGGAGGTACGAAATGACCTGGCTTTACGTTCTCAGCGGCTTCGTCTCGGTCGGGCTGCTGATCTATCTCGTCGCGGCGCTTTTCATGGCGGAGGATTTATGATGACCTCCCATGCCTGGTTGCTGCTCGGGCTGTATCTGCTCGTTCTGCTGGTTCTGGTCAAGCCGCTCGGGATTTATATCGCGAACGTCGTGGAGGGGCGTTCGTGGGTGCTGCGCCTCGGATTTCCAATCGAAGCGCTTATCTATCGTCTCGGCGGCGTGCGCAATAGAAGCACGATGGGGTGGTTGCAGTACGCGCTCGCCCTCCTGCTGTTCAATACGCTGGGCGTATTTGCCGTCTACGCCCTGCAACGACTCCAGCTCTGGCTGCCGCTCAATCCGCAACAGATGGCCAACGTCGGTCCCGACTCGGCGTTCAACACGGCCGTCAGTTTCGTCACCAACACCAACTGGCAGGGCTACGCCGGCGAGACGACGATGAGCTATCTCACGCAGATGCTGGCCCTGACGGTGCAAAATTTTCTGTCGGCGGCGACCGGCATCGTCGTGGTCGTCGCCCTGATTCGCGGCTTTGCCCGCCACACGGCCCAAGACATCGGTAACGCCTGGGTCGATCTGACCCGTGTCACGCTCTACGTGCTGCTGCCGTTGTCGCTGGTGTTTGCGGTATTTCTGATCGGCCAGGGTGCGATTCAGAATTTCGCCGCCTATCAGGACGTGACGACTTTGGAAGTGACTCATTACGACAATCCCAAACTGGATGCCGCCGGTCAACCTCTCAAAGACGATCAGGGTAATCCGGTGACCGAGCCGGCAACCACCCAAACGCAAACCTTGGCTATGGGGCCGGTCGCCTCGCAGGAAGCGATCAAGATGCTGGGCACCAACGGCGGCGGCTTCTTCAACGCCAATTCGGCGCATCCCTACGAAAACCCGACACCGCTGAGCAACTTCTTTCAGATGCTGTCGATTTTCCTGATACCGGGGGCGTTGTGCTACACCTTCGGCCGCATGGTTGGCGATACCCGTCAGGGCTGGGCCGTGCTCGCCGCCATGACCGTTCTGTTCGTGGTCATGGCGGTCGCAACGATTTATTTCGAGCAGCAGGGCAACCCGCTGTTCGCCGCCGCCGACGTCGATCAGGCCGCCAGCGCGACCCAGGCGGGCGGCAACATGGAAGGCAAGGAAACCCGGTTCGGCATCGCCGACTCGGGCCTGTTCGCCACCGTGACCACCGCCGCCTCCTGCGGCGCGGTCATCGCCATGCACGACTCGTTCACGCCGCTCGGCGGAATGATTCCGCTGGTCATGATGCAGCTCGGCGAGGTGGTGTTCGGCGGTGTCGGCTCCGGTCTCTACGGCATGCTGGTGTTCGCCATCATGGCGGTCTTCATCGCCGGCCTGATGATCGGTCGCACGCCCGAATACCTGGGCAAGAAGATCGAATCCTACGAAATGAAAATGACCGCCATCGCGATTCTGGTGACGCCCCTGCTGGTGCTCGGCGGAACCGCCATCGCCGTCATGACCGCCGCCGGCCAGGCGGGCATCTTCAATCCGGGGCCGCACGGTTTTTCGGAAGTGCTGTACGCCTTTACCTCGGCGGGCAACAACAACGGCAGCGCCTTCGCCGGTCTCGGCGCCAACACACCCTTTTACAATGTCATGCTGGCCATCGCCATGTGGTTCGGCCGCCTCGCGGTCATCGTGCCGGTGCTGGCCATGGCCGGTTCGCTGGCGGCGAAGAAGCGCATCGCCGCGACCTCGGGCACTCTGCCGACCCACGGGCCGCTGTTCGTGACCCTGCTGATCGGCACGGTGCTGCTGGTGGGCCTGCTGAACTACGTCCCCGCGCTGGCCCTGGGGCCGGTGGTCGAGCATTTCATGCTGTGGGCTGGCCATTGAACGAAAAGTAGGGTGGGTTAGGCGCGAAGCGCTGTAACCCACCGTTTTGCGGCGGGTTACGCTGCGCTAACCCGCCCTACGAAAAGGAAGAAACCCATGTCGCGTAAAACCTTTACCCTGTTCGATCCGACGCTGGTGAAGCCCGCCATCGTCGATTCCTTCAAAAAGCTGGACCCCCGGCTGCAATGGCGCAACCCGGTGATGTTCGTGGTCTACGTCGGCAGCATCCTGACCACGGTGCTGTGGGCGCAGGCTCTCGGCGGCCGGGGCGAGGCGCCCGCCGGCTTCATTCTCGCCGTCGCCCTGTGGCTGTGGTTCACGGTGCTGTTCGCCAATTTCGCCGAAGCGCTGGCCGAGGGCCGCAGCAAGGCCCAGGCGGCGTTCCTGCGCGGCGCCAAGAAGACCGTTATGGCCAAAAAACTGCGGGAGCCCCATTACGGTGCTCCGCTGGACTTGTTGCCTGGCACGGAACTACGACGCGGCGACGTGGTGTTGGTGGAGGCCGGCGACATGATCCCGGCCGACGGCGAGGTGATCGAGGGGGTCGCGTCGGTCAACGAAAGCGCCATCACCGGCGAATCCGCGCCGGTGATCCGGGAGTCCGGCGGCGACTTCAGCGCCGTCACCGGCGGAACCACCGTGCTGTCCGACTGGATCGTGGTCCGCGTGTCGGTCAATCCCGGCGAGGCGTTCATCGACCGCATGATCGCGATGGTGGAGGGCGCCAAGCGCCAGAAGACGCCCAACGAGATCGCGCTGACCATCCTGCTGGTGGCGCTGACGATCATCTTCCTCGGCGTGACGGTGACGCTTCTGCCGTACTCGATGTTCAGCGTGGAAGTGGCGCGGGCCGGTTCGCCGGTGACGATCACGGTGCTCGTCGCCCTGCTGGTTTGCCTGATTCCGACCACCATCGCCGGGCTGTTGTCGGCCATCGGCGTGGCCGGGATGAGCCGGATGATGCAGGCCAACGTGATCGCCACCTCGGGCCGCGCGGTGGAGGCGGCGGGCGACGTGGACGTGCTGCTGCTCGACAAGACCGGCACCATCACCCTCGGCAACCGGCAGGCGGCGGCGTTTCTGCCGGCGCCCGGTTTTACGGAGCAGGCTTTGGCCGACGCCGCGCAGCTCGCGTCCCTGGCCGACGAAACGCCGGAAGGCCGTTCCATCGTGGTGCTGGCGAAGCAAAAATTCAACCTGCGCGAGCGCGACATTCACGGTCTTGGCGCCACCTTCGTCCACTTCTCGGCTCAGACCCGGATGAGCGGCGTGAACCTGGACAGCCGGCAGATTCGCAAGGGTTCGGCGGACGCCATCCGCAAGCACGTCGAAGCGCTTGGTGGTGGGTTCCCGAGTCCCGTCACTCATGCCGTGAACGAGGTGGCCGGCCGGGGCAGCACGCCCCTGGTGGTCGCCGACGGTGCCAAGGTGCTCGGCGTGATCGAACTGAAGGACATCGTCAAGGGCGGCATCAAGGAACGCTTCGCCGAACTGCGGCGCATGGGCATCAAGACGGTGATGATCACCGGCGACAACCGGCTGACCGCCGCCGCCATCGCCGCCGAGGCCGGGGTAGACGATTTTCTCGCCGAAGCCACGCCGGAGGCAAAGCTGGCCCTGATCCGCCAGCATCAGGCCGAGGGCCGGCTGGTGGCGATGACCGGCGACGGAACCAACGACGCGCCGGCGCTGGCGCAGGCCGACGTGGCGGTGGCGATGAACAGCGGCACCCAGGCGGCCAAGGAAGCCGGCAACATGGTGGATTTGGACTCCAATCCGACCAAGCTGATCGAGATCGTCGAGACCGGCAAGCAGATGCTGATGACGCGCGGCTCGCTCACGACCTTCAGCGTCGCCAACGACATCGCCAAGTATTTCGCCATTGTCCCGGCGGCCTTCGTCACCACCTATCCGCAGCTTGCGGCGCTCAACGTGATGGGTCTGGCCAGTCCGGCCTCGGCGATCCTGTCGGCGGTGATATTCAATGCCTTGATCATCATCTTTCTCATCCCGCTGGCGTTGAAGGGCGTCAAGTACCGGCCGCTCGGCGCGGCGGTTTTATTGCGGCGCAATCTGTTGATCTATGGCTTGGGCGGCGTGATCGTCCCGTTCGTGGGCATCAAGCTGATCGATCTGCTGATTTCGCTCGCGGGTTGGGCGTAAGGATTCGCAGGAGAAACACACCATGAAAACCCTCATTCGTCCCGCCGTGACGCTATTCATCCTGCTGTCCATCGTCACCGGCCTGATCTATCCGCTGCTGGTGACCGGGATCGGGCAGGCCCTGTTTCCAATACAGGCCGCCGGCAGCCTGATCGAGCGCGACGGCAAGCTCGTGGGCTCCCGCCTGATCGGCCAGAATTTCACCGACCCGAAATACTTCTGGGGCCGGCCGTCGGCGACCAGCCCTTACCCCAACAACGCGGCGGCTTCCAGCGGCTCCAACCTCGGTCCGCTCAACCCCGCCTTGAAGGACGCCGTGGAATCTCGCGTCAAGGCGCTGCGCGAGGCCGATCCAGGCAACACTCAGCTGGCGCCGGTGGATTTGGTCACCGCATCGGCCAGCGGCCTCGATCCCCACATCAGCCCGGCCGCCGCCGAATATCAGGTCGCTCGGGTCGCTCGGGCGCGCGGGCTGGCGCCCGAAACCGTGCGAAACCTGGTGGCCAAGCAGACCGAGGATCGCCAGTGGGGAATTTTCGGCGAACCGCGCGTCAACGTGGTCGAACTCAATCTCGCGCTCGACGGATTGCGGCCTGGGCCGCGGCCGTGAAAGGCGCGTCCCGGATGCGCGCGCAGGGGAAATTGCCACCGATGAACGACGCAACAACCATGACTTCCCCTCCTCTGGTCCGCCATTTTCGCCAAATTTTGCTGTGGCCGTTGCGGGTGATACCGAGCCAGGCGGAAAGAACGCATTTCTCGAGGTACTGGGAGGTGCTGGAGGCGCTGGGGAACGAGTGCCCGTGGCGGGAAGTGGATGACGAATTCAGCGATCCCGGCCGTTTTCAGGAACGGCATTACCAGGAATTCGTCACCTTCATGCCTTACGTGCAGCGTTTCCTGTACGGTGAAGGCGCGGGGCGTGAAGGACAAGCCGGATACGGCAAATCCCCGATCCGGGTATTCCGCCGCCGCGATATCGCCCAGATGCGGGTCGTGCTCGACGAGCAAACCCCGCCGCTGCTGTTCCAGATCGCTCATGTCGATCTTTATTTCTTCTACGACATCGACATCATCATCCCGGTGGTGGAGTTTTTCGCCAACGACATTCCACTGGCGCTGGCCGAAGATGTCCTGTTCAAAGTCGGACGAGCTTACCCGGTATTCTGGGAAGCCGACGGCCGGGGCGGGGAATGCCCGCGCCGGGTGGAGTGGCTGACGGCGACGGGCGAGACGCTGGCGGCGTCCGACTACGAAGACCGGCAACGCTATCTCTCGTTCGTCTGCCAGCACCGCTCTCCCAGCGTCGCCGCCCACTGGGAATACCTGTTGCGTCCGCTGGCCTTCTACCATTCCAATCGGGAAGGCGCGATCCGTTACCGGCAGATCGAATATCACCGGATGCCCCTGCTGGCCTACCTCAGCTTCGGCGATCCCCAGAGCCTGACCCGCGGCGATTTCGCCCGGCTGGCGCTGATCACCAAGGCCGGACCGTCCGAGATCTTGCCGTATTCCGAGAAACAGTTGACCGATTTCGAGCAACACTACTGCAACGACAAGTTCTGGGAACCCGGCAATCCGGCCCTGACCAGCCGCTATCTGTGTTGCGGCCACGCCTTCGTGGTGATCGGCAAGGCCCACGAACCCTTCTTCGCCGACCCGGAAATCGGCCTGCTGGGCCAGTTCCGCCATCAATATTTTTTGATCAACCTGATCGCCCATTTTCACAAGGCCACCCTGCTGCTGTTCTCGGAATGGCTGGTCGAGGCGATCAGCCAGCTCGACATCCGCGACATGGATTCGGTGAGGACATTCAAGCGAGAAATCCGCCGGATCATGGAAACGTTCCTGCGTTTCACCCAGCGCTACTGGTTCCACGAAGTCTCCAACCAGGCCCAGGTGCGGGATTTGTTCCAACTGCTGACCGGCCATCTCAACACCGACCGGATTTATCAGGACATCAGCGAGTCGGTCAAAGACATGAACCAATATCTGGATAGCGACAGCCTCAGGCGCCAAGCCAACACCGTGGTGCGGCTGACGGTGGTGACCACGCTGGGGTTGATTGGCACCGTCTCGACTGGTTTCCTTGGCATGAATCTCTTCGACCATACCAACGAGCCAACCTTGGTCAAGCTTTTGATTTTCTTGATAGTGCTCATTCCCAGCATCTTGCTCGTCAACTATGCGATAGCCCATTCCAAGGTGCTCTCGGATTTCCTGGAAGCCTTGGCGGACAAGAAACTGACCTGGTGGGACCGGACCCGGATATTGCTCAGAATTTGGCGGGAACCTCGACAAACAAATGTCTAGCACATCCTGCCAGAACTCGATCCATGGCTTTTCAATCGGCCCGAGCCCGGAAAGCGCGAGCGGTTTTTCGGGGCGCCGAAGGAAAACGGCTCGTCGCGGTATTCTCCAAGTGATTGCCTCGTGGTGTTGAAAGTAGACTGGGCGATGGGGCGTTCAGGAGTCGGCCATGATCCGAAAGCCGGGCTGGGTCCGGGTTGCCGGCGCGGCCGGTCGGTCGGTGACGACCAGCGAAGCGCCAGGTTGCAACAGATCGTACACCAGCCGGGAGAACTGTGCGGGTGGATGTACCCGTGCGCCGAGGTCGAGCCGCGCCGGCAACTGGCCGCCGGGCGACGGCAGACCCACCGCCATCCAGCGCCGCTGCGGCCGGTCCGGGGCGAAGGGGCTGGGCGCGTCGGTGAAGCCCTCCAGCGCGACGAACACGCCAGCCCCGAGCGGCTTCTGGGGATCGCGGATCTGGACCGCGGCCTCGCCGATGAGAACGCCGTTGCGGAAGACATACATCCGGCGGTCGGGTCCGCTGATCACGACGCTGACCGGGCCTTGCGGCGCCTTGTGCGGCTCCCAGCGAAATTGACCCGCCAGCACCGTGGAGGAAGCCGCTTTGCCGCGAGCGTCGGGATCGACCGGCGCGGCGAGGCCCGGATGGACGATTTCCACCGGCGCCGAATGGGCGTCGGCGATGACGACGTGGGTGCCGGCGTGAGTGACGCTGTAGAGCTTCCGGGAAAATTCCAGGGGCAGGCGCACGCAGCCGTGCGAGGCGGGATAGCCGGGGAGCTTGCCGGCGTGCAGCGCGATGCCGTCCCAGGTCAGCCGTTCCATGTAGGGCATCGCCGCGCCCTGATAGGTGCTGGACACATGCTGCTGGTCTTTTTCCAGCACGCTGAACACCCCGGTCGGGGTCTCGTGGCCCGGCTTGCCGGTGCTGACCGTGGACGCGCCGATGCGGACGCCGTTGCGGTACACGTAGGCGCGCTGCTCGGGGACGCTGACGATGATCACCACCGGTCCGCTCGGCGCGCGTTCGGGATGCCAGGTGAACTCGCCGGGTTTGAGGGTGGCGGCGTCGCGCACGTCCGGGACCGTGGCGGCCGGGTGTCCGGCGGCATCGCGCGCCGTCGGCGCGGCGCGCGATGCCGGTGCCTCCCGCGGGGACTCCCACGGTGTGGGAAAAGAGGCGCAGCCGGTCGTCAGGATCAGGGATAAAACCAGCGCCGCGGAGGGCAGCGCCGCATGGGGGATTTTCCTGGGGTTCTGCATGGGGACGTTCTCTGGTAGTAAAGCGCGCTCCGCCCTGCGGAATCGCTGGATGAAGCCGCGATCCCGCGGCCTTGGAGGGAAAAGTCGCGGTGGGATTTTTCTCCGACGCTCAGCGCAGCACGGCAAAATCGGCGCGACAGCCCTGATTCACCCAAACGCCGTTCCGGTCGTAGCCCCAACTGGAGTTGAAGCGGCAGGCCGAGCGGGACAGTTGGCGCTGGATCTCGACCCGGCCATGGCCGATCCGGGCCGGGCAGTACTGGTCGTCGTTGTCGCGCGACTCGCAGCGCACCACTTGCTCGGGCGCGTAGCCGTAGCTGGAGTAATCAGACTGCGGCTCGTAGCGGTATTCGTTATCGTTTTGATGGCGGTTGGCCAGCGCCACCGCGCCGATCACGCCCAGCGCCACCGCGGCTACGGCGGCGGCGTGCTTGTTGTTATGATCGTTGGGTTCGCTGTAGGCATCACCGGTCTGGAACTGGGCGCGGCAGCCGTTGCTGACCCAGATGCCGCGCCGGTCGTAACCCCAGCTATCGCCCTGATAGCAGCCGTGCTTGCTGTACTGCGTCACCAGCCGCACTCCGCCGCTGGTATTGGCGGGACAGTAACGGGTGTGGTTGCCGTCCGCTTCGCAGACGATGGTATCCGCCCGGACCGGCGCGGCGTTCAGGCTGGTGGCCAGTGCGGCGGCCGCCACGATGGGAGAAAGAACCGACTTGCGCATGATGCCGATCTCCTGACCAGGGAAGCAGTTATTTACCGGATTTGGGGGAAGCGCCGGCCCATTCGTCGAGGGTCAGCACGCCGTCGCCGTCGGCATCGGCCTTCTTGAAGGCGGTTTCGATCGAGACGGTGTACGCCTCGACGGTCACCGTGCCGCCCTTGACCGGCTGGCCGCTTTTATCCTTGGCCGGCGGGGTCTCGTCCGGGGTCAGCCGCCCGTCCCCGTTGTGATCCATTTGATGAAAGACATGCAACATGCGGTTGCGATATTCCTCCCAGGACACCTTGCCGTCGCCGTCCACGTCGGCGCTGTCGAAGGATTTCTGGGTCGCTTCGTCCGGGGCAGCTTGGACGGCGGATGCCGCGCCCAGGCCGAGGGCCACGGCCAGCGCCGTGGCGATGACATGCGGGTTTCGCATTGCAAACCTCCAGGGGGTCAGAAAGGCTGCGGCTGGCCGGACGGGAGCGCCGGCCAGCCGCCTTGAACTCAGGACTCAGCGGTCTCAACCTTTTCCGGTCACCTTGTCCTTGAGGTCCGCCGCGACCGAGCCGACCCGCTCGAACACGCTGCCGACCGCTTCGGCCACATCGGCTTTGAGGTCCGCCGCCTTTTCCCGCACGGTGGCGCTGGCCTGCTCTATTTGACCTTCGGCTTCCAGTTGCTTGTCGCCGGTGACTTTACCCACCGCTTCCTTGATCTGGCCTTTGGCCTTGTCAATCTTGGGATCGCTCATGGTTTGTACTCCTACAGGTTTAAGCCTTCTTGATGAGGCCGATCAGGAACAGCAGCACCACGGCCCCGACCGTGGCGGTCACGATCGAGCCGATCAGGCCGCCGGCGGCCAATCCCAGCAGGCCGAACAGGAAACCGCCGACCACCGCGCCGATGATGCCGACGACGATGTTGCCCAGCAGGCCGAAGCCGCGCCCTTTCATGATCAACCCGGCGAGCCAGCCGGCGATGGCGCCGATGATCAGGAAAATGATCAGACTTTGTACGTCCACGGTGAAATCCTCTTGGTTGCTTGAATAGCTGAAATGCGATCAGGTGGTTGACGTTCCCACCGGCGAATGGGCGCATGGCGAGGAGGCGGTGGCGGTTCCGCCAGCAGCCAGCGATTCCATGAGCCGGATTTCCGCCGCCAGCCAGAAATCCAGCGCCGACTGGTGCTGGTTCTCGGCCGTCTCCCAAAGCTGGTAGGCCGTTTTGCGGATTTGTTCCAGGTAGTCCGCTGGCGAGAACGTCTCGAAGGTCTTGGCCAGAGCTTCCTCCCGGCCGAGCCCGGCCCCGGCGGCGCTCGCCGCCGATTCCGCCAGCAGGCGCAGGTGCTTTTCGGCGGCCAGCCAGTAGTCCAGGGCGCGGTCGCGCCGCTCCGAACTGGCCGCCCACATGCCGCGGGCCAGTTCGCGCACGCGATAGCGATAGAGTGCGCGTAGGGCCGCGGGCCAGGCGGTCGCGCTCTCGATGGCGGCGGCGGTGGCGGCATTGGCCCGGCGGACTGAATCGGCGGTCAATTCAATCACCATCCGCTCCGCCATCGCCCAGAAATCGAGGGCCGTCTGACCGAAGTCGCGGCCGGCCGTCTGCCAGATGTGATAGGCGAGGTTGCGAATATCGGGCTCCAGCTCGTTTTCCATGGAATGACTCTCCTGGGTTGCGTGCTTTTGGGATCTACACGCCTCACTGATCCTTGAAATGCTTGACTTCCATTTCGGCGGCGCCCCGGTCGGACACGTAGAAATACGTCTTGCCTTCGAAGATGAACTGGGTGTTGCCCTCGGAAGTGTTGAAGGTCACCGGCTGGGGCTTCATGCCCTCGAAGATCACGCTGCCCCGCTTCGGGCCGCGCCAGATCAGAGTGATCTTCTGGTCGGGGTAATGGAGGACGGTTTTGCCGGGTCCGCCAGGCGCCGCGCCCTCCACCGTGCATTTGTAGCGGTAGGTTTTCCCGTCGACGATCGCTCCGCACACCGTGGCGAAACCGCCGCGTTTCGGCGCGGGCGCGCTTTCCGACGCGCCGCCTTGGCAAGAGGTATTCAGCGCCTTGACGAGGGACTGGTAGCGACCTTCGGCGGTGCGGACGACGATGCATTGCCCGGTGCGCGCCTGCCGCCAGTAGGTGTAGCTGCCGGCGCCGGACTTTTCTCCCTTGACGTAGGTATAGCCCCGCTCCTGAAGAGCCTGTTCGCCGCTGCTGCCGCGGGCGCCGACCAGGTCTTGCAGACCCGGCGCTGGGTCCTGGGCATAAGCGGCTTGCGCCAGGATGAGCGCAGCGGCGAGCGCTGCGGCGGAATAGCCAATGACACGATGCTTCATGGTACGAACTCCCAAGTGGTTTTGATTTGGTGTGGCTTCTTAGAAGCTGTCTAAAAACTGAATATTATTAAATCAATAACTTATATGTGGGAGCGGCCTTGGCCGCGATGGCTGACCCTCATATCGCGGCCAAGGCCGCTCCCACAATCAACAAATTAGTTTTTAGACAGCCTCTTAAAATCGGTAACTGAAAATCACGCTCCAACCGGTGACATCCCCGCCGAAGATGCCCATCGCGCCCAGCCGCAGTTTTTTTACCGGCCAGTCGTTTTGGGAGATGTCCGTTTCGAGCGCGAGGCCAGCCTCGAAAAAGTAGTCGAAACCCAACGCATCACGGTTGTTGCCGATAAAGGTGGTGTTGCCAAAATGGCCGACCAGGGCGAGCGGATAGCCGCCGATTTGGGCATCGATGGGCTTGACCGCATCGATTTGCAGGGTGAAAGTCGTGATGCCGGCGTCGAACTCGACCAGATCGCTGGAACTGTCGTAGGTGTTGATGTAGTTGTAGGTCAGCCGGGTTCGGCTCTCGACCGTCCAGGAATCGAACGACTGGTTGTAATCCAGTCCGACCGTCGCTCCGACCAGGTAGGCATCCGCGTTCCAATCGAAGACCACGCCTTGCAGGGCCGGCTTGAGAATCGCTTCGGCGACTGGTCCCCGGTAGTCGGCGCTGCTTTCCAGATGCGTCAGCCCCAAGTCGAGGGCTGGAACAAAGGTCAATCCCTGCGCGAGCGGAACCTTCACGCCAAGGCCCAGCGATCCGCCGTAGGATTTCCAGTTGGCTTGGACCGATTCCTCGGGCAGAAAGTCGAACTTGGCTTCGTAATCCAGGTAACCGAAAGTGGCCTGCACGAACGGCTTCCAATCCTGGCCCTCCAGCGCGAATTCGTGTTGGAGCGGAATCTTGTATACGTTGAGCGTGGGATCGTTGGCGCTCGCGCTGTCGATGTAGTACGTGGCGGCCGAGATGTCGGGCGTGGTGGCGAAGTTCATCATGGCGGCGTACCCCGCTCCCAGCCGATCCGGCCCGACCTGCTGGATGGCCTGCTGGCGGATTTGGGCGATGATCTCATCCTGGCCCGATTGGGCGAGAGCCGGGAAGGGCGCCATGACCATTAGCCATCCGCCGACAGCCGCCGCCCGCTCGAACGCCCGGATTGCGTTATGTATCATGTTTTCGGTATCATATTGAAAATTATCGATTTTTGTCTGATGAGTCCCTGAAACCCACCGAAATCATAGCGTTCCGATTTTTCAATAAAAATCCGGATTTCCCTGTAAGGATTTTCCTGACAGCGGGGCTCGCGGGAAAACCGGCGGGTTGGAAGAGTCAATCACCAGGCAACGGCAATAGCCGGCTTGGATCAGGCAAAGCAAAAGGGCGCAAACCCCCATCGCTCAGACGCCTCCCAGATAGGTATGGTGTCTGAACGGAAAACAGGGATGTCGGTTGGGCACAAGCGAAGCGTTACCCGACAGGATGAAGAGGTTGGGCTTCGCAAGCTCGGCCCAACCCGCGGGGTTTCAGGGTTTTCGGTCAGACACCTAAATAGTCACGCAAACCCATCGGTCGACCGAACACCGCTCAAGGCGCCTGTTTGCAGTGCATCTCCGGTGCACCATGGCCCCAGGTGATCGACGCTTCGCCATGGTGTTCCCAAAAAGTCTCGTTGCGGCCCTGGTACTTGGCTCCGCTGCCGTTCGGTTGCAGGTACATCAGCGAGACGCTGTCCCCGCGTTCGGCGATCAGCGTCGGCGGATCGGTTTGGAAGAACGTGGCAACGACCTCGTTGACCGAACTGCCGTCGCACAGGAAGCGGACTGGTCCCTTGCCGGGCACCAGCCGATACCTGGCCTGAAGCTCGGCGATACGGCGCTGGTATTCATCCCGGACGCATCCATTCCGATCGCGGCTCTTCCAGCATTCGTTGCGGCCCTTGATCCAACCGTTTTGCTCCGCTTTCAACCGTGGAGGGTGCTCGTTGGTCGCTTTCCTGGATGCGGCGGCATAGACGCCAGAGAGCTTGCGGTCGAGAGCCGACAATTCCGCGTTTCCGCAAATCATCGCCTCAATACTGCCAGCCTCGACTTTGTCACAGGCAAACGAAGGGCCTGCTCCCTTCAACGCCCGGCCGGGATGCCCGCTCCCCGTGGCCGAGGCGGGGCGGTTCCGAACGATTTGATCGATATGGCGACACCAGGCCTGGCTGTCCCGTGTCGGAACATCCGGCTGGCCCCGAATACCGAGCCTGAACTCGACCACCGACTTCCATTCGTCGGATCCGACGTCCGGACCGTGCCCCCGGCCGTCGCCCGTTGACACTTTCTCCTCGATGGATCGATACCAGGTATCGGAACAGAGCGCCTCCGTCGGCGGGGACGACTTCCCGTCGTTGCTGGCCGAAAGCGCGTCCCCGGCGGTTAGCGCCAGAATCAGGCCGAGTAGGGTAGTGTTGGAGATGCGGAATTGAGCCATGTCTTCCACTCAGCCACTCAACACGCCGATCTCGTTTCGCCTGCCCATTTACAGCCGACCCTCGTTCACGAGGGATTTGAAATGCAGGAACCTGCCGCTCTGATCGAAATCGCATTGAAAGGGTTTTTTGCCTTGGTTGCCGAGGTCGGCGGTTCCCGTGACGGCATAACCTCCACCTTTCACGCGAGTTGGCCTACCGGTATTGATGTAGGCCGGTTTGGTCCCGAATTGGCCCGCGGCTTCACCGCGGCAGTAGTCCGCCATGCTGTCCGGCGCCATCGGGGGGGAGGACGCGGATGATCCGCCGCTCGAATTCGAACTTTTGCCCGAGGCACCCGATTGCCCAGCCTGGCAAATACCGTTGATGCCACGCTGGCCCGTGTACGACACGGTTGGCGAACCGTCGGGATTGATGGCGATGGAGACGGTGATGCCCGAACCGGTGGCTTCGTAGTAGTTATCGTTGACCTTCTTGAGCTTGGTTTCCTTGCCGTTGATGAAGACGGGACCCCCCTGGTCGGCATGGACTTCGTATTTGTCCGTACACGAGACGTTAAGCAGAGGGATGCCGGCATGGGTCGCGCTCGACGAGTAGGAACCGGAAGAGCGGGACGTGGCTCCGCTTCTGTAACCGGAATCATAGTCGGGATCGGTTGGGTTAGAGACGCAGCCCGAGAGGCCGAGAGCAAGCAGGCCGAAGCCGCCAAGGATGAGTTTGGGTGTTTTCATGGCGTCGTTTGAGATCTGGTTCATGGTCGGTGTCAGCAGGTTGGGGAGAACAAAGGTGGGTCACTTGCCATCGAGTTGCTTGAGCATCGTGCTCACGGCGGCTTCGAGCTGCTCGTCGCGGCCTTCCTCGATGGCGTCGGGGCCGCGGCGAACGAGTACGTCAGGCTGATCCTCGGTGTTTTCGTAATAGCGGCCATCGGGCGATTTGCGGCCGATTTCGGGGATGCCGTATTGGAGGCGGCCACCGGGCAGCAGATGGATCCACCAGACGGAGGTGCCGGTGCCGGGCACCGGTTCGCCCACGAAGGGACCGAGCTTTGCGTGCTTGTAGTAGTGGGGGAAGAGGCTGCCGTCGGAGTAGCTCCATGAGTTGGCGATGATGGCGCTGGGTTTCGTCCAGCGGGAGCTGGGCACTTGGCTGAGGACGTTACCATCGCGATCCACGGACTGGCCGGCGGATTTTGCGGAGAGGTCGGCGATGAGGCGTTCGGAGAGATTGCCGCCGCCATTGAAGCGAATGTCGATGATTACGGCCTCCTTGTCGGCGCAGCGCCCGTGCAGGTTGTGGATGAAGCCTTGATAGTTCTTCGTGTCCATGAGGCCGATGTAGATGTAGCAGAGGCGGCCCTTGGAGAGTTCCTCGGTGAGTTGCACGCGCTGCGCGACCCAGCGGTCGTGCGCTTTGAGGAGGCCGTTGACGAACGGCTCGGGCGTGACGATCTCATCGACCGGCTCGCCGCCGCCGGTGGGCTGAATGGAAAGGCGCACGGGTTGGCCGGCGGTCTTGTTGAGCAGCGTGTGAATGTCCATGTCCTCGCGGATCGGCTCGCCATTCACGGCGAGGATGATCGCGCCGGGGCGCAGCAGGCTGTCGGCGCGGCCGGCGGGGCCGGTCTTGAGGTAATCCACGATCTTCGCGCCAGGGCCGGTATGGGCGTGATCGTAGTAGAGACCGAGCGAGGCGGTCGCGTCGCCAGTCGTGACCTTCGGCTGATAGGAAGAACCCATATGGGAGGAATTCAGCTCGCCCGCCATTTCGCTGAGCAACTCGGCGAGGTCTTCGCCGTGGCGGAGGTGCGGCAGGTGCTTCGCGTATTCCTTTTTATACCGCTCCCAATCCACCCCGGCCATGTCCTTGCGGTAGAACTTCTGCTGGGTCATGCGCCAAGCGTGCTCGAAGAACCAGCGCATCTCGCCTTGCAAGTCGTAGGCGACCTCGGCGGTGAAGGGAAGGGTGGCGGCGGCTCCAGTGAGGAGGTTCACCTTCTCGATGCCGCCCGCGCCGAGGAAAAAGACGTTCTCGCCTTTGCCATCGGTGACAACGCTCTCTGCGGCGGGCTTAGCTTTGGTGAAGAGCGGCGAGATGCCCGGCTTGCCCAGCGGCAGCTTGTAGCCGACGAAGCCGGTGGTGGCTCCCACGCTGGCAAAGACCAGCGATTTGCCGTCCGGCGTGAGCTTGAAGAACTGCACGCCGGAGGAGAACGGCGTGAGTCGAACGGTGCGGGAAGCGAGATCGTCCAGCTCGGGCTCCCAAGCCGGTTCCGCTTTCTTTCCCTCCGGCTTCGCATCGGCTTTTGGCGCGGCGGCGGGCGCGATGAGGCGATCGTCCGGATGCGCGATGGCATCGAAGGCGCTCTGCGTGAGGAATGTGGCATACACATCGACTTCCGCGTCTTTGGAATCGGCGGTCTGCAAGCCATCCCGCGATGAGAGGAAGAGCAGCACCTTGCCATCGGGCGAGAACTGCGGAGCGCCGGCGAGGAAGCCGCTGCGCGTAAGATTCACCGGCGGCTTCTGACCGCTGGCATCCACGAGCGCGATATTGAAGCTGGTGACCGCGGAGCCAATCGTCGCCGCCAGCCAGCGGCCATCGGGCGACCACACGAAGGGCAGGTCGCCATCCGTGTAGGAATAGGAAAGGCCCTTGGGCATGGCGGTGACCGTCTTCTTCGTCGCGAGATCCATCACCACGAGGCTGGTGCGGTCTTCGAGGTAGGCGATGCGCTGGCCATCGGGCGAGTAGGCGGGTTCGGTGACATCGGTCGTCGTGTTGGTGAGCCGCGTTTCCTTCAAAGCGCCCGGCGTCTGAAACGAGGTCGCGCCCGGCGCGTCGAGGGTCGTCTCGTAGGCGTCGTAGCGACCATCGCGTTCGGAGGCATAGAGCACGGCTTTGCCATCCGGGCGAAAGCTCACGTTGCGCTCGTGCTGCGGCGTGTTGGTGATGCGGCGGGTGCGACCGCTGGCTACGTCCACCACGAAGACCTCGCCCCGGGCGATCATGGCGATTTCGGAGCCGTCCTGGTTTGCGGCGATCTCGGAAACTTCTTCGTTCATCTTCGCAAAGAAGGTGCCGCCGAGCAGCGAGCCTTGGCTGATGTGTACTTCGACACGTTTGGGCTCCTTCGCGTCGTGGGCCAGCTTCCAGATTTCGCCATCGTAGCCGTACACGAGATCGTTTTGCGCGGTAATGCTCAGGAAGCGCACCGGATGCGTCTGGTGCGAGGTGATCTGCACCGGCTTCGCTTCGCCCTCGAAGGCCATCTTCCACACGTTGAAACTGCCCGACTGCTCGTTGAGCCAGAAGACCGATTTTCCGTCCGCGCTGAAAACCGCGTCGCGATCCTCGCCGCGCCAAGTCGTGAACGGGCGATGTTTTTTTGTCGTCGTGTCGTAAACCCAGATGTCCCGCGTGGCTTCCGAGACGGCATGCTTGCGCCACTGGTTCTCCGGGGCGTTCAGGCTAGTGTAGAGGATGAAGCGGCCATCCGAGCTTGGCTTGGTGTCGAGCGCGGGCGTGGGAATGATCAGCCGCTCGCGACCTCCGGTGACGGGAATGGAATAAAGCTGAATCGACGAACCGCTGAGAATGCCACCGAAAGCCACTTTCGAATCGCCGAGGCGCATCGAGGTGAAAAGCACCGACTTCCCATCCGGCGTGAACGCCTGCGGCGTGTCCGCCTGCGAATGTGTGGTGAGCCGCCGGATCTCCCCGCCCTTCGCGGGCATGATGAAGACGTCCTCGTTGCCATGGCGATTTGCGCTGAACGCGATGCTTTGACTGTCCGGCGACCACACCGGATGGCTCGAGATGAACTCCGCGCTCGTCAGCGGCACCGCCTCGCCGCCGCCGGCGGGAACCCGCCAGATCTGTCCGCCGTAAACGAACGCGATGTGCTGCCCGTCGGGTGAAACCGCCGGGTAGCGCAGCCAGAGGGGGCGGTCGGAAGCATCGGCCTGAGCGATCAAGGGCGCGCCGCCCAAGGTCAGGAGGAATCCGGTCAGCAGGCGACTAGCCAGAGTTGGAGACAGACGGAAACGGCGCATAAAGCTCTCCAGTGGGGATGACGATGGGGGCGGGCCGTTGCGGAAGCGCTCAGCCTGCCGCCTGTGCAGGATCGGGATCAGTAAATCCGGGATGTGCCAGTCGATCTTGATGCTCTTGACCAAAATGCAAGTCAGCTTGCGCGCTGCCAGAACGGTGACACGATGTTGCCGTGCCGGACGGCCATGACCAGCATCACCAGGCCAGCGGTGGTGCAGATCAGCAATGCGACAATGGTGGCTTCCATCCCGAATTTGCCCCCGGTCAGCAATTCCGGCCCTTCGATTGTGGCCTTGAGCAGGCCGGGCTTTTCGAAACCACCGGAAACAGAACCGGAGAAGATGCCGCTCTGGGTAAAGTTCCAGGCGATGTGAAAGCCGATGCTCAGCCACAGGCGACGGGTCAGCATGTAGATGGCCGCAAGCAGCAGGCCCGCTTCGATGGTGATGGCAAGTGCCCCGACGATGTTGCCGTCAGCGTTGAACAGGTGCCTGAAACCGAAAAACAACGCCGAGGCCAACAACGCGATCCAACTGCCCAGCGATTCCTCAACGATGCGGAACAGTGTCCCCCGGTGCAGCAGTTCCTCGAAAACCCCTGAACTCAGCGCCATGGCGACAGACGGCAGCAGCAGCGCCAGGGGGTTGATGCCTTCGATGCGGTAAACGCCAAGCGCAATCAGCACGAGCACACAGAGCGTATAGAGGCTGGCGCCGAACAACATTCCCAGTCCAAGTTCACGGCCCATCATCGGCAAGGCCAGTTCATTGACCGGGCGCTGTTCGATGAGCTTCACAAAGGCGATATACACGGCAAAGCCCAGAGCGGCCATCAAGGCTGCCATGGCGATACCTATCAGCGGCGAATCGGCAAATTTAACTTCCCAGAAGCCGTTGCTGATGCCCATCATCAGGAACAGGAGCGTGCCGAGCAGGACCAGACGAATAAGCGGAAATTGCAGGACACGCAGCCACAGGGGCTTATCCGGGTTTGGATGTTCCATCATGCGTGCCTCTCAAGCCAATGGTGCAGTCATTCAAGCAGCCGTCACTTCGCCGCCTTCGCCCAGTCTGGAATGTGCCAGTGGATCTTGATGCTCTTGGGGCAGGCGTCTGACAGTTTGCGCTGCGGATTGTTGATGAAGGCCACACCCATGTCTGCTACACAGGACTGATAGAGCACCGCACCGTGCCCGGCTTCGGGGATCACGAAGACCTGCGCGTTCGAGAGTTTTTCCACCGCCACCTTGGCCCAGCTCGCCGGCGTCTGGGAATCATAAAGACCACCGATAGACAGGGTGGGGATGTCGCTGACCACGGGCGTTTGCCAGTTCTCGCGCTGCTGCCGCTTGAAGGACATGCAGGAGCCGAACACCATGTTGGCCAGCGGGTCATAAGCATCGCCGATGTAGGGGTACTTCGCGCTGGCCGTATATTGCTTGTAGCCCTCATAGGTGTTGAAAGGCATGTCTTCCTGGCAGGCATAGTTGAATAGATACATGTTGCCGAAGAAATCTGCTTCCGACTTGGCCGCATCGCGCTTGATGATGGCGAAGGAAGCGGACAATTCTGCCGCACTCATGCCGTCGATCAACGCCAGAAGCCGGGTCTGCGACTCGCCGGCCACATGGGCTTTGACAAAGGCGGCCAATGCTTCCTTCGATGCCTGGGTCGTCTGGAGCGCAACATAGTCGGTCAGGATTTTTTCGACACTGGCAGGGTCACTCGCCTTCTTCGCGAGCAATGCCTTTTCCAGTTCCTGGTCGAACAATGTGGCAACAGGCCCGTAGTTGGTGCTGACGTCCACCGCATCCCGCAGCTCTTCCATCACATTTTCATTCGACTTCTGCACCCGCTGCGCAATCGCTGCATTATCAGCCAGTGTTGAAAGCAGCGCGCGCTGCTCTTTCGGCAGCGAGGCTGAGGCTGCCGACACATCATCATCGCCCGGCATGGGCATGACGAAGTTCCTGCCCACCAGCATGTCTACCGTCGGCATCTCCTTGCCGCGGTAAAGCTCATAGATGAAGGCGGGGATATAGGGCGTCATCGACAGGTTGCCGTATTTTTCGTTGCGCTCATCAAAGGGGCGGAAAATGGTGAGCGTATCTACGGGCTTTCCCTGATGCATGACCTTGCCCGCTTTCGCCATGTGCAGCGTTTCGATGATCACCTTGTCCAGGTCAGGGTAGGTCTTGTTGCAGCTTTCATCGGCCTTGCATTGCACCACCACGTTCTCGATGGCTTCGCCAATCTTGAGCGTGAGGGTTTCATAGAGTTTCACCCAGGGTGGGGCCACGCCATCAATGATGACCGAGCGAATGCCCTCCGGCGCCACGCGCATGGTTTCCAGTGCCAGCTTGGTGCCATAGGAAACGCCATAGAGATTATAGGTCGGATAGCCGAGCGCCTTGGTAATGGTGCGCACGTCCTTGGCATTTTCGAAGGTGTTGTATTTGGCAATGGCGATGCCCGCCGCTTCGATTTCTTTCAAGCAGTCGGCAACGGTGTTGCTGTCCTTGTTCGCGCCGGTGATGTCGGTGGTGGTGTATTTCTTTTTTGCAATCTTGGCCGCATTGGCGGAAAGCGCATTGAAGCACTTCACGGATTGGCCCGAGAGACCGGCGGAACGCTGGTCCCAGAACACCACGTCGCGGGTTTTGCGCCAGGGTTCAAAGGTGCGGGCCAACAGCGGAATCTGGATGATCGCACTCGCACCAGGCCCGCCTTGCAGATAGACCAACGGATCAGGCTCAGGATACTGCGACCAGGATTTGAGGATCGAGAACTGGAGGGGAATCTTCTTGCCGTCAGGCTTGGCATGGTCTTCAGGCACCTGCACCGTGCCGCAGAACAGCGTTTTTCCTTCAATCTCGTTCGCTGGCAAAGGCCGCGGACACAAAATTTGCGCGATGGGCGCCTTTGGGTCAGTTCCGCCGGACTTCAGCGTTGCGAAGTCATCGCCCGCATTTCCGGTGAGTACTGCGATCAATGCGAGGATCTGATGATAGTCCATAGTGTCTACTCCATTCCAAGCCGAAAACCTTTATGCAGCCATTCGGGAGTTGGGGACAGACGGAAACGCATGAGGTTTTCCGGTGTGGATGAGGACGGCGGCAGGCCGCTGCGAAAGCGTGGCCCGCCGCTCGGACAGGATCGGGATCAGTTCGAAACCGTGCAAACGCCGTTGGCGCCGTGCTTGCCCGTGTAGGTCAAGTTTGGCGAACCATCCGGGTTGATGGCGATGGAAAGGGTGATCCCGGCTCCTTCAACTTCGTAGTAACCTGCTTGTTTCTTATTGAATTTCCCTTCTTTACCATTAAAAAACACGGGGCCGCCCTGGTCGGCGTGCACCTCGACGCCGCCAGGACAGGTGGCGTTAAAAAAGGGAATACCGCCCTTGGCGGCGCTGGCCTGAGATTCGTCAGCGCGTCCCATGCGGTCATCGTCATCGCCGCCCGCATAGGTGTAATGCCCGTCCTGAACCTGGCCACGACGGTCGAAATCACAGGTGAACGACAGTTCCCGGCGACCGCCGCGCTCGAAGAAAACCCGGCCGTTGCCGGTCAGGGTGCGGCCGTTCAAATGCGGATACGTCAATTCCAGATCGCGGACCGGGCCATGATCCCGATCCAGATGGCGACGCACTTCGTTGGTGCATTCCTGCTTCAGGTAGCCCATGTCGTCGAACGGGGATCTCTCGCCCTTTGCGTAGGAATTCCGTTTATCATCCTGATCCTTGTTGCCGCTCACGGCAGCGGCCAGGATGGCCAAACCGAGGACGCCGGCGCCGACCGCCGCCGCCGTCTTTTTGTCGGAATCCGAAATCTCTTCCGGACTGACGTTCCAGCTTACCACCTCGCGGTGATCGATCCGGCAATTGAAACGATGGTCTTTTTTGTTCCGGTCCTTGACCAGGCCGGTCACCTTGTAGGAATTTCGACCCGTCTCCTGAGCGGTCGCGCCACGGGGGTCGGAATACCGGGAGTACTGCGAATCATCGAAGATCTTATCCTGGCAATCCTCGATGGCGTCGCTTTGGTTGTAGGCAAAGGCCGTGGGTGAGGCCATGGCGGCGGCAATCGCCAGGCTCAAGCAGCGCGTCATTGGCTTGTTCATGCGAATCTCCCGGTGGTGGATTGAATCGGAAAAACCATACGCTGTAATCTTTCCAAAAAAAATTAGGATGTTCCTGTAAGGATTTTCCTGACAGGCTACCACCGACAAGACTGTTCCGCGTCGGCGTTCGTGGATCCATCACGGTTATACCGTTTCTCAATGGATTTTATGGTTCAGAATCGTAGGGCGGGTTAGGGCGTCAGCCCGTAACCCGCCGATTCGATTGCGGTTTCGGCGGGTTACGCTTCGCTAACCCGCCCTACATGGGAAATATAAAACCTATCGGGAATTGGTATTACTTCTCCGCCGGCTCCACCGTAGTCTTGATCGTCATCTTGTCGGTGGTCTCGTAGTCGTCATGGATCGTCGGTGACTGTAGTACTTCCTGGCCGCCAACACTTTCGGATCCACCCGAACCTTTCATCGCGCCATGCCGGTCGACAAGATTCTTGACCGAGGTGTGGGGAGAGAATAATACTTTCGCGTAACCGGTTAGATTTCCTATCCTTTCGCCCCGTACAGGAGGTCCCCTGCGCTCCTCGCGCACCGCCTTGCCGATCGCGCTGGTCGCGCTGGTCGCAATCGTCTGCACCGCCTGCGCCGGCCTGGCGCAGGATCGGACGCCCGGTGCGTCGGCGTCATCCGTCGAGGTGCACGCTGTTCGGGACGCGACCGCGGCACACTCCAATCTCGGCGGGCTCCGGACCGCGGTCCTGGCATACGCCGGTCGCTACCGGGAGAAGCTGGGCTTCGCCATCGACAGCGCCATGCCGCACACGAAGAACTCCGTTCAGCGGCTGGGTTTGCAGGCGACCAAGGTCTCCTATGTATCGGCCACGTTTGGTGCCGCGACCGGGCCCGATCCTGTCCTGGCCGTGCGCGACCTGGTCGTCGCCGCTCAACTCCAGCGTCTCATCTGGGACGACCCGAAGCGAGAGGCGGATTTCCCGCGTTCGGCGGTCAAGGCAATCCGCGGCGCGCTGGCGCGCCTCGAGTCCCAGATTAACGAACTGGCTGAAACAGTGGTCGAACCGCGGACCCTGGCAAAACTCCACGCGCTGGTCGTCGACTGGCGGGCGGCCAATCCGGAACAAGACTATGTCGCGTTCGTGCACTTGGACACGGCCGCGGCTGCCGACGTGGATTCGCAATGGACGGCCGATGCGCACCAGGGAGGTTTCCTCGCCCCGGTGAGCGAGGCCGCCCGCCAGATCGCGCTCGCCAAGGAGACTGGCGAGCGCGCCCTGTTCCTGCTCAATCAGCTGCCGATGCTGGCGGAGTGGAATGCCGAGCTGCTGGTGCGGAGCACGCTTGCGAGCCCCGAGGCCGCCGCAGCATTGACCTACGGCGACCGCTTCACGAACTCGGCCGAAGGACTGCGGGCCCAGCTCGCCGACCTACCCAGGCACATCGCCAACGAGCGCAAGGCCTTGTTAAGCCAGTTCCTCGACGGCATGGCGCGAGAGCGCGCCCTGGCGCTCGCCGATGTCGCCGCGCGTGTCGAGGCCGAGCGTCGGGCGGCGCTCGAACAGCTCGCGCGCACGGCCGGCGATCTGCAACCCCTCGCGGAGTCCCTCGGCGCGACGTCGATGGCCCTGCGCGAAACGGCCGCCAGCCTCGAGCGCCTGTTCCCGCCGGCACCGGCGGGGAAGGAGGACCGCGACGTGCTGGCGAGCCTCGGGGTCCTGCTCGAGCGGGCCGCGATGGTCGCCGGCGAGTTGCGCGCGCTGACCGAAGACGTGCGTCCGCTGCTCGACGGCAGCGCGGGCGCGCACGGATTCGCGGCGCTCGACGCGGCGCTCGCGCGCCACGAGCGTCGCCTGTTCTTCTATGGGGTGGGGCTCGTCCTGCTCGCCGGAGTTCTCGCTCTGGCCGTGGTCCGGTACGCACGCCACCCGCGCGCCGCCGGCTGACAACGATCCATGCCGCCGTCTTCGTTCTTCAAGCGCGATGGTCGTGTTCTCGACGTGGATATGAAGATTCCTACATGGGAAATATAAAACCTGCCGGGAATTGGTATTATTGTGCCCGAAGCAGTGATGCTGGAACGTGATCGGGGTCGTGAACTGGGTTGTTCGCTGCCTCATGTAGAGAAACCTGCCTGGGTAACACGAGCACGACGCTACGCCTGGCTATTGGGTGTTCGTCTGACAGGAACACTTGGCATCTTGCTCGAGGCGAAGCACGCTAGCAAATTGACCGCCCTACATCCCGTTATAGAGCACCTCGAAAAGCTGGGTTTTCGGTTTCACTGTGATACCCGCAACGCTGCTTTCAAACTGGCGGGAGAATAAGCCGAGAAGTCATACAACAATAAATTATTGATTAATTTAAGAAGATTATTTCAACCACTCGCTCAATAACAGGCAAACGGGTGAAAAACCTCCGCGCGCTTTTACTGCTGTGCGCCGGGCTTATAGTCGCGGGGACCATCGCCGCCAGCGAAGCCGGCCCCGATTTGTTAACCCCGGCGGAACGGGCCTGGCTGACCGAGCACCCCGAGATCGTGCTGGGCGTCGGCCAGGAATGGGCGCCCATGGTGGTCAAGGATCCAAATGGCCAATTTGCCGGGTTCGCGTTCGATCATGTCGACCTGCTCAACCGCAAGCTGGGGACTGGCATCCGTCTGGAAGCAGGACCTTGGCACGCCATCGTCGAAAAGGCCAGGGCCGGCCACCTGGCCGGCTTGACCCTGTCCGGCCTCCTGGAGGAACGCAAGGCCCATTTTCTCTTCACTCAAACCTTCCACGCCGTCCAGTACTTCATCTACCTGCGGACCGGCCAGTCCGTGCCGAATGATGGCATCGACGGATTTCGGGGCCAGCGGGTCGGCTACCTCAAGGAAACCCTGTACTTGAGCAAGCTGTTGGAAGCGCATCCGGCAATCGAAGCGACGCCGCTGGAGAACATGGAGGCACTGGCCCAAGCCTTGTTGCGTGGCGACCTTGAAGCGGTGATCGACACTTACAGCTTGGAACACTGGCGGGCGAACCACGGGGTGTTGGGCTTCGCACCGATGCGGATGCTGTCCGGGACTCAAACCAACCTGGTATTGTCGATCCGCAAGGACTGGCCGGAACTGGTCGAAATTCTGAACAAGGGACTCGCGGCCATCACTCAGGACGAGATGGCGGAACTCTACCGGCGCTGGTTCGGGCAGGACTACCTGAGCCGTATCGGGTCACGAGCCACGCTCGCTGCCGAGGAACATTCCTGGCTGGCGGAGCATCCGGTCCTGCGGGTGGGCATCAACGCGCACTGGGCGCCAGTGGAATTCATGGATCAGGCTGGCCAGCCCCAAGGCATTTCCGTGGCGTATCTGCAACGTCTGGAGAAATTACTCGGGGTACGCATCGAATTCGTCCCGAATCTGACCTGGGCGGAGGCAAAACAGCGGCTCGATGAAGGTCGCCTCGACCTGTTGCCCACGATGGCGATGACGCTGGACCGACAGCGTTCGATTCACTCCACCGAACCCTATCTTTCCTTCCCCGTCGCGATCTTCTCCGCGGCTGACGTGGCCTATCTGGGCGATCTGCGCGCCCTGGCGGGGAAGACCGTGGCGGTAGTGCAGGACGAGGCGTCCCAGAACTGGCTGCGGCAGGACTGGCCGCGGCTCGCGCTGTTGCCAGTCGCCAACGCCCAGGAGGCCTTGCGCAAGGTCGCGACGGGCGAAGCCTTCGCCTTCGTTGGCAGTCTGGTCACCACCAGCTACTACATCGGTCAATCCGGCCTGACCCAGATCAAGGTCGCTGGCGAAACGCCCTACACCTATCAGCTTGGGATGGGCGTGCGCCGGGATTGGCCGATCCTGGCCGGCATCCTGCAAAAGGGCCTCGACGCCATCCCGAAAAGCGAGCGCGATGCGATCTACCACGACTGGATCTCAATCCAGTACCAGCACCGTGTTGATTACGGCACGCTGGGGACGGTGCTGACCTTGGCGGCGCTGGCGCTGTTCGTCATCGTGTACTGGAATCGCCGGCTGGTGCTGGAGGTGAACCAGCGCCGCCAGGCCGAAGCCGCGCTGACCCAGGCCAAGGAGCAGGCCGAAGTCGCCAATCGCGCCAAGAGCGCCTTTCTGGCCAACGTCAGCCACGATTTGCGGACGCCCCTGAACGCCGTGCTCGGGTTTGCCTCCCTGCTGCGTGGAAAAACCCTGAGCGATAAGGATCGGGGTTATCTGGAGGCGATCCGCGCGGCGGGCAAGAGCCTGTCGCAACTCATCGATGACATTCTGGACCTCTCCCGGATCGAGGCGGACAAAATCGAGTTGCGGACCCAGCCGGTCGACCTGCGCGCCCTGCTGCGCGATTTGGAAATGATGTTCGGCCACGCGGCGGGGACCAAAGGCCTGGGCTTGCAAATCACGGTCGACGCAGAAGTGCCGTCGGTATTGCTCGGCGATGAAGTCCGCTTGCGCCAGATCCTCGTCAACCTGATCGGCAATGCGATCAAGTTTACCGACGCCGGCCACGTCGAAGTGCGGGTCACGGGCGAGGAGGAGGGAGGCAAATTCCACCTGCGCATCGCGGTGGCGGATACGGGGCCGGGCATCCCGCCCGATCAACAGGAGGACATCTTCATGCTGTTCACCCAGCGCCGGGGCCAGGACCCCGCCCGCTACGGCGGCGCCGGGCTCGGCCTTGGCATCTGCCGGCGGCTGGCGGCGCTGATGGGCGGCGAGATCCGGTTGGCCAGCACGCCGGGACAGGGCAGCACTTTTACCCTGGTCCTGCCGTCCCTGACGATCGCCAGCCGGGCCGTCGTCACGGAAGAGCCCAGCCACTCGGTCGAAGACGTTACCTTTGCTCCAGTCCGGATTCTGGTGGCGGATGACAATGCACCCAACCGCCGGCTGCTGGTGGAATACCTGTCACCCTATGGTTTCGAGTCGATCGAAGCCGGGGATGGCGCCCAGGCGCTGGCGCACGCTCGGCAACATCAGCCAGCGCTGATCCTGATGGATATCGCCATGCCGGTGCTGGATGGTTTGGAGGCCACCCGGCGACTGAAAGCCGATCCGGTGACGGCGAGTATTCCCGTAATCGCGGTCACCGCCTCGGTAACCCCGGAACAGGAGGCGGAAATGCGAGTTCTCTGCGATGCCTACCTGCGAAAACCGGTGAGCCAGGCCACGCTGATCGCCACCTTGCAACGGTTTCTGCCCGCAACCGTTCACACCTCTCCCCCCAGCCCTCCCCCACAAGGGGGTAGGGAGAGTACTCCCCCTCCCCTCGTGGGAGGGGGCTGGGGGGAGGGGGACAAATACGGACCTGTCCGACTTCCGGCGGCGCTGTACCAACGCTTGCAAATGTTGCGACCACCCTTCACATCCATCAACGAACTGGAGGCGTTTGGCGGTTCGCTGATACGGGAAGGCGAACGGCGGGAAGACTCCGCCCTGCGGGACCTGGGCCAGCTTTTGCTGCGCCAGGCGGAGGCATTTGACGTGGCGGGCCTGCGCCAGCGAATCGAGGCGCTCAAGGCGGCGGCGCAACCCGGGGGGTAAAGCAGCCATGGAGAACGTAGGGCGGGTTAGCGAAGCGTAACCCGCCGATTCCGTGGGACTCCCCACAAGGCGGGTTACGGGCTGGCGCCCTAACCCGCCCTACAATTCCAAGTCTCAGAATCTATTGATAAATACGATCAATCATCCATGTCGCGAGATCAGAGCGAAAACGGGCGGCGAAGCATCCTGGTGGCGGATGATGACCCGAACAATATCCGGGCGGTCGGCGGTCTGCTCAAGGAGTCCGGTTATCAGGTCCATGTAGCCGACAGCGGCGAACTGGCCCTGGCGATTGCCGGGGAAGTCCCGCTCGATCTCATTCTGCTGGATATTCTGATGCCGCGGGGGATGGACGGCCTCGAAACCTGCCGGCGGCTCAAGGCCGACGACCGAACCCGCTCCATTCCAGTGATCTTCCTCACCGGCAGGGAAGATGAGGAGACCACGGTGCGCGCCTTTGCGGCGGGCGGCGCGGACTATGTGAAAAAGCCATTCGACGCCCAGGTGCTGCTGGCCCGGGTCCGAACCCATGTGGAACTGGGCTTTCTGTCGCGCGCGCTGGAGCGCGCCCTGGCCGAACGCACCCGGGAGTTGAGCGCCGCCAACGCCCAACTCAGGCAACTGGCCATGGAGGTATCGTTGATCGCGGAACGGGAAAGGAAGCGCCTGGCGGGCGATCTGCACGACAGCCCGATGCAGAAGCTGGCCCTGGCCCAGATGCAAATCGCGTCGGCGGCAAAATGCCGCGACGGCGAGTCCGAGGCTTTACTGGAGTCCGGACTGGAGCTGATGCGGGAAGCGCTGCGGGAACTGCGCTCCCTGCAATTCGAACTCAGTCCCCCCTGCCTCTACCAGGAGGGTTTGGTTCCGGCCCTGGGATGGCTGGCATCCCATGCCACGCGCCGTTTCGGGGTTCCTTTTTCGTTTGCCGCGCCCCGCCCGTCGCTGGTCCTCGACCAGAACCTGGCCATCGTCCTGTTCCAGTGCGCCCGGGAACTGATTTACAACGTGGCCAAACACGCCATCGCCACGACCGGCTGGATCGAACTCGAGGCGCGAGATAACGCGGTACGACTGGAGGTCGGCGACGACGGCAAGGGCTTCCCACCCGCCGTCGCTACAGGACAGCCGGGCATTGGGAGAGGAGGCTATGGATTGTTCGGCGTGCGCGAGCGTCTGGCGTTGCTGGGCGGCGATTTGGCCATCGAGTCGGGCACCGCCGGTACCCGTGTCTCGATGCGGGTGCCGCTCGCGCCCCATGCCGACAACTCCCCTCTCCCTTTGGGAGAGGGGCTGGGGGTGAGGGCGATCCCGGTGGGAGAGAGGCTGGAAGTGAGGGCGTTCCCCATGGGCGAGGGGTCGGAGTTGAGAGCGTCATGACCATCGCCGTGCTGCTCGCCGACGATCATGTCCTGTTCCGGCAGGGGCTGGCTCTGCTGGTGCGCGAGCAGGCGGACTGGGAGATCGTCGGCGAAGCCGGCGACGGTGCGGAGGCGGTCGTGCTCGTCGAAGCGCGCCGGCCCCAAATCGTGGTGCTGGACGTGGAAATGCCTGGCATGAACGGCATCGAGGCCGCGCGCCGCATCCGGCAGGTGTCGCCGGAAACTCGCATCGTGGCGCTGTCGATGTACGGGGATGCGTACTATCAACAGCAGATGTTCGCGGCGGGCGCCTCGGCCTACGTGCTGAAGAACGAGGCCATCGCCGATTTGGTTGAAGCCATCCGGGCCGCGCTGCGTGGGGAGCGGTTCGTGAGTCCCACCGCCAGACCGACTCGCGCGACGGTGGCGCGGCGCAGCGCCGAACTGGACCTGCGGATTTTAAGCGATCGGGAAATCGAAGTGCTGCGGCTCTTGGCCCGAGGCAGGCGCGCCAGGGAAATCGCCGAGATACTCGCGATCAGCGCCAAGACGGTCGAAACTTATCGTGGTCGAATCATGTTGAAACTCGGCATCGATAATTTGGCCGAACTGGTCAAGTTCGCCATCCGGGCGGGGATTACCCCCACGGAACTTTGACCGGAAGTCTCTTCCGACGGGCACGCGAATCAACGTGCTCGAACTCCATCTGGCGCTCGAAAATGACGCCGATCACCATTCACTATCGACGAGATGACCGAGCAACGCCCAGACCCCGACCAATTGTTGACCCGCATCAGGGAAGAGGCGGCGCGCGCCCGGCGCGGCAAGCTGAAGATCTTTTTCGGTGCCTCGGCGGGCGTCGGAAAAACCTATGCCATGCTGCTGGCCGCCCGCCAGTTGCGGGAGCAAGGAGTGGATGTCGTCGTCGGGCTGGTCGAGACCCACGGCCGCAAGGAAACCGCCGTATTGCTGGAGGGCCTCGAACAACTGCCGCTCAAGGAAATCCCCTATCGTGACCGGGTACTCCGGGAGTTCGATCTCGACGGGGCCTTGGCGCGGCGCCCGGCGCTGATCCTGGTCGACGAACTGGCGCACAGCAACGCCCCCGGTTGCCGCCATCCGAAGCGCTGGCAGGATATTGAAGAGCTGCTCGAAGCGGGCATCGATGTTCTGACCACGATCAACGTCCAGCATCTGGAAAGCCTCAACGACGTGGTCGGCGGCATCACCGGCATCCGGGTCTGGGAAACGGTCACCGACCGGGTGTTCGACCAGGCCGACGAAGTGGTGCTGGTCGATCTGCCGCCCGACGAACTCTTGCAGCGGCTCAAGGAAGGCAAGGTCTACCTGCCGGATCAGGCCGAACGCGCGATTCAGAATTTCTTTCGCAAGGGTAATCTCATCGCCCTGCGCGAGCTGGCGCTGCGGCGCACCGCCGACCGGGTGGACGACGAGATGCAGAGCTACCAGCAGCGGGACGGTAGTCTGCCGCCACCCCTCCGCGAGGCGTTGCTGGTGTGCGTCGGACCCGGCGCCGGGGCGGATGCGCTGGTGCGCGCCGCCAGCCGGCTGGCCGGCAAGCTGGATTGCGAATGGCACGCCCTGTACGTGGAAACGCCGGCGCTGCAACGCCTGCCGGAAGCCCACCGCCGGGCGATCCTCAATACCCTCAAACTGGCCCAGGATCTCGGCGCCCATACCGCCACCAAGGCCGCCGACGATATCGCCCCGACCATCGTCGAATACGCTCGCCGGCATGGCTTGGGCCGAGTGGTGGTCGGTCGCGGCCGGCCGGGCCGTTGGCCCTGGCTCCGGCGAGCGCTCGCCGGACGGCTGGCCCGGGTGGCCCCGGATCTCGATCTGCTGGCGCTGGCGCAGGATGATGCCCCCCAGCGTTCCCTCGGTCCTACCGTCGAGGCCCGGGACGAAAATCGGACCGAACTGTCCTTCGTGACCCAACGCTACGGAGCGACGTTGCTGGTCTGCCTGGGAACCGCGCTGCTGGCCACCCCGCTGCTGCCCCATTTCGATCTGGCCAACATCATCATGCTGTTTCTGCTGGCGGTGGTCGGCGTGGCGGTGCGGTATGGGCGCGGCCCGGCGGTGCTGGCGGCGGTCGTCAACGTGGCGGCGTTCGATGTCTTTTTCGTGCCGCCGCGTTTCTCGCTGGCGATCCACGACTGGCAATACCTGCTGACCTTCGCGGTGATGCTGATCGTCGGCCTGGTCGTCGGCCAGCTCACCGCGCGCTTCCGCTATCAGGCCCAGGTGGCCACCGCCCGCGAGGAGCGCGCCCGTTATCTCTACGAAATGTCGCGAGAACTGTCCGGGGCGCTGGCCGCCGAGCAGGTGATCGAGATCAGCGAGCGCTGCGTCGAGGCCAGCTTCCGGGTCAAGGCGCGGTTGTTGCTGCCGGATGATAACGACCGGTTGCAACAACCTCCGGTACGATCCGGCAAGCCCAAGGTCGATCTCGCCATCGCGCAGTGGTGTTTCGACCACAACGATCCGGCCGGCCTCGGCACCGATACCCTGCCCGCCGCGTCGCTGTTGTACCTGCCGCTCAAGGCCCCGCTGCGCACCCGCGGGGTGCTGGCCGTGGCGGCCGAGCAGCGGCGTCTGCTCATGATTCCGGAACAGCGGCGGTTGCTGGACACCTTCGCCGCGCTGATCGCCATCGCCCTGGAACGGGTGCATTTCGCCACCGTCGCCCGCGACACGCTGGTGAAAATGGAAGCGGAACGGCAGCGCAATTCCCTGCTGGCGGCGCTGTCCCACGATCTGCGCACGCCGTTGACCGGTTTGATCGGGCTGGCGGAAACCCTGGCGCTGGAGCTGGCCGCCGAGGAATCGCCCCACCAGGAATCGCTGGCCGCGATCCGCGAGCAGGCGGTGCGAATGGCGCTGCTGGCCGACAACCTGTTGGACATGGCCAAGTTGCAGGCCGGCGTCGTCCGCCTGCGCAAGGACTGGCAGTCGCTCGAGGAACTGTTCGGTTCGGCCACGCGACTGCTGGAACAGCCGCTGCGCGAGCATCCGCTGCGGCTGGCGCTCGACCCGGAACTGCCGCTGGTCAACTGCGACGCGGTGCTGATCGAGCGGGTGTTGGTCAATCTGCTGGAAAACGCCACCAAGTACACGCCACCGGGTACCGTGATCGGCATCACCGCCAGCGCCGCCACCGACGGGCTGACGGTCGAGGTTTGGGACGAAGGGCCGGGTTTGCCGTCCGGACGGGAACAGGCTTTGTTCGAGAAATTTGCTCGCGGCCAAACCGAATCGGCGGTACCGGGCGTCGGTCTCGGGCTGGCGATCTGTAGAGCGATCATCGAGGCTCACGGCGGTCAAATCCGGGCCGAAAACCGGGAGGGCGGCGGTGCCCGCTTCACTTTCACTCTACCAATGGAAATGCCGCCGTCGCTGGAGACCGAGGACGCGCCAGAAATTTCAGCTCGATGAATCCGAGATGAACGATCATCGTCCCGAACCCGATCGATCGCCCGACCACGCCCAGAGCGAAGAAAAATGGACTCCTGCTGGCCGGCGCGCTGGTTGGCGGCGGCCGTGGCCGGAGGGTCGGGAGCCGGTCGATTTGACCGGCGTACTGTGGGGTTACGGCGTGGCGCTCCTGGTTTCCCTGGGCGTCACGTTCGCGGCCATGCCGCTGCTGCCCTATCTCGATCACGCCAACATCGTCATGCTGTTTTTGCTGGCGGTGGTCGGCGTGGCGGCATGGTACGGGCGCGGCCCGGCGGTGTTGGTGGCGGTCCTCAACGTGCTGTCGTTCAATTTCGTCTTCGTGCCGCCGCGCTTTGCGTTCGCGTTCGAAACCCTGCAATCGATCCTGACCTTCGTGGTGATGCTGATCGTGGGGCTGATCGTCGGCCAGCTTACCGCCCGGTTCCGCCATCAGGCCCAGGTCGCCCACGCCCGCGAGGAGCGCGCCCGCTACCTTTACGAAATGTCGCGCGAGCTGTCCGGGGCGCTGGTCGCCGAGCAGGTGATCGAGATCGGCGAGCGCTACGTCGAGGGCAGTTTCCGAGTCAGGGCTCGATTGCTGATGCCGGACGATCACGACCGCTTGCAGCCGCCACCGGCGCGGTCCGGCAAGCCGGAAGCGGATCTGGCGATCGCGCAATGGTGTTTCGACCACAACGATTCGGCCGGTTTCGGCACCGACAGGCTGCCCGACGCGCCGTTGTTGTACCTGTCGCTCAAGGCGCCGCTGCGCACCCGTGGCGTCCTGGTGGTGGCCCCCAAGCAGCAGTGGTTGCCGCTGGTCCCGGAGCAACGACGGTTGCTGGATACTTTTGCCGTGCTGATCGCCATTGCGCTGGAACGGGTGCATTTCGCCGCGGTCGCCCGCGACACGCAGGTGAAAATGGAAGCGGAGCGGGAGCGCAGTTCGCTGCTGGCCGGGTTGTCCCACGATCTGCGCACCCCGATGACCGCGCTGATCGGACTGACGGAAACGCTGACGCTGGAATTGATCGCCGAGCGGTCGCCCTACCAGGAATCGTTGACCTCCATCCGCGAACAAGCCGAGCGAATGGCGCTGCTGGTCGATAATCTGCTGGACATGGCCAAGCTGCAAGCCGGCCGGGTGTGGCTGCACAAGGACTGGCAGTCGCTGGAAGAGCTGGTCGGCTCGGCGGTGCGGATGCTCGAACAACCACTGCTCGACCATCCGCTGCGGCTGGTGCTCGATCCCGAACTGCCGTTGATTAACTGCGACGCCGTGTTGATCGAGCGGGTGTTGGTGAACCTGTTGCAAAATGCCGCCAAATACACCCGGCCCGGCACTGTGATTGGCGTGACTGCCAGCGTGGAAGCCGATTGGCTGAACGTCGAGGTCTGGGACGAAGGATCGGGTTTGCCGGCCGGGCGGGAACAAGCTGTGTTCGAGAAGTTCGCCCGAGGTCAGGTGGAATCGGCGGTGCCTGGGGTCGGTCTTGGATTGGCGATCTGCCGATCGGTCATCGAAGCCCACGGCGGGCAAATTCGAGCCGAAAACCGGCCGCCTGGCGGCGCCCGTTTCGTCTTCACCTTGCCGCTGGAACCGCTGCCACCGTTCGAAATCGACGACGAGCCCGATTTGGAGCCAACATGAGCGCTACCACCGAACCTTCCCTGACCGTTTTGCTTGTCGAGGACGAGCAGGTTATTCGCCGCTTCGTGCGCGCCGCGCTGGAGGGCGAAGGCTGTCGGGTGCACGAAGCCGATACCTTGCAGCGCGGTTTGTTGGAAACGGGCACCCGCAAGCCGGATCTGATCATCCTCGATCTGGGCTTGCCGGACGGCGACGGCGTGGACTTCATCCGCGATTTGCGCGCCTGGAGCGGCGTGCCCGTGCTGGTGCTGTCGGCCCGGGTCGAGGAATACGACAAGGTCGAGGCGCTGGACGCCGGCGCCGACGATTACCTGATCAAGCCGTTCGGCGTGGCGGAATTGCTGGCGCGAGTACGCGCGGTGAGCCGGCGCCACATGCGGGAACCGGGCGGTACCGCTCTGGTGACCTTCGGCGAGGTCGGCGTGGATTTGGAACGCCGGCAGGTGGCGCGCGACGGTCAGCCGGTCCATATCACGCCCATCGAGTTCCGATTGCTGGCCGCGCTGGTCACCAAGCCTGACAAGGTGCTGACGCACCGCCAACTGTTGCGGGAAGTCTGGGGACCGGCCTACGTGGAGCGCAGTCACTACCTGCGCATCTACATGGGCCATCTCCGCCAGAAACTGGAAGCCGACCCGACGCGGCCGCGACACCTCCTCACCGAAACCGGGATCGGTTACCGGTTCTGCCCGAACGTGACATGACGCCCGTTCCGAACCGCCAGAATCCCCAATCTCCCGACCTGTCTGGCGCGTAACCGTTCACTCCCCCCTCCCAGCGGGAGGGGGCTGGGGGAGGGCAAGTCGTTGGTGTCGCAATCTTTCCCCCCTCCCAACCTCCCCCCGCTGGGGGGAGGGGTCTGAACGCTTACTCTGGCGCGTTTCCGAACGGCGCATGTTGGTTTTCGTGGAGGAACGGGTGACCAGTCAAGCGGTCGAGTCAGGCGGCGCTTCACCGGCGGACTTCGCGGCGGCGGCCTTGCTTTTCTGCTTCAGCAGCTTGGGGTCCGCCGTGATGGGGCGGTAAATTTCGACCCGGTCGCCGTCTTCGAGCACCGCGTCCAGGGTCGTGAGCTTGCTGAAGATGCCGATCTTCTGGCGTTCCAGGTCGATTTCGGGAAAGCGGTTGAGAACCCCGGAGCGCTCGATCAAATCCCGGACCCGGCTACCCTCGGGCAGGTCCAGCGGCATCCAGAATTGGCGGCCGGGCGTGGCGTAGACGATGGAGACCTTCACGACCGTCGCGGCCTCAGCCGGCGGAGTGGGCGCCGGCCATTTGGATGGACTTGCCGGCGCGGACATCGATCATGCGCTTGACCACCACCAGCAGGCCGGTGACGAGGAAGCCGCCGGGTGGCAGGATCATCATCATCACCCCCATCTGCTCCGGCAACAGGCGCAGTTCCATGAACTCGAACGCCGGCCCCAGCAGAAGAGCGGCATCGGCAAACAGAGTGCCGGAACCCAGCACCTCGCGCACGGCGCCGATGGCGGTGAGGGCCAGGGCGAAACCCAGGCCCATGAAGATGCCGTCCAGCAGGGAAGGCAGCACCGGCTCCTTGGCGGCGAAGGCTTCCAGGCGGGCCAGGGGCAGGCAGTTGGACACGATCAGGGGGATGAACAGACCGAGCACCTTGTACAGCTCGTGCATCCAGGCGTTCATGCACAGGTCCACCAGAGTCACCATCGCCGCGACGATCAGAATGTAGACGGGGATGCGCACTTCCTGGGTGATGTGGTTGCGGAACAGCGACACCAGCAGGTTGGAGGCCGCCATCACCACCGCCGTCGCCAGCCCCATCCCCAGGCCGTTGGTGGCCGTGGCGGTCATCGCCATGGTGGGACACATCCCCAGCAGCATGCACAACACGCCATTGTTGTCCCACAGCCCGTCCCGCACGATCGTGCCGTATCGCGTGCTCATCTCAGCGTTCCTCCAGCATCTCGGCGCGGTGGGCCGCAAACAACTCCAGTCCGTCGCGAACGGCGCCGACCACCGCCCGGGGCGTGATGGTGGCGCCGGTGAATTGGTCGAACTCGCCCCCGTCCTTCTTCACCTTCCACTTTTCCAGTGGCGGATGACCCAAGGTGAGACCGGTGAAGCGCTGAATCCAGTCACTTTTCCTGGCCTCGATCTTGTCGCCCAGGCCAGGCGTTTCCTTGTGGGCCAGGACGCTCACGCCGAGGACCCGACCGTCGGCGCCGACGCCCAGCATCAGGCGAATCTGTCCGGCATAGCCCGGTCCGTGAATTTCGTAGGCCACGCCGGTCACTTTGCCCCGGACGCGGGCGCGATAGACGGTGAGGGGCTTCCCCTCGGCATCCTTCAGGGTGTGGGTATCCGTGACCGGGTTGTTGTCGTGGATCGGGTCGGGAATCACCTGGCTCAGGGAGGCCCGGCGGTCCTCCAGGGCGCGGGCGGCGATGTCGCCGGCGGTGAGTCGGTTGGTAACGGCGAGCAGGATGCCAAACCCCAGACAGAACGCGCCGAGGATCAGACCATGGGTCAAAAAGCGCCCGTTCATGGTTCCCTCTTCGCCGGGAGCGGTTCGCCATCGCGGGTCCGCCCGAAGCGCCGGGGGCGGGTGTACTGGTCGATGATCGGCGTTACGGCGTTCATCAGCAGCACCGCGAAAGCCATGCCCTCGGGATAGCCGGCGAAGGTGCGGATAACCCAGGTCAGCAGGCCGCAGCCGATGCCATACAGCAACTGACCCGGCTTCGAGACCGGCGAGGTGACGTAATCCGTGGCGATGAAGAACGCTCCCAGGATGGTGGCGCCGGACGCGACATGGAAGGCGCCTCCGGCGAAGCGGTCGGGGTTGATGGCGTGAAACAGGGTGGCGATGGCGAACAATGCCCCCGTCAGGCCCACCGGGATATGCCAGGAAATGACGCCGCGAACCAGCAGGAACAGGCCGCCGCCCAGGATCAGCAGCAGCGAGGTTTCGCCGAGACTGCCGGCCTTCAAACCCAGGGCCATGTCGAACAGGTCGGGCACCTGAAGAATGGACTGGGACACCGGGATGCCCCGGGACAGTTCGGTCTTGACATGGCCGAGGGCGGTGGCCGCGCTGATCGTGTCCGGCGCCCCGAAGCCGAAAGTAATCCCCAACCCTTCCAAAAGCCCGGGGGAGTTACCCGCAAACAAGGGGTGGGGGGGGACCCAGGCGGTCATCACCACCGGAAACGAGACCAGCAGGGCCACCCGGGCGACCATGGCCGGGTTGAAGGGATTTTGGCCGAGGCCGCCGAAGGCATGCTTGGCCAGCGGGATGGCGAACACGGCCCCGAGCACGCCCGTCCACCAGGGCGCCCAGGGCGGCAGGCTCATGGCGAGCAGCCAGCCGGTGACCAGAGCGGAACCGTCCGCCAGGGTGGGACCCACCGGCCGGTCCGCAAGGACCAGGCAAAGGGCCTCCGCCGCCAGGCAGGCGCCCAGGGTCTCGGCGAACAGGAAGATCGCCGGCCAGCCGAACAGGTAGAGGTTGAAGGCGGTGGCCGGCGCCAGCGCCAGCAGCACCAGCCGCATGGTCTGCCCGACGCTCGCGGGCGAGTGGGTGAAGGGGGCGCTGGGTCCAGCCCCGGTCGTGCTCATGCGTTGGATTGGTCGGTTTGGGCCCTGGACGCCGCCGGCTTGCGCCCCGCCTGGGTGGCCTGCTTGGCGGCGGCGATTTTCTCCAGGCGCAGGTGATGCGCCTCGACCAGGGTCTTGGTGCGCTCGTTCCGGCGCCGCTCCTGTTCCTGATGGTTCAACATGCCGTTGGCATAATGGAAATACTGGACCAGGGGAATGTGGGACGGGCAGATCCAGGAGCAACCGCCGCAACCGATGCAGTCGGCCACCCCCAGGCGCGCGGCCCCATCCAGGTTGTCCTTGCGGATCAGCGCGGCCATCTCCAGCGGCACCAGGCCGACCGGACAGGCCTCGATGCAGGCCCCGCAGCGGATGCAGGGACTTTGCGGCCGTTCGCCCACCTCGGCGGCGGAGAGCGCCAGGATGCCCGAAGTGCCCTTGACCACGGGGGTTTCCAGGTTGGGGAGGGGCTGGCCCATCATGGGACCCCCGATGACCAGGCGCGCCGGGGGTTTGGTGAAACCGCCGCAGTACTCGATCAAATCCGCCACGCGGGCGCCGATGGGCGCCGAGAGGTTGGCGGGATGGCGCAGCGCGCCGCCGCTGGCGGTCACCACGCGCGAGATCAGCGGGCGACCCAGCCGCACCGCTTGATGCACGGCGCGGGCGGTGTTGACGTTGTAGGCGACCGCGCCGATCTCGGCCGTGCGCTTGCCCGCTGGAGTTTCGTGACCGGTGATCGCCAGAATCAGTTCGTGGGCATAGCCCATCGGATAGCGCGCCGGCACCGCCGTCACGCTTACCTCGGCAAAGCTCCCGGCCGCCCGTTGCATGGCCCGGATCGCCTGGGGCTTGTTGTCTTCAATGCCGACGACTACCCGGGCGGCGCTCAGCACCCGCGCCATGATGCGGGCGCCATCGATGACCTCGTCGGCGTGCTCCTGCATGGTCCGGTCATCGGCGGTGATATAGGGCTCGCATTCGGCGCCGTTGACCACCAGGGTGTCGATTTGGTATTGGTTGCCCAGATCCAGCTTCACGGCGGCGGGAAACACCGCGCCGCCCATGCCGACGATGCCGGCCCAGGCCACGCGCTCGCGAATCACGATGGGGTCTACGCCGAAAGGATCGGCGATCGGCTCCGGCAACTCGGCCCAGGCCTCCTCGCCGTCGGGTTCGAGCAGGATCGTCGGTTGGGGCAGGCCCGAAGGATGAGGGGCGGTGACGTCGCCGATGGCCTTGATGAGGCCGGAGGTCGGCGCGTGTTGGGAGGTCGATACCTTGCCATCGCTGCGGGCCAGCATCTGGCCCTTGCGCACCCGCGCGCCCGCCGCCACCAACAGTTCGGAGGGAGCGCCGACGTGCTGCTGTAACGGGATATAGAGCAGCTCGGACAGCGGCAAATCGACGATGGCCTTCTCGCTGGTCAATTCCTTTCGATATTCAGGGTGAACCCCGCCGCGCATGGAAAACAGCCTGGCCATCAAATCCCCACTGGCTGCTGGTGGGAGGGGGGCTTCGGCTGGTGATGGCTAACAGATTTTTCCAGTTCCATCCGCTCCAGCCAGGAGGGGGGTTTGGGCCAGTGCCAGGTGCGCAGGGTCACCGGTATCGGCTGCATCAGGATCGCGTCCGTGGGGCAAACCGGGACGCACTTGCCGCAGGCGTGGCAGGCCTCGGCGATGACCGTGTGCATCTGCTTGGTGGCGCCGAAGATCGCATCCGCCGAGCACTCCTTGATACAGCGGGTGCAGCCGATGCACAGGTCCTCCACGATGACCGCGTATTGCGGGATCCTGTCCTCGTGCTGGGACAAGTCCACCGCGACGCCCAGCCGCTTGGCCAGCTTCTCGGCGGTGGCCTTGCCGCCGGGAGGACACAAGGTCACCGGCGCTTCGCCCCGGGCCAGAGCCGCCGCCGCCTGGGCGCAGCCCACGTAGCCGCACTGGCCGCACTGCGAGCCGGGCAGCATGGCTTGCAGTTCCGCCTCCAGCGGGTTCTCCTCCACGGCCAGGAATCGGGCCGCGGCGCCCAGCAGGCTGCCCAGGACGCCTCCCATGAGGGTGAGACTGGCGATATCAACCCACATAATAAATTCCTCGATTTGAGATCTCGGTCAGGGTGGCCAGGCTAGTGCGCGCCGATGCCGGCAAAGCCCATGAAAGCGAGCGCCAGCAGGCTGGCGACGATAAAGCCGATGGGGGGTCCCGCGAACAGGGGCGGTACGTCCGCCAGAGCCAGGCGTTCCCGCAGGCCGGCGAACAGCACCATCACCAGGCTGTAGCCCAGGGAAGAGGCCAGGGCGAACAGCACGCTTTCGAGGAAGCCCATCCTGCCCTCGACCAGCAGCAGGGCGACGCCCAGCACGGCGCAGTTGGTGGTGATCAGGGGCAGGTAGATGCCGAGCATCTGGAACAGGGGCGGAGAGATCTTGCGCACCGTCATTTCGGTGAACTGCACGGCGGCGGCGATCACCAGGATGAAGGTCACGGTCCGCAGGTAGAAGAGATCGTAGGGTTCCAGCAGATAGGCTTCCACCGCCCAGTCGAGCACCGACGAGACGGTAATGACGAAAGTCGTCGCCAGACCCATGCCCATCGCGGTGTCCACCCGCGTGGTCACGCCCATGAACGAACACAGACCGAGGAAGCGGGCCAGGATCACGTTGTTGACCAGGGCCGCGCTCAGCATCAAATACACGTAATCCTGCATGATCACCATCCGGATTCGGTGAGCCGGCAGCTTCGATCCAGTCCAGCGCGGCGCAGGAAGCGGGGAGCGATGACGCCCCGCGCCGCCAGCCGGCCGGCCCAGCGCCGAGCGATACCCAGCCCGAGCAGGAGTCCCGCCACGCTGGCCGCCAGGGTGACGCCGTCGTGTCTGGCGAGCACCTGGGCCAGGATCGCGACGCCCAGCATGGCGACGAGCGGAAGCACGTAGGCCGTCAAGGCGGCCTTGATCAGAGCGTCTCCACGCACTCCGACCACCACCCGCTCGCCGACGCGCAGGTCCGGGTGGCCGGCGAGGGGAAAACGGCGCGCCGCCAGCCGGCTGGCCAGCGTGCCAAAACCTTTGGAGCCACACCCCACGGAGGCGCAGCCGGCGCAACTCGAACTCTGCTCGGGCTCCAGCCAGGCCACCGCGCCGTCCACGCCGACCACGCGGGCGACGCCTTCCACCAGGGACTCATGCGGCCCGGTCGGGATCGGTTCCGGGAGATCAGGCATGGACCGTCTCCACCACGCCCTGGGGCGTGACATACAAAGCTTGGCGTCCTCCCCCGGCGCGCAGGATCGCCTGGCGCCGCTCGGGGGCGGCCAGCAGCATGGCGGTGGCCAAACCGTCCGCCTGGCTGGCGGCGTCCGCGACTACGGATACGCCCAGCAGCGCCGGCGCGGTGCGTCCCGTGCGGGGGTCGATCAGGTGAGTAAAGGAACCCGCGGGGTCGAACAGGGTGCCGTAGCCCCCAGAGGTGGCGACGGCCTGGTCCACGACCTCCAGGGTCGCCACGCTGTGGCCGGGATCGGCGGGATTGGCGATACCGATCCGCCAGGCCGTGCCGTCGGGTTTGGCGGCGAGGGCGCGGGGTTCGCCCATGTCCACCAGCATGCGCTCGAAGCCACGGACGCGCAGCACCTCGGTCACCCGGTCGGTGATGTAACCCTGGGCACCGCTGTTCAGGGTGAGCGCCATGCCGGGCCGGGAGAAGGCAATGCGACGGGCGGTGGGGTCCAGCTCCACCGCCCGCCAATCCACCCGCGACAGGGCGGCGGCCAGGACCCCGGCGGGCGGGCCGGCGGGATCGGGACGTTCGGCCAGGAAGTGCTGGTAATAAAGTTGCCACACGGGCTGGATGGTGGGGTCGTAGACGCCGTCGCTGATCCGGGCCAGTTCCAGGGCGCGCTCGACCACGGCGATGAGGTCGGGTGGGGCGTTGTCGAGTCGGCCAGCGCGGTTGAGGGTGGCCAGAGCGCTGTCGGAACGGTACAGGCTCAACACCGCCTCCAAACGCGCCAGTTCGGCGCTGGCGGCGCGGAGCGCCGATCGCGCCTGGTTCTCGTCGGTGGCGTAGAGCTGGATGGAGGCGGGAGCGCCGAGGGCCGTGCCCTGCCAGCGTACCGGCATGGGCCTGGTCCGGGTCAATCCGGCAACCAGGGATACTCCCGCCGCCACGGCGGCAAGGGTGATGAAACGACGGCGGGATAAGGCCATGAACGTATTGGGTCAGTAGCGCGGATTCGAACGACGCCAGGGGTCGGACCCTGCGAAGGGATAAGGGTCGCTTGCGAATAACAATATGATTTTACCCAAATCCGGCCCGATCGGACAAGGTGCCTGTTGCCCTGTTCCTCCCACCCAGCTTGCTGGCTATCCCGCGCTCGATCGGTCGTGCCCGAGTCATTTACAAAATTTTTATACGGCACGGCGCCATTTTTACGGTTTCTTTACGGCTCTTCGGGTAGAAGATTCGAGCTTTCACCAGCCTGCCGCGAGCATCGTGAGGAACCGGCCATGTCCCCCTATCCAGATCAATCCACCGAGAATCTCATTCGCCGCGCCGAAGCGGCTCAGGACGTAACGGCGCTCAAGGACGTTCTGGTCGAAACCCTGACCCTGTTGATGATGGCTCGGGGTGACGTGCGGGAACTGGCCCATCGCGTTCGGGCCTTGGAGGAGTCCGCGCCCGATCAGGCCGTGCTGGAAGAGACGCGGGCCGACGTCGAGCAATTATTGAAGCTGGCCGTGGGAACTGCCTACGAGCGGTTCGCTCTGGCCGTGCGGCGCTGCGTCTACAGCGAAGATTGGCAGGAAGCGGATACCGCGCTGGCGGCATTCCGCGAACCGGGCGAACTGCGCGACCTGGCGCTGCGCGTCCGCGGCCGGCTGATCGATCTGTATTCCTGAACGGCCCGACCGATCTTACCGGTAGTCCCCCCGCCACACCGCACCCATCCCAGTGGAGGTAAACGAAGATGATTCCAGATTCGGTTTACGGAGCCATCCTGTTGAGCATCATTGATTTCTTTCTCAGCTTCGTGGTGATCGCCGGCATCGGTTTCGTCCTGGCGCTCTTCCCGTATCTGAACCGACTGGGGGAGGTCGACGAGAAAAAACTGCGGGAAGGCGGCCACTAGGCTTCCGCCGCATCTTCGACGAATCGCCCAATAATCAAGACGGGAGGGGTGGGAGTTGTTCGACCAAGTTCTGTTCTTTTTCAACGCGCTGCTGCTACAGACCGGGGCAGCCAACTTCACGGTTGGCAACCTGGTGATGATCGCCATCGGCGGGACCATGATTTACCTGGCGATCGCCAAGCATTACGAACCGTTGCTCCTCATCGGGATCGGCTTTTCCTGCATCGTCGCCAACGTGCCGGGGCCGCCCGACGTGCCCGGCGGGCCACCCGTCTCCGCGTTGCTGTACGTGGTGAAGGAGGGCGGGCTGTTTCATTACGCCTATGAGGGCGTCGCCAAGCTCATCATTCCGCCGCTGATCTTTCTGGGCGTGGGCGCCATGACCGATTTTGGTCCCATGATCGCCAATCCCAGGCTGGTCATCCTGGGAGCGGGGGCGCACTTGGGCATCTTCGTGGCGCTGATTCTCGCCAAGCTGGTCGGCTTCACCATCAACGAAGCGGGCGCCATCGGGATCATCGGCGGGGCCGACGGTCCCATGGCGATCTTCGTCACGGTGAAACTGGCGCCGCACCTGCTCGGTCCGATCTCGGTTGCCGCCTACTCCTACATGGCCCTGATGCCCATGATTCAGCCGCCGGTGATGAAAATGCTCACCACCGAGGCGGAACGCAAGATCGAGATGGCGCAGATCCGCAAGGTCAGCAAGCTGGAGAAGATCGTCTTCCCGGCCGTGATCGCCATCATCGTCAATCTGTTCTTCCCGCCGGTCGCTCCGCTGATCACCATGCTGATGCTGGGCAATCTGCTGAAGGAAGTGGGCGTCACCGAGCGGCTGGCCAAAACGGCGGGCGGCGCGCTGATGAACGTCATCATCATCATCCTGACCGTCGCTATCGGCTCCACCATGGCGGCCGACAAGTTCCTGACCTGGGATACGATCCTGATCGTCGTGCTCGGTCTGCTGGCTTTCCTGTTCGGCACGGCGTCCGGCGTGATCACCGCCAAGATCATGAACCTGTTCATGAAGGTGAAGATCAATCCGCTGATCGGCTCGGCCGGCATCGCGTCGGTGCCCATCGCCGCCCGGGTTTCCCACATCGTGGCCAATCAGGCCAACCCGCACAATCACCTGATCTTCCACGCCATGGGTCCCAACCTGGCCGGGGTGTTTGGAACCGCCATTTCGGGTGGAATTATGCTGGCGTTGCTGGGGGTCCAGTGAAATTATGTTACCCTTAATCTAAGAGACTGTCGAAAAACCTCGAATTGATTTTTAAGCAAAATTCCCTGGGTGCGCGGGCTTCCAGCCCGCTGGAGAAGCCAAAAGCGGGCTGGAAGCCCGCGCACCCAGCAAAAAATCAAACAGTTAGTTTTTGGACAGCTTCTAAATTAAGCGCCGGCCGGCCGGCCGGCCGGTTCTCGGTTCCAAACTGCCCAGTCGATGACCGCAATCGACTGGGCAGTCGATTTTTGGTCGCCCCACTTATGAAAGCCTTCAATGTCGAGCGCGTGCTCAGTGTTCACCACTGGAACGATACTCTGTTCAGTTTCAAAACGACCCGCGATCCAGGGCTCCGCTTTCGCAACGGCCATTTCGTCATGATCGGCCTGGAAGTGGACGGCCGTCCGCTGATGCGGGCCTACAGCATCGCCAGCGCCAACTACGACGATTATCTGGAATTTTTCAGCATCAAGGTGCGCAACGGCCCCCTCACGTCGCGGCTGCAACACCTCAAGGAAGGCGACTCGATTCTGGTGAGTCGCAAGCCGGTGGGTACCCTGGTGATCGACGATTTGCTACCCGGCCAGCGGCTTTACCTGCTTGCGTCGGGGACCGGTCTGGCGCCGTTCCTGAGCATCATCAAGGATCCGGATACCTACGACCGTTTCCACCAGGTCGTGCTGGTGCATGGCGTCCGCCATGCGAGCGAATTGGCCTACGCCGATTTCATCGCGCAGGAATTGCCCGAAAACGAATTTCTGGGCGATCTGGTTCGCGAGAAGCTGATCTATTACCCCACCGTGACGCGCGAACCCTACCGCAATCAGGGACGGCTGACCGATTTGATCGAAAGCGGCAAACTGTTCGCGGATCTTGGCCTGCCGCCGCTCGACCCCGCGCGGGACCGGGCGATGATTTGCGGCAGTCCGGGCTTGTTGAAGGATACCTGTGCCCTGTTGAACGCCCGAGGCTTCGTCATCTCACCGCACACCGGCGAACCGGGTCATTACGTGATCGAACGAGCTTTCGTGGAGAAATAGGCCGCTCGCTACCCGAACGGACTTTGGCGATTCGTCGTTGTGGAACGCAAGGGTCGTAGCGTTCCCTGTAACCGCCACCGCGCCCGGGCAGCATCAGGGTTTGATCGACGCACCCAATTCGGCGGTGCGGTTGGCGGGAATGAGGAAGTCGGTGGTGCTCTGGACGTTGCGCGGCACCCGGATGAAGTTGGGTTCGCGCCGCAACCCTGATGTCGAAAATGGCCCGCGCGGAGTCCAAATTGCCGTAAAATATAACGGTACTCGCCAAGCCGAACCGGCCGCGCTGCGGGAGCGTTTGGCTCGACCTCGGCCAAGGTCGCGGGCCGCCCGACGCGGGCGGTTTGCCGGTCGCTCAACTGGATAAAGTTGCGCATCTGGAGAGTGGGAACCCATGAACGCGAAAACGACTCCGGACCGACCGCAGGCGGTGCCGAACTCCCAAGCCCAGACCGTGGTTTACCAGGACCTCGGCGCCGGTTTGGCCCGCGCCGCCACGGACATCACCGAGCACCGGCTCGCGCGCGACGAACTGGCAACCATTATCGAAACCATGGGCGACGGCTTCATGGCCCTGGACGAGGATTGGCGTTTCGTCTACCTCAACGCCGTCGGCGAGCAACTGCTGGGCGTGCGCCGGGAGGACGTCCTCGGCAAGAACCATTGGGAAATCTACCCGTCCGCCCTGGGCACCCCGTTGGAGGCCGCCTACCGCAAGGCGGCGCTGGGCGAGCCCCAGAACTTCGAAATTTATTGGCCGCCGTGGCAACGCTGGTTCCGCAGCCGCGTCCACCCGCGCCGGGGCGGCGGGATTGCGGTCTGCTTCCTGGACATCACCGCAAGCAAACGCGCCGAGGAGACGCTGCGCGCCACCGAAGAGCGCTTCCGCTACGCCATGGAGGCCACGCGCGAAGGCATCTGGGACTGGAACCTGGTCACCGGACAGGTCTATTACAGCCCCGGCTACTTCACCCAGCTCGACTACGAACCCGGAAGCCTGCCCATGGATGTCAGCACCTGGACCGGGTTGCTGCATCCGGACAAACGCGAGGAGGTGGTCGCCGAGGCGGAGCGGCGGCTGCGGAACCCCGGTCACTACGCGCTCGAGTTCAGGATGCGGGCGCGGTCCGGCGATTACCGCTGGATACTGAGCCACGGCAAGGTGGTCGAACGCGACGCCGACGGCAAGCCGGTGCGCGCCGTGGGGACCCACATCGACATCACCGACCAGAAATTGGCCGCCAAGGAACTGGAGCGCGTGCGCCTCCTCTTGCAGGAGGGCGAGCGCATCGCCCAAGCGGGTACGTGGGAATACGCCGTCGCGACCCAGGAGACGGTTTGGTCCGCCGGGGAGCGCCGCATTTACGGCCTGGACCCCGAGGACCCTTCGCCGGACTACCAGACCTTCCTCCGCCGCTGCGTCCATCCAGACGACGCGGAATGCCTGAACGCCACCTTTCTTGCATCGCTTCAGAGCGAAGCGATTTACGAGCAGGAACACCGGATCGTGCGCCCCGACGGCGCGGTTCGCGTGGTGCAGAACATAGCTCATCCCTACTTCGACGCCGCCGGCCAGCTCGTCAAATACGTCGGCGCTACCCTGGACGTGACCAGGCGCCAGCGCCTCGAAGAAGCCATCAGAGAAAGCGAAAGCCGCCTGCGCGCCCTCATCGAGGCGACGACGGACGCCATCTACATCAAGGATCGGGAAGGGCGCTACCGACTGTTCAACACCGCCGCGGCCGATTTCATCGGCAGGGCCGCGCGGGACATCCTGGGGCAGGACGACACGTTCCTGTTTCCGCCCGACGAAGCCCGGGTGTTCATGGACAAAGACCGGCAGCTCATGCTGGAAGGGCAGGTGGCCACCTACGAAGAGCACGTCACCACGGCGGATGGCGTCGCGCGCACCTTCCTCTCAACGAAGGGACCAATGCGGGACGCCGCCGGGAATGTCGTCGGCTTGTTCGGCATCTCCCGCGACATGACCGAGATCCGTCGCGCGGAACGGGAACAGGTGGAGGCGCTGATCCAAGCCAGGGTCGCCGCCGAAGCGGCCAACCGGGCCAAGAGCGCCTTTCTGGCCAACATGAGCCACGAAATCCGCACGCCCCTGAATGCGATCCTGGGCTTCACCCACCTGCTGCGCCGGGACGGCGTCGTCCCCGCGCAAGCCGAACGACTGGACAAGATCGACGGCGCCGGGCGCCACCTGCTCTCCGTCATCAACGACATCCTCGACATGTCGAAGATCGAGTCCAACAAGCTGGTGTTGGAGGAAAATGACTTCACTCTGGCGGCGGTGCTGGATCACGTCGGTTCCCTGATCGCCGACGGCGCGACCGCGAAAGGGT
>JAVMKJ010000211.1:0-50688 GCA_031732855.1 Candidatus Competibacter sp.
AGGTCAAACCTCGGTGAGTCCCCCGGCAGAGCCGGGGGCTTACCTCATTGAGTTATGAAATTGTGATCGTGAACGACGGTTCATCCGACGGTACCGAAGCCTATCTCGCTACGGTTTCGGTGGAAAATCCCAACGTGAGGGCGATCAATCTTTCACGCAATTTCGGCAAGGAAGCGGCATTAGCCGCCGGGCTGGCAAGCGCTGGAGGTCAATGCTTGGCCTTTATTGACGCCGATCTACAGCATCCGCCCGAACTGATTGCAATGATGTATGCAGAATGGCGTCGTGGAAGCGATGTCGTCAATGCCGTCAAGCGTCAGCGAGCCACCGAACCTGGTTTGTACCGTTGGCTCGCACAGGCGTTCAACCGCTTGATGACAGAGACGATTGGCAGTGATATGTCGGGGGCAAGCGACTACAAGCTGATCGATCGTCAGGTAGCCGAAGTGCTCTTGAATTGTACTGAACGGAACCGGTTTTTCCGCGGCTTGGTGGCTTGGGTTGGATTCAAGGTGGCCAACGTCGAGTTCGATGTTCATAAACGCGAAGTCGGGGACTCGAAGTGGAGCTTGTGGAGCCTGATCCGCTACTCTATCACCAACATAGTAAGCTTCTCGTCTATGCCCTTGCGCGCCGTCGGCATTGCTGGGTTTATCATGGCGGCTCTCGGCGTCGTGCTCTTGGCACAAACTCTCATCCGCTACGCAATGGGTGAAGCCGCAATCGGGTTCACCACCGTCATTGCGGTGCAGATCCTGCTCAGCGGGATGGTGTTGACTGCGCTCGGCGTAATCTCAATCTACCTTTCGCATATGTACGAAGAGCAAAAGCAGCGACCGATTTTCATCATCAGGCAGCCGAGAACATCTGCCAAACCCCACTCCGGCGACATCCTCGATGTGGCAAAAGTAATCGCGAGTCGGTGCGATGATGATTGAGATCATAGTGGCAACTAATCGTGCTTCGCTCGGGCGCGATGCCAGGACTTTCATTCTCTATCTGCTGGCTGCGGCGGTCTTGCATTTTCCGCATTATGGGTCGTTTATCGGGGACATTACCCGTGATTTCTACCTGCACTACAACTGGGCAAAGGAGTTCGCCGAGAATTTTGCCCTAGGCAATCCCTATCCACGCTGGATGTTTCACGGGCGCTTGGGGTTGGGAGAACCGGTGTTCATCTTTTACGCACCACTCCATTACTACGCTGTTGCTCTGGTGTCTCTTCTCGGTCTGAGCGCTTGGGCAGCAATGCAGGTCGTGGCCATGATTTCGACGACGGTCTTCGCCTGGTTCGTTTATAAGACTTGCGCCTATTACGCGGAAGCCCGGCTTTCGGCCATGATCGGGCTGGTCGCGCTCGCGAGTCCCTTCCTCGTCATGTTGAATTACAAATTCGACGGACTTGCGTGGGCGACGATGGGCTATGCTTCGCACGGGTTTCTGTTCTGGGCGCTGTTCCGGCCAGGAGCATCGCGCAATATCATCAACGTCTGGGCGGCGATCGCAATTGGCGTCGCCGTCGGCAGTCACATTATTAGCGCCCTCGTTAACCTCGTCTGCTACTCGGCAACGGCGCTGTTCCCGGTTGCGGGGAGTGAACGCCTGTCGATTCGGCTCGCGCGATCAATCATCTCTTGGGTCGTGACTGTCGCACTCGGTCTCGCCCTGAGTGGGATTTACCTGGTTCCGGCGCTGGCCTATCTCGATGTAATCCGTACGGCCGTCTGGGACCCAGTGACACCCTTCACAGCCTTTGCATGGCCGGTGGTTACTCAGTTCATCTACGAGCAGCGGTGGTTCTCGTTCCAATGGACCATTCCATTGCCAGCCTTGGCTCTGGTGGTTGTTCCGTTCGCTTACGCCCTCGTCCACAAGGATGCCCCGGTGCCACTGCTTAAGGCAATCTCCGTTGGTGCCTTCGCCGTGTTCTTCGCCTCCGAACTGTCCTTTCCGATCTGGGCGCTGCACACGCCGCTCGAGAAGATTCAATTGCCTTTTCGCTTCATATCGCTAGCCTACACGCTGGGAATCGTGGCGGCCGGGCTTGCCATCGCTCACGCGCGTCCTGCCGGTCGCAAAGCTTGGTCCCTTGCGTTGTGGTCCATACTTGCACTTTCGTTCCTTACTGGTGCTCTGAGCCTGGTCAAAGCGAGCTACCTGGATGGAAGGAAGCTGCCCCCACAGTTAGCGAACAATCAATATACTTTTTTGCCCTTCGTGCAACGGCTGCACGATGAGGGGGAATGCGCTGGAGGCGAGGCGGGGGGCGACACGGCATGCCTGCTATCGTGGGGACCCAGTGGTTCCTTCCGCGGCACGCCGGAATACCGTCTGAAATGGGCTGGACCGAACTACCCGAAGTACGCAAAAGGGGGCTTTGCCGCCGAATGCGTCGTCAAAGGCGTGGCCTGCGGGCCACAGCAGCGAACGGCTACCGGACTTAAATGGGAGGTTACCTCGAGTGCGCCGCAATCACTCGTGCTGCCTCTGTTCCACTTTCCCTCCTGGGCGACGGAGATCGACGGCAAACGAGTGGAACACACAATCGATCCAGCAACCGGGCTGATCACCGTTGAGATACCCGCCGGCACGTACGGGATACAAACCGTGTGGACGCTCTCCAGCATCGAGCGCTATGGCCTCTACTTGAGCGTTGCTGCACTGCTGATTGTGTGCGCGGTGCCCATGCTGCGGAGACTCCCAGGCAAGTCATGATCACCGTCGACGACCAGCCTCCGGCCACCCATCTTCCGACCTCGATCAACTGGACAGTTTGTTGGCTACCAACACGGACCGTTTATCCTGAATCGTCGAAGCCAGAACCAGACCGGTTGCCGTTGCGGTTACCCAGTTAAGGCGTGACAATCCGACCCTGAGATCGCTGGCGTCCTCGCCGGCTTGAGGGCATCGGCATCAGTCAACAGCCGGCAATACGCCAGCGCTCCCAAGACAATGCCGTTACGGTCAGCCTACAAAGCCCCCGGCTTAGGTGGATACCCCACCGGAAAAATTTAACCCATTGAAACTACTAACTGTCCCGGCTTAAGTGGATACCCAGTATGAGGATAAAATGTTAAATGGGTTACTTTATCCGGAGGGACGGGCCTTGCGGTAACTCAAGGATAAGGGCCATGGGGAAAATACCGGGCCGAAGGCTTCCCCATCCACCTGATCGGGGTCGAGTTTTCCTGCAAGAAACGGAATGAGGCGGGATTTGAGAGGGAACCGGGGGAACTGAAACGGGCGGCGTTCGCCGCGCCGGCCGGGGCTTCAACCCTGAACCGGATGCTCTATCTGGACTGGCATTTCACCCTGCACGACAACGATCTGGTCAAGGTCAACACCGCCTGCCGGCTGGCGGGCGTCGCCGTCGCCTATCCGATGCTGGACGATGCGCTGATCGAGCTGTCCTGCCGCATCCCTTCCTCGCACAAGCTCCGGGGAATGAAACTGCGCTGGTTCTACAAGGAAGCGGTCCGGGATTTCCTCCCGGACGCCATTCTCACCAAGAAAAAACACGGCTTCGGACTGCCGTTCGGGGTCTGGACCCGCTCCGATCCGCGCCTGCTGGCCATCACCGACGATGCCCTGGAATCCCTGAAGCAGCGCGGCTGGTTTCAGCCCGCCTTTCTCGACCGGGCGCGCCGACTGCACCGCGAAGCGCACGCCGCCTATTACGGGGAAATGGTCTGGATCCTGACGGTGCTGGAACTGTGGCTGCGGGCGAATGATAGGGAGTCGTAACCCTGGTAGGCTTTTCGCAAATACCGGTCGAGGCAACTCTCGATGAGATTGCGCCCTCACGAAATCCAGGCCATCGAACAGGCGGCCAAGGAAGTCTTTCCGCCCGGAACGGACGTTTATCTCTTCGGCTCCCGCCTCGACGACCACGCCCGCGGTGGTGACATCGATTTGCTGGTGGAACCGCAAACTCCGTGGTCTCCCCGGCAAATCGTCGACCAGCGAACCCGCTTTGTCGCCAGACTCTACCGGCTTCTTGGCGAGCAACGCATCGATGTGTTGATCGCGCCAGCGGCCGTGCCGGATCCCCGCCCCATCGTCGAGCAGGCCCGGAAACATCGCGCTCCACTGACTCGGGTATGAACGCCGAAGACAAGCTTGCAACCGCCCTGTGGGAAGCGGACCGACACCTGCGAACACTCCAGGACGCTTTGGCGGACCGGGACGCCGATGCCGGTTCGGTAACCGGATGGGAGGCGCTGGAGGTGAACCGGTTGAAGGTTCGGCTGGTCGATCAACTGCTTTTTCGCTTCATCAGGCTTCAGGATGCCTTGGGCGAACGGCTGATCCCCGCCACCTTGAGCCTTCTACAGGAGCCCTTCGAGGCCTGGCCGATGCGTGATCGTCTCAATCGCCTTGAAAAGCTGGGGGTTTTGGACGTGGATCAGTGGCTGGCCTGGCGGGATATTCGTAACCGGCTCGCCCATGAATACCCCGACCAGCCCGATATACGCTTCGCGGCGTTGCTGGCCACCATCGAGGCTGCCAGGAATTTGGCGCAATGCTATCGGCACTGGCGTCAACGGATCGAGGAAAGCTGGCTCCCGAGCAGAGCCGAGCATTGATCTTGAGGAGAGACCCCCGTCAATCCTGCCCCTGCCCCTGACCCTGACCGCAGCGGGAAGCGCACGCCGCCTATCACGGCGAGCTGGTGTGGATTCTGACGGCGCTGGACCAGCACCCGCTCCAACCACGCCGCCAGTCGTTCGGACTTCGCCTCGTTCAATGGGCTACTTCGACCGACAGCCGCAGACCCAAATGGTACGCACACATGGTGTTCATGGTTTGAACTCCAGCAAAGGCGCTACGCGATTATAGGACAGACTGATCCTTGCCTCGTTCGTCGCCGTCCACCTGCCGCAAAAACGCCTCGAACATCAGAATAGTCCAAATCGGGGCGCTGTAGTCGCGTCGGCCGGATTCATGCGCCTCGACCAGATGACGCAAATACGTCGGCTCGAACAGGCCCGTACTCAAGAGGCGCTCGCCGGTCAGCGACTCCCGCACCCGCTGCCGCAACGGCCCCCGGAACCAGCGAATCAGCGGCACGGCAAACCCCATCTTCGGCCGGTACATGATCTCGCGCGGCAGGTGCGGCTCCATGGCCTTCTTCAGCAGATATTTCCCCTCCCCCCCATCGATCTTCAGATTCGCCGGCAAGCTGGCCAGCCATTCCACAAGCGGATGATCCATCAGCGGCTCGCGCACCTCCAGCGCATGGGCCATGCTGGCGCGATCCACCTTGGTGTTGATGTCCCCCACCAGATAGGTCTTGAGATCGAGGTACTGGATCAGCGCCAGCGGATCGTCGGTATCCACCCGCGCGGCGTGGCGGTGGAACACTTCCAGAGCGTTGTAACCGCCGAGTTGTGCTTTGAACCCGTCGGCGAACAACTGCCCCCGCATCTCATCGCGCAGGATGGAAACCGAATGAAAATAGGCCTGCACCGAATCCCGCGCCAGCGCCTGGAAGGTGGTCTTGGCTCGCAACGCGCGCGGCGCCCAGTCGGCCTTGGGGTAAAGCCGTCCGAGCAGGCCGAACAGCGGCCGGCGCAGCCCCAGCGGCAGCAGAGCACGCAACCGTTCCTCCATCAGATGCAGACGATAGCGGCGATATCCGCCAAAGCTCTCGTCGCCGCCATCGCCGGACAGCGCCACCGTAACATGCCGGCGGGCCAACTGGCAGACGCGATAGGTGGGAATCGCCGAACTGTCCGCATAAGGCTCGTCGTACAACCACGCCAGCGTGTCGATCAGGTTGAAGTCGTCGCTCTCGACGGTATCGACGAAATGCCGGGTCCGGTAACGATCCGCCACCTGTTGGGCGAAATGGGATTCGTTGAAGGCCGGATCGGTGAAGGCGATGGAACAGGTATTGACCGGGTCGCCGGACAACCTCGCCATGGTCGCCACCACCGCGCTGGAATCCACCCCGCCCGACAGAAACGCCCCCAGCGGCACTTCCGCAATCAGCCGCAGCTTGACCGACTCGCGCAACCGGGCCAGCAGTTCCTCGCGCGCCTCCGGTTCCGTGATGGGATTGTCCAGCGTAAACCGCACGTCCCAGTACTCGCGCGACGCCGGCAGAGACCGGCCGCCACGCCGCACCGTCAGGGTATGCGCCGGCGGCAGCTTGTAAACGTCCTTGAAAATGCAGCGCGGCTCGGCCACGTAGCCCAGCGCGAAGTACTCCTCCACCGCTCGCGGATCGATCTCGCGCGACAGGGCGGCATCGGCGAGCAGCGCCTTGAGTTCGGAGCCGAACAACAGCCGTCCATCCGGCAACAGCGCGTAGAACAGCGGCTTGACGCCCAGGCGGTCGCGGGCCATAAACAGGGTTTCGCGATTGCGATCCCACAGCGCGAACGCGAACATACCCCGGAATCGTTTGACGCAGTCCTCGCCCCAGGCTTCCCAGGCGTGCACGATGACTTCGGTGTCGCTGCGGGTGCGGAATACATGGCCCAGCGCTTCGAGTTCGGGCGCCAGCTCCTGAAAATTGTAAATTTCACCGTTGAAGACGACCACCACCGTGCCATCCTCGTTGAACAGCGGCTGCTGGCCGGTGGACAGATCGATGATCGACAGGCGCTTATGGCCGAAACCCAGACCCGGCTCGACGTGCAGGCCGGTTTCGTCGGGACCGCGATGGTGCTGGGAATCGTTCATGCGCGCCAGCAGGGCGCGGTCGATGTCACGCCGTTCCCGGCTGTCGAAAATGCCCGTGATTCCGCACATCGAAAACCCCTCACCCCCGACCCCTCTCCCACAAGGGGAGAGGGGATGTGCCATCGCTCAACTGGGCGTCGTAAACCGCCAGGTAGGCGGCGACCATCGCGTCCAGACTGAACCGCTCCTCGACCCGTCGTCGTCCCGCCACGCCGTGCGCGTCCAGGAGACCGGGATCGTTCAGATAGGTTTGAATCGCCGCCGCCAGCGCCGCCGGATCGCCCGCCGGAACCAGCCGTCCCGTCAGACCATCGACCACCAGCTCGGCATTGCCGCCCACGGCGGTCGCCACCACCGGCAGGCCGCAGGCCATCGCTTCCAGGATCGTATTGGAAATCCCTTCCGCCAGCGACGGAAGCACGAACACATCAAGACCGCGCAGCAATTCCGGCACGTCGTCCCGCGCTCCCGGCAGCCAGGTCAGATCCCGCAACCCAGCCTCGGTCAGCAGATTCTCAACCTCCGCGCGCAGCGAGCCATCGCCGACGATCGCCAGCCGCAAGCGCCGGCGGGCTTCGGGAACGGACTCCACCAGCCGAATGAAGGCCCGCGCCAGATTCGATTGATCCTTCACCCGTTCCAATCGCCCGACGGTACCCACAACCAACGCATCCGGCGGCGCGAATCCCAGCGGCAACGGCGACCGGTCGCGGCCGGGATGAAACCGCCCGGTATCCACGCCGTTGCAAATCCGGGTGATGCTGGCCGCTGGCGCGCCGACCGCATCCTGAAGATAAGTCCCCAACTCGGCGGACAGGGCGATGTAATGGCCGACCAGTGGATGACACAGTCGGCGCAACCAACGGCGCCGGGACGGCTCGCTGCCCGCCCGCGCATCCCAGCCGTGCTCGCCGTGGATCCGGGCCCGCACGCCGGCCAGCAGCGCCGGACCCTGCATTTCCAGCGTCGCCAGACCTCGGGTGTGAACGATGGTCGGGCGCAACTGGCGCAACACGGTCCAGCATCGCCCGTACAAGCCCCAGTCATGCCCTTCCCGCTTGCGGAGGGCATGGACCTCGACATCGGCGCGACGGATGCGGCGGCGGAATTCGGGATTGAAATCGGTGAGACAGATGATCGCGTGGCGATAACGCTCCAGCGGCATGTGGTTGAGCAGATTGACGAGCCCGTTTTCCAGGCCACCGTAGTCCAGTCGATGGATGACGTGCGCCACCAGGGGCGAACGATCCGCTGTCGTTGGCGCCACTCTTCACTCCCCTCGCCCGCTGGCCCGATCCAGCGTCGCCGCGATGCCCGGTCCCATGACGGCCAGAAACCGCTCCAGCAACATCGCCGCCTCATCGGGCCTGACCTCGTAACCGGCCGCCACCGCCACCAATGCCGATCCCCGTCCCACCCCGCTCAATCGGTCCCAGGCTTCCCACAACTTGGCCAGATAAGGCGAAACCACCAGCCGTCCGTCTTCCCAATACCCGCTCCAGACTAGTAGCCGGCGTTCGCCGTCGGTCAGCAACGTCGCCTGGAACGGCCATTCGGCCCCGGCCACGCCTGTTTGTACTTGCCCGCCGCTACCGGCATAACGCCAGCGCCTGCCGTCGTACAGGCTGTTCTGCGTGCTCACCAGCTTGGCGTCCGGGCGCTGCTGCCGGTAATAGGCGATGTACAGATGCACGGTCCGTCCCTCCAGCCGATACCGACTCCGCACCACCGCATCGGCGCCACCGAACCTTGGCTCCCAGTCGCCGGTATCGCTCTCCGGTCCCTGCCACGGAGCGACGGCGGGTGGAGCTTGCAGCGTTACCGACGCGAATTCCAGACCACCACGATTCATCCACATCGCCCCCAGCGGACCGACGGCAGCCGCCAGCACCGCCATCAGCGCCAAGAACGCATGGCGCTTGGTCGCGTCCGAATCCAACCTCACCCCCCCTGCCCCCCTCTCCATGGATGGAGAGGGGGGCGAGGTGAAGTCCGCCGGCTCCCGCCAGAACGAACCGATCCAGAACATCAGCAGCACGACCACGCCGAAGAATAACCAGCCGTAGATCAGATGATCGAACCCAACGGCATATTTCATGTCGCTGAGATGGGCGATCATCACGATGCCATAAGCCCGGATACCGTTGGCCATTATCGGCACGACGACCGACAGGGCCACGAACGCCAACCGCCGCCAGAAACCGCGATAGCTCAGGTAGGCGTACAGAAACCCGAGCGCCACCGATGCGATCAGATAACGCAGGCCGCTGCACGCTTCGGCCACCTCGAAATTGCCCGAGGGAACGACGATGTACAAACCCTCCCATAACACCGGAATCCCGGTCCAGCGCAAGCCTTCGACAGCGAACCAGGCGGTCAACCGTTGCAGGGGTGGAATCAACGCCTCGCCCACCGGCACGGCGAACAGCAGATAAGCCAGCGGGAATGCGATGGCCCAAACCACCCGCCCGCCGAGCAGGACATAAACGGTCGCCTGCAACAGACCAACCAGCGCGAGTTGTTGCACGACCGCCACCTCGGCGGCATCGGCCACCAGCCAGCCAAGACCGAGCAGCAGCAGCAACCCCAAGCCTGCGACCACGCCTCGCGGTTCCAGCACCGCCAGTTCCCGCCGCTGCGTCCAGACCATATAAAGGACGATGGGCAAGACCAGCATGCCGTGGGCGAACGTCTCGGAACGCCACCAGATGGCCGCCATGTCGACCGCGGTCGGCCAATACAACCCGATGATCGCGAGCAGGGCGACGATCAGCGCGGGCAGCGCCGCTCGCCAGCCGAGACTGACCGCACCCGAGCCCGCCATGATGGGAACCGGTAAAGGCTTCATACACCATCCCAAACCCAGTGCATATTCCTCCGCACCCTGTGCTATTCCCCTACCCCAGGCTGCGCGCCAGGAACGGGCCGAGCCAGCGGCTGACCGGCAGTGGCAGGCGCTTCCAGGCCTCGATGAACAGCCGGTACTTGGGATTGAGGGGATTCACGTCGGGCAGGCGCGTGGCCTTCACCAACTGAAATTCGTAGTGCAGTGGTTCCGGCGTGAAACCCCAGTTTTTCTTGAAACTGTAGGAGCCGGTGCCGATCTTGCTCCGACCGTAGTCGAACACCCGCACCCCTCGCTCGCAGGCTCGCCGCATCAAATCCCAGTACATGAAATCGTTGCCCTTGAGATCGCGGGCCAGGCCCGTGCCGCCGCCGTAGTACGGCAACACTTCGTCGCGAAAATAGAAGCTCATCACGCTGGCGACGGTCTGGCCCTGATGCGTCACCGTCAAAATCTCGCAATCCGGTCCGAATACCGCCTTCAACGTCTCGAAATATCGGCGCGAGAACACCGGCGTGCCGAGGTTGCGCACGCTCTCCGAATAAGCGGCAAAGAGCCGGTCCACGCCTTCGTCGATCTCGCTCCCCAAGCCGGCCTCGATACCCTTGCGCACCATCGCCCGCTGCTTGCGGGGAATGGCCTTGAGATTCACCTCCGGGTCCGGATCGATGGTCTTGCGGAAGGTCACATACAGATCCCACTTGGCCGGCCAACTGGGATGGCGCGGTTGGGCATGCCGCAGTTCCAGAGAATCCACCCCCTTCGAGCGAGCCAGATCGACCGCCGCGTTCTCCAACGCCACGCGGGCGGCTTCATCGCCGACGGCGCCGCCCTGGACGCAAAACGGGGTGGAAATCAGCACATTGCCGAACAGCCGGCTGCGGATATGACCGAGCGGCAACACGCCTTGAATCCTACCCTCCGCTTCCGCGAACAAAAAATGGGTCTCATGCCCGAAAGCCCGGCGCAGCACCTCAGCCCAACCGGCCCGGTGGAAGAAAGTCGCCTCGGGACAAGCCATCACGAAGGCATCCCAGCGCACCGCGTTCGCCGAATCCAGTTCGTGAATCAATAACTCCCCTCTCTCCTTGAAGGAGAAGGGCGAGGGGTGAGGGGTGAGGGCTGGTTCGCTCATGCGTCGTTGGCCTCGGCCTTGGCCAGAAACACCCGATCCATGCGGTCCCAGCGAAAATCGCGCAACAACGAACCCAGTCGTCGTTCCATGCGGTGCAGGTTCAGATAGTGCCGCACCCGGGTCTTGAGACCGAGGCCGGGTTGGCGCGGTTGCCCCGGGTCGATTTCCCAGGGATGGAAATAAAACACCCCGGACTGTCCGTCCCGGTGGTTCACCCGCCGCAGCGCCCAGCGCGACAGCGCATAGGGCCACAGCCGGAAATAGCCGCCGCCGCCGCAGGGCAGGGTCCGCCCGAGCAGGGTCACGGTCGTCACCGGTACTTCCAGCAGCGCCGGCGCGTTGTCGGGCCGAAACGCGAAGCGTGGCGCCTCCGGCATGCCGTACAGATCGTGGCGAATCGGATAGATGCTGGAACTGTAGTGATAACCGGCCTGCTCCAGTTCCGCCAGCGCCCACAGATTGCCGGCGCCGATGGAATAGCTGGCGGCCCGGTAGCCCCGCACCGCCACGCTTCCCAAATCTTCCAGCAACGCCTTGGTACGAATCACATCGTTCCGAAACTCCGCCGGCGTTTGCCGGGTGGCGCGAACATGAGAATAGCCGTGGCTGGCCAATTCGTGACCGTCGGCGACGATACGGCCAATCAGCGCCGGATGCCGCTCCGCCACCCAGCCGAGGGTGAAAAAGGTCGCCCGGACCTGGTGAGCGGCGAACAAATCCAGAATGCGGTGGGTGTTATGCTCGACCCGCCGCGGCAGATGTTCCCAGCGCTCGCGGGAGATGTGGGATTCGAACGCGGAGACCTGGAAGTAATCCTCCACATCCACGGTCATGGCGTTGACCGGATCCCTTCTCACTCCTGGCTCCCCGCTTCTGACTCTTCCTCCATCCATTCCACCAACACCGCCGCGATTCGTTCGGCGGCATGACCATCCCAGTACTCCGGAATCCGACCGGCCTTGCCACCTCCAGCCAGGACCTCCCGGGCAGTCGTCAGAATGCGGTCGGGATCGGTGCCGACGACGGTATTCGTCCCTTCGGTCACGGTGATCGGCCGCTCGGTATTCTCGCGCAAGGTCAGGCACGGCACGCCCAGGGCGGTCGTCTCTTCCTGAATCCCCCCGGAATCGGTCAGCGCCAGCCGCGCGCTCCGCATCAATCCCAGCATCTCCAGATAGCCCTGCGGCGGCAGGCAGCAGAAACGCGGGCTGTCGAGCACCGCGCCCAACTCAAAACGGTCGATCATCGTCCGGGTCCGCGGGTGGACCGGGAACACCAGCGGCAAATCGGCGCTGAGTTCGCCCAGAACCTTCAGCAATCGGCGGAGAACCACCGGATCGTCCACGTTCGCCGGCCGATGCAGGGTCAACACGCCATAGCCCCGAGGTTTGTCCAATAACACCGCCGGGTCCGACGCGCCGGCGAGGGTTCGCTCGGGCGGCGCCACTCGCGGAAGGCACGCCCGCAGGGTATCGATCATGACGTTGCCGACGAAACGCACGCGGGCCGAGTCGATTCCCTCCCGCACCAGATTGGCCGAGGCATCCCGTTCGGTGGTGAATAGAAGGTCCGAGATTCGATCGGTCAGCACCCGGTTGATTTCCTCCGGCATGGTTCGGTCGAAGCTGCGCAACCCAGCCTCGACATGCACCACTTTCACGCCCTTCTTGACCGCCACCAGCGCGCAGGCGATGGTGGAGTTGACATCCCCCACCACCAGCACCGCCACCGGGCGTTCGGCATCGACCACCGGTTCGAAGCGCTTCATGATCTCGGCGGTCTGCACCGCGTGACTGGCCGAGCCCACCTCCAAGTCGATGTCTGGATTGGGGATACCGAGTTGTTCGAAGAAGCGCTGGTTCATCTCCACATCGTAGTGCTGCCCGGTATGGACCAGTCGCGCGTTCACCTTGGCGGTTCCACGCAGAGCCGCCATGATCGGCGCGATCTTCATGAAGTTCGGGCGCGCGCCCACCACGCAGAGGATTTTGGGGGCCGTGACGGTCATAAGATTCTTTGATGGAGGTTTTTAATGGGGCCGGGGACTCAGGACAGCGGCTGTTCTTCGGCGAGGGCTTCGTTGGCCGGTTGGACACTCACGTGCCCCGCCAGGTCGTCAAACTGCCGGCGAAGGACCTGGATCGCCGGTTCCAGTCGCAGGATGCGCTGCTCCAACCGTTCCAGTCGAATATCCTGCCACTCGGGATTTTGCATCAAGGTTTCGACGGTCTCCTCCAATTCGATCAGTCGCTGTTCCATCGCCTGGCTCACCCGCAGCAAGCGACCGGCGCCGCCCACGCGGCTCCGGGCGCTACCACCCTGCTCGTCCTGCGCCAGCTCCTGAGCCACCGCTTCGACGTCGGCTTCGGTGAATTCCTGCAATTCCTCCAGAAACCCATACAGCAGCAACCGGTCGCAAAAGACGTTCACCCGGCGGGGAATGCCCTGGGTATATTGATGGATCGCCGCAAAGGCGGACTCGCTGAAGCGGGGCGCCTCCCCCTGCCAACCGACAACGTGCAGGCGGTGTTTGATGTACTCCTGGGTTTCCGCGTCGCTGAGAGGAGTCAAATGACAGGACGCGATTACCCGTTGCCGCAATTGTTCCATGCCAGGGTCCTGAAGGGTGTGGCGAAATTCCTCCTGGCCCAGCAGGAAACTTTGCAGCAAGGGAGCCTCGGCAATCTGAAAATTCGAGAGCATCCGCAACTCTTCCAGGGAGCGGACCGGCAGGTTCTGAGCCTCGTCCACCACCAGCAGCACCCGCCGCCCCTGCCGGGCGTGCCCGCTTAGAAAATCCTCGAAGTGTCGCAACAGCGCGGCCTTGCCCACGTCCTCGTAAGGCAGGCCAAACGCGGCCGCCACGCTGCGCAGCATCTCGTCGGCTTCCAATTGGGTCGTGACCAGTTGGGCAGCGATCACCTGTTTGGAATCGAGCTCGCCAAACAGACTCTTGACCAGGGTCGTCTTACCCGTGCCAATGCCGCCCGTAATCACGATGAAACCTTCGCCCTGGCTCAAACCGTAGCGCAGATAAGCGAGCGCCCGGCTATGGGCGCGGCTGCCGAAGAAAAACCGGGGATCGGGACTGAGCTGGAAAGGTTTGGCGGTGAAACCGTAGTAACCGATATACATGAGCTTGGTTTAGAACTTCATGCTGAAGCGGACGTTGAGGCGGTTTTCGCGAAAACCCTGATCGGACGGATTGGCGTCGTTCTGATAGTAGCGATAGCTGATCAATCCCCCCGAATCCGGGGTGAAAAGCCGAGCCAGCCCGAGGACCGACACCCAGTAGTCGTTCTGCTGGTCGTCGCCCAAGTCGTCGTGCTCCCAACCGGTTCCGAGAAACGAAGCGGTACGCGGGGCGAACCGCCACGTCCAAATTGCGCCGGCGCCGTAGGTATCTTCGTTGTTCAGGTCGGTATCCTGGAATTCGCGGTTTTCACTGAAGGCGCTGAAACCGAGCGCGTTGCGGCCGCGCCGGTAAGTGACGGCGGCATTGAAGTACTTGCGCAGAAACGGCTGGTTGGTCAATCCCAAGGGCCCGCCCGGGACGATAATCTGACCCTGATCGTCCAGGGCGATCGGCTGTCCGTCCGGCCCCAGGCCGGTCAGGCTGTTGCCGAGCAACTCCTGGACCGTCGTCACTTCCTGGGTGTAACTGGCCGACCATGTGCTGAAGCGAGTCTTGTAGTTGAACGAGCCATTCCAGTAGACGCCCGGACTGGTGCCGACCCCCTGGTAGGTCCGGCTAACCTGCAAACCGGTTCGCGGGGAAGGATTCCACTGCACGGCGATCTCGTTGTAATTCAAGCCGTATAAGCCGGTGAGGGAATAGAAGCGGCTCGGCGACCAGATCGCGCCCAACGCCCAGTAGGGGCCGTTTTCATTGTCCTCATAACCGGTGTTGTCGTCATACCCCGCCACGGCCGCCAACGCCCAGGCATTGTTCAATTTATAGTTCGCTTGGGCGGACAGACTTTCCTGCCGGGTATTTCCTCCACCCAGAATAGGGTTTTCACCCTGCTGGCTGTCCTGCTGGCCATCCTGCTGCTGGTAAGAGTAAGCGAGACTCCAGGTCAGCCGGCTGAACCGGCGACCACTATCCAGATTGAACTGGATGGAATTAATCTGGCTGTCGAATTCGCTTTGCCCGTAGCCGGTATCGCTGTAGGTATAACGCAGCAACCCTTTCGCCCAGCCACCGAAATCCTGGCGCCAGTAGGGGCTGATGCCGAAATTGGCCTGAGTCGTCTGATCGTCGACCAGGGCGATGTTGCTGAAAATGCCGATCGGACTGAAAACCTCCGAGGCGCCTGGCAGAACATCCAGATTCAGGTTGCTCAAAAAACCAAGCCCTCCCCCCAATCCGCCGCTGTTAAATCCCAGGTTACCCGCATCGACCCGGCCGCCGGACGTCACCGGCACCTGCGAAATCGACCCATAGACATCCAGGAACAGGTGGTCCTGGTAAAGCTCGCCGGTCCCGAAAGCCAGCAGATTGTTGTTGACCTTGGCTTCCCCCTGTTGGGTATACAACAACCCCTGCGCGGTGTAATCCAGTCGCAGATCCAGCCGCCCTCCGCGCTTGCGGATGGAAACGCCCGGATCCACTTGCAAGACCAGATCGCCTTCCGCCTCGTCGGCCGGAGCCAGGGTAATGTTGTCGGAATAGGTCATGCCGACGCTCAACCTTGGCGTAATGCGCCATTCTCCCGGCCGCTCGTCCGCTTCCTGCGCCACGCAGAGCGAACCGATACCGTTCAGGACTATCCCCGAAATCAACAACCACCATGACGCCGTCCGCCGGATCGGATGTAGAGCTTGTTCACGATTTGCAGGTTTCATCCGCCTTACCCCGCCATCCGACGCTCACGATGCCTCGGTGTCCCGCTCTCGATCATAACCGTAGCGATAGCCATAACCATACCCGTAGTAATCCGAACCCAGAGCACCGCGCGCCTTGTTCAGCACGAACCCCACGATCTGATTCGGATCGAGCAGCGCCAAGGCTTCCTTGACCTGGGACTGGTGGGTGCCCTCGGCCTCGACCACCATGACCACCTGCCCCATCAGGCTCGCCAGCACGCTGGCCTCGGTCGTCACCAGCAGGGGCGGCGAATCGAAAATGACGATGCGGTCGCTGTAACGTCGGCTCATCTCGACCGCCAGCCGGCGCATGTTCTCGCTGGCCAGCAATTCGGTGGACAGGTGATGCTTGCTGCCGGCGGGCAGCAGGGTCAACGAGGGCACGTTGGTATCCACCAGCACATCGGCCAAATCCAGCTGATCGTCGATCAGGTAATCCACCAGACCGCGCTCGGGCTGGAATCCCAGCGTCCTCGCCACGCTGGGTTTGATGACGTCGGCATCGACCAGCAAAACCGTGCGATCTCGTTCGGAGGCGATGCTCAGGGCCAGATTGCAGGCGGTGAAGGTTTTGCCCTCGCCGGGTTTGGCGCTGGTCACCATGATCAGATTGGCGTGTTCGGCGGTGGTGGCTCCCTTGCCATCGACGTTCATCAGCAACGGCCGTTTGATGTGACGATACTCCTCCTTGATCCGGCTGCGGTGGGTATCGGGCACCAGCATGCCCGCGTCCCGAATCCGTTCCAGGTCCAGGGTCACCGATTGCTGGGTACGCTTGGAGACCGTGGGCGCGGTGGCGACTCCCTTGAGTGGAGCATCCGCCATGCCGGCGGTCGCCCTTTCGATCGTGTCGATCGCGGTGGACGGCATGGCGGATTTGGCCGCCGGTGGTCCGCCCGGGCCACCCGACCGACCCAGCATTGCCTTCTCGATGCTATCCATACTTCACGATCTCCAAAGTCCGGTTAGAACGGCCATCGAAGGCCCGCCGTTTCCACGACCAGCAAGCCGGCGTAAATCATCAGCAACATTCCTCCCAGCGAGGCGTAGGCGACCAACAGCAAGCGCTCGCGGCGCAACACCGACGGCGACAATACCGCGCTGACGCTGCCGAACACCGGGACATTGGCGATCTGCATCAGGCTGCGGCGGCTATCGAAGGTCGGCCACAACTGCGAAAGCACAAAGGCCAGCGCCAACCCGGCGGCCAAGCCACCCCCCAGCACCCCGGACATCAGGAGCGGCCGATTGGGACCGGTGGGATCCAGCGGCACCCGCGGCGGATCCACGATTCTGAAGCGGACATCCTGATTGGTCTGCTCGGCCTGCTGGGACAGCCGGGCCGACTCCCGGCGCGCCAGCAATTCATCGTATTTCTTGCGATTTACATCGTAATCGCGGTTCAACGCCGCCAGTTCGGCCTCGACCTGCGGCACGGTGTTGACCTGGTCCTGCAATTCCTTGAGCCGCTTCTCGAACTCAACGACCCGAGTCCGGAGCGAGGCGACGTTGGCTTCTTCCTGAGCCAGGGCAATCTTCAACTGTTGAAAGACCGGATTGGCATCCACGCCCTGCGGGCCAAATCCGCTCGCATTGCTGCTGGCGACGCGGGTCGCGGCGTACTGGGCCATCTCCTGCTCGCGCTGTTTTTTGAGATCCACGATGGTCTGCCGCATGATGGTCACATCGGGATGCTTCTCGGTGTATTTGAGCAACAGTTCGTCGAGCTTCTGCTCGAGGCTCTGGATGCGGGCATCGATCGGCAGGGCAACGCCGGTTCCGGCGCTGCTGGCGCCGGGTTGCGGCCCGATGCCGAACGTGGGTTCTTCGCCGCCGATCTGCTGGAGCAGGGAATTGCGCCGGTTCTCCGCCTGGGCCAGTTCCAGCCGGGCCGCTTCCAGTTCGCCAAAGGCCTGCTGCATGCGGGTATAGTAGGTCTGGCCCTCGGCGGGCATCATCCCCACATGCTTGCGCTTGAATTCCTTGACGCGGTTTTCCGCCTCGGCCAGCCGTGCCTCGTACTCGCCGATCTGCTTGTCCAGAAACCGCTGGGCCACGGCGGTATCCTGTCGGGTATCGCCGAGCAGGTTCTCCCCGAACACCGTCACCACAGCCTGGACCACCTTCTTGGCCCGTTGCGGATCTCGATTGGGATAGGCGACGCCATACAGATTTTCCCGGCCGGCGATCGTCAGTTTGATCTGTTTCTGCAACTGGGTGAGCAACGTATCCAGCGCCTCGGGATCCTTGGCCTGAATGTCCAGATCGGTCAAGCGGGCGATTTTCTCCATATTCGGGCGACTGAGCAGGGTTCGAGTCACCAGGCCGATCTGGGCATCCGGATTGACGTTCACCGCCAAGCCCTGCAACAGTGGACGCAGGACAGACTGGGTATCCACGTACACCTGAGCCGAAGCCTCGTACTGATCGGGCAGCTTGTAGACCACGATCCAGCCGATGAGGCAGACCAGCCAGGCGCAGCCCAGCGCATACCAGCGGTTGCGCCAGATGCCGCGCAAATAGCTCAGCAGTAGTTCGATAATCTCGTTCATGCCCTCGCCCCCCACCCCGTCCGCGCCGCCCTCTCAGAACCAGGACTCCGGAATGATCAGGATATCGCCCGGCAGCATGTCGACGTTCGCGCTGATGTCGCCGTCGTTGAGCAGATCGTCCACCCGCACCACATACTCCGTCTGCTTGCCATCGACGATCCGCACGATTTTGGTGCTGTTGCCATCGGCGAACTCGGTCAACCCCCCCACCGCGATCATCACGTCCAGCAGGGTCATCTGCCGTTTGTAGGCGATCGCCTGTGGTTTGGACGCCTGGCCGACCACCCGGATCTGCTCGCTGTAGGGTCCGACGCCGCCGGCCACGATCACGGTGACGATCGGCTGGCGGATATAGGTTTCCAGCGCCTTCTCCAGGTCGCGGGCCAGTTGGGTCGGGGTCTTGCCGCTGGCTTGCAAATCCTCCACCAGCGGCGTGGTGATCTTGCCGTCCGGACGGACGGTAACACCTTGAGAAATCTCGGGATTACGCCAGACGAAGATCTGCACCGAATCGCCCGGCCCGATGAGGTAGGTGTAACTTTCCGGCGAGGTCGTCTGGGAACCATAACTCGTCGAGGGGGGCAGACTTCCCCCATTCCTTTGGCTGGCGCAGGCACCCAGCGCGAGGGCGAACGCCGTCGCCACGCCGACACTGACCACTCGTCTGAAAATCCCAAACTTTTGCATCCGTCACAGTCCCATAGATGTCATTGACGATTCCGGCACGCGATCTCGCGCCGCGGCTCTGTTTCATCCGATTCAAAGTCGAGGTTCCATCAGGCCAGTCACTTTCGGCGGCGCCGAACCATCAAAGCGCGGTGACGGTCTCCCTGTATGAATTTTAAACTATCCTGATGGCTCGCACATTTTAGTTCAGTTCACAACCGCCTTTACAACGAAGATGGGCTCATCGACCGCCTTCATCACGATCCGCAATCTGCGCAAGTCCTATACCGAGGGTGACGACCAGCGAACGATTTTCGCCGATTTGACTCTGGACATCGCTCGCGGCGCGTTCGTCGCCCTGCTCGGCCAGTCCGGTTCCGGCAAGTCCACCCTGCTCAACCTGCTCGGCGGCATCGACTTGCCTGACGCCGGCCAGATCCGAATCGATGGCCGGACGCTGACGGACCTTGGCGAGGTCGAGCGGACCCGTTTCCGTCGCAGGCACATCGGCTTCGTGTTCCAGTTCCATAACCTGATCCCGACTCTAACGGTCCAGGAAAATCTGCTGCTGCCGCTGGAACTGAACGGGCTGGCGACCCCGGAGCAACAGGATCGCGCGCTGGCGCTGCTGGATAACGTCGGTTTGGGCAACCGCCGGCACAGCTTCCCGGAACGACTGTCCGGCGGCGAGCAACAGCGGCTGGCCATCGCCCGGGCGCTGGTTCATGGTCCGGCGCTGCTGTTGGCCGACGAACCGACCGGCAATCTGGATGCCACGACGGGGGAGCGGATCCTCGAACTGCTGCTGAAACTGCACCGCCAGGAAACGGTCACCATCGTCATGGTGACTCACAGCCGGGAAGTAGCCGCCCGCGCCGACCGGGCATTGTACCTGGAACTCGGGCACGTCCAGGAATTGCAATTATGACGCCACTGTTTTGGCGAGCATTGTTTCGCCATCCCCTGCGGCATCCCTGGCAGTTGGGACTGGCGATCCTCGGTATCGCCCTGGGCGTGGCGGCGGCGGTGGCGGTGGATCTGGCCAACTCCAGCGCCCGCCGGAGCTTCGATCTGGCCACAAGCCGTATCACCGGTCTTGCCACGCACCGCATCGCCGGTGGTTCCCAGGGTATCCCCGAAACCTTGTACGCCCGCTTGCGGGTGGAGCGCGGCATCGGGCCAGCCTCACCCGTGGTGACCGGCTATCTGCCACGCGCTGACCAGCCGGGACAGTTATGGCAAATCCTCGGTATCGATCCATTCGCGGAGCGTCCGTTTCGGCATCCCGCCGCCGTTACGGGAAGTGATTTCGACCTGCGCGGGCTCCTGCTGGATCCCGATGCCGCCCTGTTGCCTGAGATGCCGGACGAACCAGTCACGTTGCGACGGGGGGAGTTGCGATTTACCCTGAAACGGGCCGGCACGTTGATCGGACCGGCAATGGAGGGGTTGATCGTCACCGACGTCAGTACGGCCCAAACCCTGTTGGGCCGTGCCGGTCGGCTCAGTCACATCGACCTGATTCTGCCGGCCGGTCCCGCCGGCGAACGGCTGGCGGCCGATCTGCGGGCCTGGCTGCCGCCGGATCTGCGGCTGGAACGACCCGCCGAACGCGACCGGGCGACGGTGAATCTCAGCGCCGCCTTCTCGCTCAACCTGACGGCGATGAGTCTGCTGGCGCTGGTGGTGGGGATGTTTCTGATCTACAACGCCATGACCTTCGCGGTGGTGCAACGCCGCGCCCTGTTGGGAATGCTGCGGGCTCTGGGCGTCAGCCGCCGGGAGCTGTTCGCCGGCGTGCTGGGCGAGGCGATGCTGCTCGGTCTGGCCGGTACCCTGCTCGGCGGGCTGCTGGGTCTGTGGCTGGGTTCCGGACTGGTGCATCTGGTGACTCGCACCATCAACGACCTGTACTACGTGCTCGCCGTTCGCGAATTTTTCATCGAGCCGTGGTCGCTGGCCAAGGGCGCGGCGCTGGGCCTGCTGGCGACGCTGGCGGCGGCCTGGCTGCCGGCACGGGAGGCAGCCGACGCATCGCCCGGATTGGTGCTGAGCCGGGCCCAACTGGAAACCCGCTGGCAGACCTACCTGCCCCGCTTGGTCATCACCGGGCTTGGCTTGCTGGTCGCCGGCGGCGCGATTCTGACTTTTTCCCACTCCCTGGCGGCCGGCTTCGCCGGTCTGTTCCTGCTGATTCTGGGCTGCGCGCTGCTGACCCCACCCACCGTCGTCGGCCTGGTCCGGCTGAACCGGCCGTTGTCCGCTCGGCTGGGATTGCTGGCCCGGATGGCCAACCGCGATGTCGCCCGCCATCTCAGTCGCACCGGGATCGCGATTGCGGCCCTGATGGTGGCGTTCTCCACCACGGTCGGCGTGGGCATCATGGTGGACAGCTTCCGGAGCGGCGTGGTGATCTGGATCAAGGATCTGTTGAACGCCGATCTGTACCTTGCCCCACCCGGCGTCGAGGACGGCGATCGCTCGCGGGTATTCAGCCCGGGGGCGCTGGCGGCGCTGCGGAATATCCCGGGCGTGGCGGCGGTATCGACCTATCGGGCCATGACGGTCGACCTCGACGGCCGGCCGGTGGCCCTGATCGCGGTCGATCTCGCCCCCGCGGCGCAAGCCGGCTACCACTTGATCGCCGGCGACCCCGCCGCCGCCTGGCGAACTTTCCAGACCGGCGAAGCGGTCCTGATCTCGGAGCCTCTGGCCTACCGGCGGCGATTGCAAGTCGGCGACCGGCTGGAATTGCCGACCGATACCGGGCCAAGACCGTTCGCCATCGCCGGCATCTTTCTGGACTACGGTTCGGAACACGGCCGGATCGTGCTGCACCGCAGTGGATACGAACGGTATTGGCGCGAGCCGACGGTCGGCTCGGCCGCGGTGTTCGCGATGCCCGGAGAGAATCTGGCAACCTTGCGCGCGCGCCTGCGGGAGCGGCTGGGACCGATCCAACCCCTGTTGATTCGCTCCAATCGCGACATCCAGGACTCGACGCTGGAGATTTTCGACCGCACTTTCTCGATCGCCAACGTGCTGCGGCTGCTGGCAATCCTGGTGGCGGTGGTCGGAGTGCTGAGCGCCCTGCTGGCCCTGCAACTGGAACGGGCGCGGGAATTCGCGGTGCTGCGCGCCATCGGCATGACCGCGGGCGAGCTCGGCGGGCTGGTCTCCCTGCAAACGGGTTTGATGGGCGCCGCCGCCGGCTTGCTGGCCCTGCCGACCGGAGTCCTCCTCGCGGCGGTGCTGATCTTCGCAATCAACCGCCGGGCGTTCGGTTGGACTTTACCGTTTCAGGTCGATCCTCTGTTGCTCCTGGAGACGCTGGCGCTGGCGGTATTCGCCGCCTTGCTCGCCGGGCTGTACCCGATCTGGCGGATGACCCACGCCCAGCCCGCGGAAGCGTTGCGGACCGAGTGAGCAACGAATGGTGTGTCGGATGGATCAGGATGATGCCACATGAGTAAGCGATATGGGTGGTGGGGTTTGCTCGCCGTGGGACTGGTCGTCGGCACGACCGGCTATTTCATCCAGCCCCGTCCCAAACCGGCTGGCGGCATCGCCGTCGGCATGGCCCTGGGCGGCGGCGACAGCTCCGGCTATCGACGAGCCCAGGAACCCCGTTCCTTCGAATTTCCCACCGATCACGGGCCGCATCCGGACTTTCGCAACGAATGGTGGTACGTGACCGGCAATCTGGCCGATACCGCCGGTCGAGCGTTCGGCTATCAATTGACCCTCTTTCGCATCGCCCTGGCGCCGGCCATGCCGGTCGCGGATTCCGCCTGGCGCACGAATCAGATCTACATGGGCCACCTTGCCCTGACCGATGTCGCCGGCCGGCGGCATTTCGGTTTCGAGCGATTCAGCCGGGGCGCGCTGGATTTGGCCGGCGCGCGGGCGGCCCCGTTTCGGGTCTGGCTGGAGGACTGGGAACTGTCGGGTTCCGAATCGGATATCTTTCCCTTGCGACTGCGCGCCCGGGAAGGGGAGATCGCCCTGGACCTGACCCTCGACGCCGCCAAGCCGATGGTCTTGCAGGGCGACCGGGGCCTGAGCCGGAAAAGCGCCGAGCCGGGCAATGCGTCCTACTACTATTCCTACACCCGCCTGCCGACCCAGGGCACGGTCCGGTTGGGCAAGCACAGCTTCTCGATCCAGGGCGAGAGCTGGCTCGACCGGGAATGGAGCACCAGCGCGCTGGGGCCGGACCAGAGTGGCTGGGACTGGTTCGCGCTGCAACTGGACGACGGGCGGGACCTGATGTTCTACCGGCTGCGCCGCAAGGATGGCGGCACGGATCCGTTCAGCAAGGGAACGCTGGTCGCGACCGACGGGCAGGCCCGATTGCTGTCTTGGGACGCGATAGTGTTGCAGCCTCTCGGGGAGTGGACCAGCCCGCGGACCGGCGACCGCTATCCCGCCGGCTGGCGGCTGCGCCTGCCGGCGGAGCATCTCGATCTGACCGTGACGCCGAAAGTTGCGGATCAGGAAATGCGGCTGACCGTGCGTTACTGGGAGGGCGCGGTGGCGGTGAAAGGTCAGGCTGGAGATCGGGAAATAACCGGTCAGGGCTATCTGGAAATGACCCGATACGAACCGCCCGACTCAACCCGCCAGGCTCCGCCCCCCTAATCCTCCACCTCCCGCCGAATACGAGCGAACAGTGGCTCGAACACCATCGTGGCCAATTCCACGAACTCTTCATCCAGGGGGTCGGTGTCCCGGAACGCCAACTGGTAATACGCATCTTCCCGTTCCGGGCGACTTTCCCGGCGTTCGCTCCCTTCCCATTCGGTTCGCGCCGCCCGTAAGGCCTTGTCGCCGTCCCGATCCTTGCGGAGCCTCTCGACATAGACCAGCGCGCTCTTCGGGAAGAAGTGCAACAAGCGCCGCATACCCCGCCAGTAAAGCTCCAACAACGCCCGAATTTGCCTTTCCGGATCCTCCACCGGATCCAGCAGCACGTCCTTGTCCTCCGCCACCCAATGGCTTTGCGGCGCAACGCCCTCCGGCGCCGCCGCGTTCGCCACCAGATGACGCAGCCACAGATTCAGATAATCGTTGGCTTTGATGGTGGCCAACCGATAGCCCACCCACCCCGCCGGCGTCAGTCCGGTCAGGCGGCCGGTCAACCGGAACTCGCCCAGCGCCAAATCGACGACCACGGGCTCGATCTCCCGGCGCGGCAGCACCCGCCCCAACTTCCCGGCGAACCGCGCCACCCGTTCCCTCGCCCCGGCGAACACGCATTCCCCCACTTGCCCGTGCGGCAGCGCTCCAGCCGCCCGCATCACCGTCTCGATTTCCTCCGCTGGCCGCCCTTCGCGGTGCAGTTGCAGCATCCGGCCGACCAGTTGATGGCTGCCCAGCCCATCGAGCACGAACGGCTCGCGAGTTTCCAGCGCCTCCTCGCCCTCCTCAGGCCGGATGCCCAAGCGTTCCCGCAACAACCACCGGGCGGGATTGGTGAAGAACCGCGCCAGATCCTCCAGCGCCACCGTCCGCAGCGCCGGTTCCGGTTCCGGCAGTTCCACGGTCAGCAGGGGCGTCGCGTTACGGTCGCCGCGTCCGGCGTGACGGCTGGCTTCGACCCATTCCCGCGCGTAGCCGAACAAGCGTTCGTTCCCGTTGAAATAGCGCCGGCTGAACGCCTGCAGAGGATGGCGCGTCACCAACTGCTCGCTGGCCCGGCCGCCGCCAGCGCACAGGAACCCCCGGTCCACCGCATCCAATAACTCGCCGACCAATACCGATGGGGGCAACACCGAGTTGTCGCGGATGTTCTGGCCGACATAGCTGAGATAGAAGCAGCGGCGGGCCGACAGCAGAGTTTCCAGGAACAGATAGCGGTCATCCTGGCGACGGGAGCGGTCGCCGCGTCGGAACCGGGTCGCCATCAGATCGAAATCGACCGGGCGGCGCGGGCGGGGATAAGCATCGTCGTTCATGCCGATCAGGCAGACCACCGCAAACGGGATGCCGCGCATCGGCACCATCCCGCAGCAGGTCACCCCGCCGCCCGGAAATCGCCCCACCCCGCTTTCGGCGAGATCCAACTGGCCGCCCAGCGCCGATTTCACCACCGACAGCGCCACCGGCTCGCCGAACCGCGCCAGTTCGGCGTTATCGCGCAACGTCTCCAGCGCGGCGCGGATCGATTGCAGCTCGTTCTCCTCGCGCTCGCGGGGCTCGAAAAACCGGTCGAGCACCGCGCCGAGCACCGTCGTCCATTCCGCCGGGGATCGCCGCTCCCGCAAGTGCGCGTCCAGCCCGAACAGCGCCTCGGTGAAGCTTTGCAACTGACCCAGCGCCAGCGCCTCGCTGCCTTCGACCTCGTCGTACGGCAGGATGTCGTGGTAAAGATCCCGATCTTCCCCCGGCAGCGCGTATCCCAGCAGCAATCGGTCCAGTCCGGCGCGCCAGGTATGTTCGGCGGTGGCCGGCAATTCCCAGTTACCCTTGATTTCGGCATCGATGCCCCAGCGAATGCCGACTTCCCGCACCCAGCGGCGGATACGCTCCAAATCGTCCTCCGACAGCCCGAACCGTCGCCGTACCGCTGGCGACTCCAGCAAGCCCAGCACCTGACTGGCGTCGAACCGGCCTCCACCCAGTTCCAGCAGACCGAAGAACACGTCGACCAGGGGATTTTCGGCCCGAATGCCCCGACCGGCGATACTGAACGGAATCCGCCGCTCGCGGGGGGCGGCGTCGAACACCGCTTCGATCAGCGGCCCGTAGGCGGCGATGTCCGGAGCCATCACGATCACGTCCGAAGGCCGCAAGTCCCGGTGGATCTCGAACAGCGCCAGCAAGCGATCGTGCAGCACCTCGACCTCTCGCATCGGCCCGTGACAAACCTGGATTTGCACGGAGCAATCATCCGGCCGCAGCGGTAACGGCGGACACTCGTCGGCGCCCCGCTCGCGCAGGTGGAGAATATCGGCTTGCAAGCAATGCAGCAGATCGTCGCCGGCCGGTTCCGCGAAACCGTCCCACTCGACGCGCGGATACGCTTGCAGCAGATCGATGAAATCCCGCCCCTGCTTGCCGAGCGAGGCCAGCAACGGATTGCCGACCGTCAGATAGGCCTCGTCCGGGTCGGTCTCCTCGCCCAGCCGGGCCAGATCGCGCTCGGCCCGGATATCGCCCCAGTATTCCTGGCAAGGATCGAGCAGGAACAGGTGCACGTCCAGGTATCGCGCCAATTCCGCCAGCAAATCCAGGTACAGCGGCGGCAACGCGGTCAAACCGATGATGGCGACCCGCTCCGGCAACCGACGACGGTCCAAATCGCCCTGCCTCAAGGCCGCGCGAAACTGCTCCTGCACCCGTACCCGGTGCGACTCGCCGCCCCGCGCCAGCCGACGCCACAGTTCCGCCTGCCAGTGATCCTCCTCGCCCGCTTCCCATTTTCCGATCCAGTCCGGTCGGTAGACCAGATACTGGTCGAGGCAATCGGCGATGCGGCAAGCCAGCTCGTATCGGCGGAAATCATCGCCACCGTTGCCGAGCCAGGCTCGCGGCGCCGCGAAACACGGCGCGTCCTCCAGATTTCCCAACAGGGTCATCACCCGCCACGCCAGCACCGGTTTTTCGAAAGCCGAGATCGGCGGCAACTGGCGCAGCACCGCGCGGCTCATCTCCCACAGAAAGGTCGATGGAAACAGGAAATTCAAATTGGCGCAGACCCCCAGCCGGTCGGCCAGCCGCGGCGCCAGCCAGCGGGCCATGCCGTTGCTTTGCGCCACGACGATCTCCTGGGCCAGCGGAGAGCGCAAGGGCAACCGCAACAGCTCGGCCAGACGGTCGGTCAGGATTTCAAGATGGTTGCTCTGATAGGTGTGGAACACGGGGGCGCCCTCGAAGACGCTTGGGGCACTACGAGCCCTTGTCGTCGGAATCCCGGAGAGGGCTGGCATGTGCCGCCAGCCGCCGCAAAGCCGCGCCGAGTCGCGCGTCCGGCACGTTCCGGGCGGTTATCTCCAGCAATTTGACGCTCCGCTCGGTCAGCGTCGGCTTGAGACGGCGAGGCCGGGGCGATAGCGCGGCCGGCACCACGCGGATGCACGGCTTGGGTAGCGGGATGCCGAGTTGATGGCCCAACGCCTGCCGTATATTGTGCAAAACATAGCGCAGCCGGGTGGCCCAACTGGCCGAGTCGGCATGCACCGTCCAGTTCTCCCGATCGATGCTGACCAGGACTACATGATCGTGCAACTGCGCTGGCAGGTAGGCGCGGAAGACCTGGTTGCACCGATTCAGCCGGTCGGCTCGCGCCATCAGGCGCCCCAGCATCCCCTGCCGGCGGCACAGATATTCGCCCGCCGCCGGAATGGCACTCGGCCCGCCACGCCCTTCCGGCGGTCGGGACGGCGGCGGAATCGCGGCGGTAATCGTGGGTGGCGACGACCGGTTTCCGGCGGATTCGGCGGCGGGCGACGACGACCGGCCTGGCACCACTTCCAGAAGCCGGGCATAGACGGGTACGGCCTCGGCAATCGCGGCGGGTCCGGATCGGGTCTCGGCCACCGCATCGGTTCCGGATTCGGCGGCGGGGGGTAGTTCGGACGATGGTCCGTAACCGCGCAGCATCTTCAACAACCGCGCGGTGTGCCGCCGGGCCGATACGCGGACTTCCGGTTCGATCACGGTGTCGGTTTCGCTCATGCCTTGCCTCCCACGGTCGACCAGTTCGCTTCCAGCCGCGCCAGGTCGTCCGCGGTGTTGACGTTGCGAACCAGTTCCGGCCAGTCGGGGAACTCCACCCGCGCGGGTTGGTGCCGGCGCAACCAGTCCCCGGCGCCGCTCTTCCCCGCCGCCAGCCAGGTCGCCAGGTCGTCCGCCAGCCCGACCGGCAGCAACACGAACACCGGTTGCCAACACCCCTCGGCACAGGCCACGGCGGTCGTCGCGCCAGCCCGATCCAGCGCCGCCAGCATCCGCCGGGCGTAGTCGGGCGGCGGCAGCGGCGCATCGCAGGGCGCGGTCAGGACATACGGCGTTGTGGCGGCGCGCAGCGCCGCCAGAACGCCCGCCAGCGGTCCGCGAAATCGTTCGGCCTCGGCGTCGGGAACCACCCGGCAGCCGAACCCTCGATACTCCTCCAGATTGCGATTGGCGCTGATCAGCAGTTCCATGACCTGCGGCCGCAGCCAGCGGATGCCGTGCGCGATCAGCGGCTCGCCAGCCAAGGGTAGCAAGCCCTTGTCCCGGCCGCCCATTCGCTCGGCGCGGCCACCGGCGAGAATGACCCCGGTCACCAAAGTCAAACCGCTGGCCGCCACGGTCGCTCCCCAATCGTACTGGCTTCGATCGCCGATTTAAGCCACCGCCGAAAGACCATCCTCACCTCCAGGGGAGCCCGCCGCGGGAACGGGTTGTTTTCCTTGGAGCAACGGAATCCGGAGGATCCGGCGTTTCCCCGACCGGTGGCCCCTCAGCCGAGCGGCAAGGATACATGCACCACCCCCGGATCGTCCGGCGTGGAACGGATCTGGAAGTTGAGCGCCCGGTTGAGCCGCAGCATCGGTTCGTTCTCCCGCAGCACCTCGCCATACAGTTCCTTGATGCCGCGACTTCTGGCGTACTCGATGATGTAGCGCATCAGCATCGGTCCCAGCCCGAGTCCGGTCACGACCCGATCCACCAGAATGGAATATTCGGCCTTCTCCATGTCGGGGTCGGCATTGCAGCGCACCACCCCCCAGATCTTGCCCTTCCCGGGGATGCTGTTCGGCTCGGTCACGATGAACGCCATCTCCCGCTCGTAGTCGAGCTGCGTCAACCGCGCCGCCATGTCGTGCGACAGTTCGCGGATCGGCTGGAAAAACCGCATCCGCACGTCCTCGGCCGGAACCCGCCTGACCAGTTCCCGCAGTTGCGGTTCGTCCTCCGGCAGGATCGGCCGCAGCAGGAAGGAGCGCCGGTCCGGCAGCGTGTAAACTTTCTCCAACTCCTTGGGATACGGCGAAATCGCCAGCCGTCGCGTCGCCATTTCCGTGTTGGGCTCGATCGCGATGTTGGCGTCCAGCGCCAGCAGTCCGTTCTCGTCGGCCCAGATCGGGTTGATGTCCATCTCCACCACCTCCGCCAGGTCGATCACCATCTGCGAGACCTTGATCAGAGTCAGGGCGATGGCGTCCATGTCCACCGGCCGGCCGCGGTTGGTGCTGAGCCGGCGGTACAGCCGGGTGCGGGACATCAGATCGCGGGCCAGTTGCATGTTCAGCGGCGGCAGCGCGTAGGCGACATCGTCGATCACATCGGATTCGGTACCCCCGTGGCCGAAAAAGATTACCGGCCCGAACCGGCGGCCGGTGCGCACGCCGACCATCAATTCGTAGGCGCCATGTCGATATTGCATCGGCTGCACCGCAAACCCGTCGATCACCGCCTCGGGCGCCAGATCGCGCACCCGTTTCAGCATCTCGGTCGCGGCCACCAGCACCTCGAGCGGATTCTTCAGGTTGAAAGCCACGCCGCCGACATCGGATTTGTTGGCGATGTCGGGCGACAGAATCTTAAGCGCCACCGGAACGCCCAATTCCAGGGTCACGTCGGTGGCCGCTTCCGGGGTGGAGGCGAAGTGGAGCGGCGTCACCGGAATTTCATAGGCGCCCAGCACCTGGCTGGTTTCGTAGGCGTTCAGCCGGCGGCGGCCGGCGGTCAGGGCGATCTGGATGATGCGGCGGGCGGTTTCGGTATCGGGAGTAAACTCTTCCGGAATCGACGGCGGCGTCTCCATCAGCAGTTCCTGGCTGCGCCGGTACTGAGCCAGCCGCATGAACGCCTCCACCGCCTCGCCGGGCGCCTGGTAGGTCGGAATATGCGCGTCCTTGAATCGATCGCGCGCCGATTCCACCGACGACTCACCGACCCAGCAGGTCATGATCATCCGCCGGCTCTTGGCCCGCTCGACCACCGCCCTAGCGCAATCCCCGGACCGGTTCACCGAGGCCGGAGCATGGACCACCAGCACCCCATCGGTGCCTGGCTCCTGCAACAGCAGGTCCAGAGCCTTGCCGTATTCCTCCGGGCCGGCCATGTCGCCCAAATCCACTGGATTCTCGATCGGATAATCCGGCCGGCAGGCGCGGGCCAGCTCCTCGCGGGTCGGCTCGCTGATCTCGGCCAGATGGCCGCCGTGCCGCAGCAGGGTATCGCTGGTCAGCAAGGCCAGACTGTAACTGTTGCTGATGATGGTCAGCCGATCATGGTAGACCGGTTTGGCGGTAGCCAGGGTTTCGGCGGCGCCGAACAGCTGCTCGATATTGTTCACCCGCAGGATGCCCGCGCGCTGGAACACCGCGTCGTACACCGCGTCCTCGACTGGTCCGGCCCGAAAGTCGCGCGGCTTGAGCACGATCACCGGCTTGACCCGGGCGGCGGCACGGGCGGCGGAGACGAACTTGCGACGGTTGCGGGTATTCTCCATATACATCAGGATGGCGCGGGTATTGCCATCCCGCAGCAGGTAATCGATCAGGTCGCCGAAATCGACATCCCAGCGCATCCCCACCGAAATCGCGTGCGAAAAGCCGATGTCGCGACTGCTGGCCCAGTCGATCACGCTGCGCATCACCGCCGCGGACTGGCACAACAGGGCGATGTGGCCAGGCAGCGACCGACTGCCGATCAGACTGGCGTTGACGTGGGTCGACGGCACCACATAACCGAGGTGATCGGGACCCATGACGCGCAGCAGGTGCGGCTTCGCCGCCTCCAGCGTCTTCCGCTTCAGCGCTTCCCCGTCGTCGGGATAGTTGCGCTGCAATTCCGGACTGAGCAGCGCCGGCCGGGTACCTCGATGGTCCTGCAGCACTTCGCGGGTGAGCAACAGCGCCGCCTTGGTTCCCCGCGCGCCCAACTGGCCGATCAGGGCCGGCGCCCGGTCGAGCGGCGTGGTCAGAATGGCCAGGTCCGGGGTAACCGGCAGGCTGTCGATGTCCTTGTAGGCCAGCACGCCCGAGACGGATTGATGATCCGGATTGACCGGCATCACCGGCCCCTTGAACCCCCCCTCGATCAGGTTGAATTCCAGAGTAACGTCGGGATCCTGGGACTTCTTGCCGGAACCAATGACGGCGATGGAACGGGGTTTGAACAGGTACTCGAGATTGCGAATGGTCATGGGTGAATCTCACGCGAGGGTAACCGCCGGGATCGGCCGGCCGGTCGTGTCAGGATGACGTATGTTAGCGCGATTCGAAAAAACTCGTTCGCCGAGAGTCAAACCCCATGCCGGATCCGGGGGTTTTCTTTACAATCCGCACCTTCGATCGCAGCCCGAACGCCGAGGAGCCGACATGACCTGGACGATGATACTCAAGGCGCCGGAATCCGGCGAACCGGCGCCGAACCTCGTCGCCTACGAAACCGCGCGGACCGGTTTCTCGTGGGAAGCCGCCCGCGCCGAACTGGAGGGGCTGCCCGACGGCAAGCTGAACATCGCCTGGGAGGCGGTGGACCGGCAGGTTCGGGCCGGCCGGGGCGAGACGGTCGCGCTGCGCTGGCTGGGAAAAAACGGCGAGCGGCGGGAATTCACCTACGCCGGCTTGGCCCGCCTGAGCAACCAGTTCGCCAATCTGCTGGAGCGCCTGGGCATCGGCGGGGGCGACCGGGTCTGCGTGCTGGCCGGGCGGATTCCGGAACTGTACATCACCGCCCTGGGCACGCTGAAGGCCGGCGCGGTGTTATGTCCGCTGTTTTCCGCCTTCGGCCCCGAGCCGGTGCGGGTGCGCCTGGCCAAGAGTCGGGCACGGGTGCTGGTGACCACCGCCCCGCTGTACGAGCGCAAGGTGCGCGCTCAGCGCGGCGATCTTCCGGAACTCGAACACGTGCTTCTGGTCGATGGCGGCGACGGCGATGCCGGCGTCCGCCCGTTCCACGCCATGCTGGCGGCGGAAACGGACGACCGTTCCCTCCCCGACACCCGGCCCGGAGACATGGCGCTGCTGCACTTCACCAGCGGCACCACCGGCACGCCCAAGGGCGCCATTCACGCGCACGAAGCCGTGGTCGTCCACCGGCTCACCGGACGCTGGGTGCTCGATCTGCGGCCCGGGGACATCTACTGGTGCACCGCCGATCCCGGCTGGGTCACCGGCGTGTCCTACGGCATCATCGCTCCACTGGCGAACGGCGCGACCCTGGTGGTGGACGAAGCCGAATTCGATGCCGGCCGCTGGTACGCCATTCTCGAACGGGAGCGGGTGAACGTCTGGTACACCGCCCCGACCGCGATTCGCATGCTGATGAAGGCCGGAGTGGAACCGGCCGGCGGACGCGACCTGAGCGCCCTGCGCTTGATGGCCAGCGTCGGCGAGCCGCTCAATCCCGAAGCGGTGATCTGGAGCCTGGACACCTTGGGCCGGCCGTTCCACGATACCTGGTGGCAGACCGAAACGGGGGCGATCATGATCGCCAACTACCGCTGCATGGATCTGCGGCCCGGCTCCATGGGTCGGCCCTTGCCCGGCATCGAAGCGGCCATCGTCCGGCGGCGGCCGGACGGTGGCGTGGACCTGCTGGAGCCGGGCGAGGAAGGCGAACTGGCGCTGCGGGCCGGCTGGCCATCGATGTTCCGCGGCTATCTGGACGACGAGGAGCGCTACCGCGAATGTTTCGCCGGCGACTGGTATCTGAGCGGCGATCTGGCCACCCGGGACGCCGATGGGTACTTCTGGTTCGTGGGCCGGGCCGACGACGTGATCAAGACGGCCGGTCACCTGATCGGGCCGTTCGAGGTCGAAAGCGTGTTGCTGGAACATCCAGCGGTGGCCGAGGCCGGGATGATCGGCAAGCCGGACCCGTTCGCCGGCCAGATCGTCAAGGCGTTCGTGGCGCTCAAGCCCGGTCACCTTGCCAGCGACGCGCTGCGCAAGGAGCTGATCGGCTTCGCCCGCGCCCGGCTGGGACCCGCGGTGGCCCCGCGCGAACTCGAGTTCATGGCCGACCTGCCCAAAACCCGGAGCGGCAAGATCATGCGCCGGCTGCTGCGCGCCCGTGAACTGGGACTGCCGGTGGGCGACCTGTCGACCCTGGAAAGCGAGCTGGCGGAAAAAATTTAACGTTTAGTAGGTTTATTCTAATTCCCGCTGGTAAGGTTATTGCACCATTCGACTTGGGTCCGCGTGATTGGGCCGCACTCGACAGCGACTTGCTTTTTCGGATGATCGATGCAACACTGATGTTGCGGCGCAACATGCCGCCCATAAATGCCAGTGACAGGGTTTGAGCTTCCCATATTCGGGAGTAAGGAATAACGCCATGAACGCCACGAACCACGAGCGGATTCGCGAAACGATTCTGCGCATCCTCGGCGATGTCGCTCCGAACGCCGATACCCGGGCGATCGATCCGGACATCAGTTTTCACGACCAGATCGAACTGGACTCGATCGACTTTCTGCGGCTGATGATGAACCTGGAAAAAGAGATGAACGTCACCATCTTCGACTTCGACTACCCAAAGCTGTCCACGCTGAAGGGCTGCGAGCGCTACCTGACCGAACGACTGGCCCTCGCGGCCTGAATCGGCGCGGTTCCGCCGTGATGCCGGGGCTTCTTCCCGCCGGCAAAGGCCTCCATCCGCCGGGTGGGCGGGCCAATCCCCACGCTACAGTCGATCGATTTCCACCACTTCGTAGAGGCTGACCGAGGGCCACGCCTCTACCACCAGATCGGCGAACCGGCTCGCGATTTCCCGGAAGCAGGCGCTCTCGCAATGTTGCTCCAGCGCCTCAGGGTCGGTCCAGCGCCCGACCAGCAGCAGCGTGTCACCGGCCGTGATGTCCTGATAGCAGCCGTACTCGAGACAACCCTTCTCTGCGCGCGAATGCTCGACCAGCGCCCGGGCCAGTTCCAGCAATTGCGGCCGGACCTCGGGGCGTGCTTCGAATTTCGCCACGGTCATCAGCATCGGCCAGACCCTCCAGCATTGCGGCACTCCTCTCCCCACCGCCCCTCTCCATCGGGAACGGCCGGAGGAAAAGAACGTGCAAAAAGGAAATACCCAATCGGGCGAGCTTGGGTTTCGCGTCGGGAAAGGTTAGGGTGTTTGCTCTAATTGGGAACCCTAACATTCAAAGCGTGCGATGACCATTCCCCTTCACGATCCGTCGCACACCCTCCTTTGGTGGTTATTGACCGGGCACCGCGTGCCCGGTCTTTTTTCGCTCTCCCCTTCCGCGAACCGTCCGGTCGGAATGGGGGAACCCGCCTCGGATGCGGCTCGCCTCGAATCGATCGTGGAAGACGCCGTCGCGGCGGGCTATTATAGCGACCGCGCACGATCCCGCAACCTGGCTACGTAACAGGCGCTCGCACCGTCATGTCGAAATCCAGCAACGGCACCGTACTCGACCGAGTCCAGACCAGCGCCTTGCTGCGAGGCCTGAGCCTCACCACCGCCGGGATGCGCATGGGCGCCCGCCTCGGTTCGTATTCCCTGGAGAATCTGTTCGTTTTCGGCAACCGGCGCCGCGAGCGGCGGCGGCAAATGTGGGTCGAGCAGGCGCAGATGCTGGTCGACGAACTGGGTCGACTGAAGGGCAGCGTGATGAAGGTGGGGCAGTTGCTGGCGCTGTACGGCGAGTATTTCCTGCTGCCGCCGGAGGTGGTGGACGTGCTGCGCGCCTTGCAGGAAGACAGCCCGCCGCTGGCCTGGTCGGCGCTGGAACCGTTGCTGAGCGACGAATTGGGGGAGGCGCGACTGGCCGAGCTGGAAGTGGACCCGGAACCGCTGGCGGCCGCCTCGCTCGGACAGGTCCATCGGGCACTCCGCCGCTCCGATGGCCGGGAACTGTGCATTAAAATCCAGTACCCCGGCGTCGCCGAATCAGTGGACAGCGACCTGAACGCGGTCGGCACGCTGCTGATGTTCTCGCGGCTGCTGCCGGCCGGCTTAAACGTGCAGGAACTGCTGGCCGAAGTGCGTGGGATGCTGCATCAGGAGGTGGACTACCGGCGGGAACTGGCGGCGGTGGAACAGTTCCACCTGCTGCTGGCCGGCGACCGCCGCTACCGGGTGCCGGAACCGTTCCCCGAATACTCGACCGGGAGGGTATTGGCGCTGTCCTACGAACCGGGATCGACCGTGGAAGGAGCCGAAGTCCAGGCGCTCGCCCAGCCGCGCCGCAATCGGCTGGGGGAAGCGGCGCTGGACTTGTTCCTGCGGGAGTTCTTCGAATGGGGTCTGGTACAGACCGACCCTCATTTCGGTAACTACCGGATCCAGCTCGACCCGAAACAGGACCAGGACCGGCTGGTTCTGCTCGATTTTGGTGCGGTGCGACAATTTCCGTCGGCGTTCCTGCACGCCTATTACGAAATGGTGCGCGGCGCGTTCTGGCGGGACAAGGGCCGGTTGCGGCGGGCCGCGGTCGATCTGGGCTTTCTGCCAGCATCGGCTTCAGCCGCGGCCGCGGACAGTCTGGCCGAGATGTGCTTCCTCATCGTCGAACCGTTTGAGGCGCCCGACGCCGAAGGATCGGGCCGGGAGTGGCGCAACGACCGGGGGGAATACCGCTGGGGGGCGTCCGATCTGCCCGAGCGGGTGGCGCGGGCGGCGTCCCATGCCAGCCTGTCGCTATCGTTCCAGATACCGCCCAGGGAATTCCTGTTCCTTCACCGCAAGCTGGGTGGGGTGTTCGTGTTCCTGGCCGAACTGAATGTCGAACTGGACGCGCGCCCGCTGCTGCGGCGCTACATGGGCGAACCGCTCCGGTAAGGCTTCTCCACCATCGCCGCCAGGCCGGTCCCCCCAGGACAGGGCGGGCACGATGGCGTCCTTCAGGGCTCCAACCGCTCCAGCAGCCAGACTCCGCCCGGCTGCAACCGGTAGCGCAGCCGGTCGTGCATCCGACCGTGGCGACCCTGCCAGAACTCCAGCATTTCCGGCTTCACCCGATAGCCACCCCACTGGCTCGGCATCGGGATATTGTCGTCGGGAAACTGCGCGTCCAGTTGCCGGTAGCGTTCGTCCAGAATCTCCCGTCCGGCCACCACCTGGCTCTGGCGGGATGCCAGCGCCCCCAGCCGGCCTTCACGCGGCCGGATACGAAAATAGGCCTCGGATTCGGCGGGGGGGATTTTGCCGACCGTGCCTTCGACTCGCACCTGCCGCTCCAGTTCCAGCCACAGAAACATCAGGGCGGCGTGGGGATTCTCGGTCAATTGCCGGCCTTTGTCGCTGCGGTAGTTGGTGAAAAACACGAATCCGCCAGCGTCGCAATCCTTGAGCAGCACCGCCCGCGCGTAGGGGCGACCGGTTCGGTCGGCGGTCGCCAGGGTCATGGCGTTGGGTTCGGGCAGTCGCGCGGTGATCGCTTCCTGAAGCCAGCGCTGGAACTGCCGGACCGGGTCGGGATCGACGTCGGTCTTGCGCAAGGCGCCCAGGGCGTACTCGTGTCGCAATCGGGCGAGGGTTTTGCTCATGACGGCTGGGCTCCTGCGGCTGAACGTTCGGTAAGAGCGCCCATTATACCCGATGCCGGGTTTCGAACTCCCCCAAGACGTTCGCCAAGTTCTGTTATGATGACGCGCCCGCGCCCGATATCCCGACCTCCCGCGCTCCGACCGATCCGCCATGCATCCAGTCCTGACCATCGCCAAACGCGCCGCCCTTGGCGCCAGCCGCATCCTGCTCCGCCATTTCGACCATCTCGAACGGCTGAACGTTACCGCGAAGAACCGCAACGATTTCGTCAGCGAGGCGGACCTGCAGGCCGAACGCGAGATCATCCAGATCCTGCGCAAGACCTATCCCAACCACGGCATTCTGGCCGAGGAAACCGGCGAACAGCCGGGGCAGGATGAGTACCAATGGGTGATCGACCCGCTGGACGGCACCACCAATTTTCTGCACGGCATCCCCCACTTCGCCATTTCCATCGCCTTCCGCCACCGGAACCGGCTGGAAGCGGGGCTGGTTTACGACCCGATCCGGCAGGAGATGTTCACCGCCTCGCGCGGCGAAAGCGCGCAAGTCAACGACCGGCGCATCCGGGCCAGCGGCATCATCCAACTGGAAAACGCCCTGCTCGGCACCGGTTTTCCCTTCCGTCATCCCCAGCATCAGCCCGCTTATCTGAGTTTCTTTGGCAGCCTGTTCGGCAAGTGCATGGAAATCCGCCGCGCCGGGGCGGCTTCGCTGGATTTGTCCTATGTGGCGTCCGGCCGGCTGGATGGGTTCTGGGAGATTGGCCTGAAGGAGTGGGACATCGCCGCTGGCGCGCTGATCGTGCAGGAAGCAGGCGGGCTGGTAAGCGACTTCGGCGGCGGGAACGACTTCATGAAATCCGGCAACATCGTCGCCGGTAACCCCAAGGTGTTTAAGACGTTGCTGCGGGAGATGCAGCCGCACCTGACACCGGAACTGGCGCGCTAGCGCCGAAACCCCGAGGTGATCGGATACCGCCGGTCCCGCCCGAAGGCGCGCGGGGTGATCCGCACGCCCGGCGCGGCCTGGCGGCGCTTGTACTCGTTCGAAATCACCAGCCGCGCCACTCGCTCCACCGTCGCCCGGTCGAAACCGGCCGCGATCAACTCCTCCACCGACTGGTCCTCTTCCACGTAGCCGTGCAGGATCGCGTCCAATAGATCGTAGGCGGGCAGACTGTCCTGATCGGTCTGATCCGGACGCAATTCCGCCGAGGGCGGCCGTTCGAACACCCGTTGCGGGATCACCGCCGACCGGGCGTTGCGCCAATCCGCCAGCCGGTAGACCATGGTCTTCAGCACGTCCTTGATCGGCGCGAAACCGCCGGCCATGTCGCCGTAGAGCGTGGAGTAGCCGACCGCCGTCTCGCTCTTGTTGCCGGTGGTCAGCACCAGCTTGCCCGTCTTGTTGGAAATAGCCATCAGCAGCACGCCCCGGCAGCGCGCCTGCAGGTTTTCCTCGGTGATGTCGGGCGGCAACCCGGCGATCACCGGCTGCAAGATCCGCAAAAAGGACTGGAACGCCGGCTCGATGGGCAGAAGGTGATATTTCACGCCCAGCGCCCGGGCCTCCAACTCCGCGTCGGTGTTGCTCATGTCGGCGGTGTAGCGCGACGGCATGAGCACCGCCTCGACCCGTTCCGGCCCCAGCGCGTCCGCCGCGATCGCCAGGGTCAGCGCCGAATCGATGCCGCCGGACAGCCCCAGCACCACGCCGGGGAAGCCGTTTTTCTCCACGTAATCCCGCACGCCCAGCACCAGCGCCCGGTAGATGCCCTCCTCCAGCCCCGGCTCGCCGGCCACCGGCCCGGGAACCGGCGTCGCGCCCGCGACGGAGAGGGCGAAATCCACCGGATGCAGCCCGGCGTCGAAAAACGGCGCGCGCTGGACCAGTTCGCCATCGGCGCCGACCACCATCGAGCCACCGTCGAACACCAACTCGTCCTGACCGCCCAACAGGTTGACGTAGACGATGGGAATACGACCTTCCCGCACGCGATCGCGCAGTACCGTCAGCCGCTGGTCGCCCTTGCCGGCGTGATAGGGCGAGGCGTTGAGATTGACCATCACTTGCGCCCCGGCCTCCGCGGCCCGAGCCACCGGTCCCGGCAGCCAGACATCCTCGCAGATGGTCACACCCACTCGCGCCCCGGCGACTTCGAACACCACCGGGTCCCCGCCCGGCACGAAATAGCGCTTCTCGTCGAACACGCCGTAATTGGGCAGCCACTGCTTGAAATAGGTCGCCCGAATCTCGCCGCCTTCCAACACCACGGCGGCGTTGCGCAGCCCCGCCGGCGTCGGCAGCGGGCAACCGACCACGGCGGCGATGCCCCGCACCTCGCCGCGCAGCCGTCGCAGGGCGAGTTCCGCCTGACGGATAAAGCCGGGGCGCAGCAGCAAATCCTCGGGGGGATAGCCGGTAATGGCCAGTTCCGGAAACACGATCAGATCGGCCTTCAGCCGGTCGCGAGCCTCCCGGGCGGCGGCGGCGATCCGGTCGACATTGCCGTTGATGTCCCCGACCAGAAAGTCGAGTTGGGCCATGACGACCCGGAGGGAGGAGAAGTCAGCGACCATCGGGTGTTGCCTCCCACCGCTTTCCGATCGGGTCATGCTTGAAAAATCCGGGCAAAATCGATGGCGACCCCCGCGCTTTCCACCACGCCCGCCAGTTCCACTTTACGCCCTTGCAGGGTTGAGACATACACAATCTGCCCATAGGGCTCGACCGTCCAGACTGCGGGAACGCCGGATTTCAAAAAGCGCGCCGCCTTGGCCATCAAGTCGTGCATGGACTGACTGGGGGACGCGACATCAATAATGAGTTGCGGCAACACGTCGCATTTCATGGCGTCTTCCATGAAATTGGGTTTCAAACCGTCGCGTGGGTAGACCGCGATATCGGGGATCAGACCGGATTCAATGTTCAGCGTCAGTTCCGGCCACGCTTCCCACTGCTCGGTCTTTTCAATTTCGAGAATGATTTTTCTGCAAAGATAGCTGTGATTCAGCGAAGGACTCATGCTTGCGACCCTCGCCGCCCGCTGCGCTTCCGGCGGGAAGAACAGCGGACGGTCGAACGCATCAGCTAAAGAACGACTTCATCGCCGCGCCGATGTCGGCCGGGGAGCGGACGATCTTGGCGCCGGCGGCTTCCAGGGCCGCGAACTTGTCCTTGGCGGTGCCCTTGCCGCCCATGATGATGGCGCCGGCGTGGCCCATGCGCTTGCCCGGAGGCGCGGTGACGCCGGCGATGTAGGCCACCACCGGCTTCTTGATGTTGGCCTTGATGTAGGCCGCGCCCTCTTCCTCGGCGCTGCCGCCGATCTCGCCGACCATCACGATGCCCTCGGTCTGCGGGTCGTCCTTGAACAGGGTCAGCACGTCCACGAAGCCCATGCCGTGGATCGGGTCGCCGCCGATGCCGACGCAGGTGGACTGGCCCAAACCGGTCTGGGTGGTCTGCCAGACCGCCTCATAGGTCAGAGTACCGGAACGGGACACGATGCCGATCTTGCCGGGCAGGTGGATGTGGCCGGGCATGATGCCCATCTTGCAGGCGCCGGGGGTAATCACGCCCGGACAGTTGGGACCGATCAGATAGACGCCCGGATAGTTGTTGGTCAGCACCGCCTTGACCTTGAGCATGTCCATGACCGGAATGCCCTCGGTGATGCAGGCGATGACCTTGATGCCGGCGTCGGCCGCTTCCAGGATGGCGTCGCCGGCAAACGCGGCCGGGACGTAGATCATGGTGGCGTCGGCGCCGGTGGCGGCGACCGCGTCATAGACGGTGTTGAACACCGGCTTGCCCAGATGGGTGCTGCCGCCCTTGCCCGGGCTGATGCCGCCGACCAGGTTGGTGCCGTAGGCGATGGCCTGCTCGGAGTGGAAGGTGCCCTGCGACCCGGTGAAACCCTGGCAGATAACCTTGGTGTTTTTGTCGATCAGAATACTCATGGTGCGCGATTTCCCTTGATAGGTGATGGGCCTGGGGTCCGGCGGCTACTTGGCGGCCGCGGCCACCGCCATCTTGGCGGCGTCGGTCAGGTCGTCGGCGGCCATGATGTTCATGCCGGACTTGGCCAGCATCTCGCGCCCGGCTTCGACGTTGGTACCCTGCAGCCGTACCACCACCGGGAGGGACAGACCGACCTCCTTGACCGCGTCGATGATACCCTGCGCGATCGTGTCGCAGCGGACGATGCCGCCGAAGATGTTGACCAGGATGGCCTTGACCTTGGACGAGGACAGAATCAGCTTGAAGGCCCGGGCCACGCGGTCGGCGGTGGCGCCGCCGCCCACGTCCAGGAAGTTGGCCGGCTCGCCGCCGTGCAACTGGCAGACGTCCATGGTCGCCATCGCTAGGCCGGCGCCGTTGACCATGCAGCCGATGTTGCCGTCCAGCGCCACGTAGTTGAGGCCGATCTCGTGAGCGATGTGCTCGCGCTCGTCCTCCTGGGTGGGATCGCGCATCTCGGCGGTATCCTTGTGCCGATACAAGGCGTTATCGTCCAGACTGACCTTGGCGTCCAGCGCCATCACCTGGCCGTCGGTGGTCACGATCAGCGGGTTGATCTCGACCATGCTGCAATCCTTCTGGACGAACAGGTTATAAACGCCGCTCACCACCTTGACCAACTGGTCGACTTCCTTTTTGCCCATGCCCATCTTGAAGCCCAGATCGCGAGCCTGATAGGGCTGGATGCCGGCGGTCGGATCGATCGTGAGGGTCAGAATCTTCTCGGGGGTCTTGGCGGCAACTTCCTCGATATCCATGCCGCCCTCGGAAGAACCGATCAGGATAACGCGCTTCTTGCTGCGATCCACCAGGCAGCTCAGATAATACTCCTTGGTGATGTCCACGCCGTCCTGGATCAGCAGGGCGTGGATCGGGACGCCCTCGGGACCGGTTTGATGGGTGTGCAGGGTGGAGCCGAGCAGCCGGCCGGAGATCTCCTCGACATCCTGGAGACTGCGCGCCAGCTTGACGCCGCCGGCCTTGCCGCGACCGCCGGCATGGACCTGGGCCTTGACCACCCACAGCGGGCCGCCGAGCGCCTTGGCGGCTTCAACCGCCTCCTGTTGCGAGGTAACCTTGATGCCGCGGGGTATCGCCACGCCGAATTGCTGGAGGAGTTCTTTTGCTTGGTACTCGTGAAGGTTCATGCGGTTTACATCCCCCTTTATACAGTGAGGTTGTCATTCTATCCCGAAATACCCCAATCTTCACGCATTCACCGCGAGATTGGCGATGGCCGCTCCATCCCGGCCGCGGCGTGGCTAAAATTATACCGTGAAATCACCCCGGCAGAATCGCCCATGCAGAGGAACCGCCTTCGCGCGCCGCGCTACCATGATCGCTGACGACCCGCTTGCCGGACTTCATGCCACCCGTTTCGTGGATCGACGCCAACTATGGGTGGTGTTTCGGGCATCCAACACCTACCGGCTGATCCTGGCGGCCCTGCTGCTGGCGGCGTTCGTGCTGGACGAACAGAACCGGCTGTTCGGCAAGCAGGACCCGCGGTTGTTCCTGGGAGCGGCCGCGAGCTACATGGTGCTGGCGGTGATCGCCATCGCCGGCAGCTATTGGCGGCGGCCGGTCCTGAAGGTGCAGGCGCACCTGCAGATGCTGGTCGACCTGATGGCGCTCACCATCATGATCAACGCTTCGGGCGGACTCGCCAGCAGCCTGAACAGCCTGCTGATCGCCGCCGTTGCCGCCAGCAGCATTCTGTTGCCGCTGGGTTCGTCGCTGCTGGCGGCCGCGCTGGGTTTTTTCCTGCTGACCGGGTCCTGGCTGGTGGACCGATGGCAGGCCGCCGAGGCGCTGGCGCGGGCGGAACGAGGGGCTGGAAGCTGGCCCGGCCTTTGGGACCAGTTGCACGGGTCCGCCGACGACCTGGTCCGGCTGGGCGTTCTGGGCGCCGTCCTGTTCATCGCCGCCGTGCTGACCCATGCCCTGGCCGAACGGGCCCGGCGCGGCGAGGCTCTGGCCCGGCAGCGCAGCACGGAACTGCTGGAAGTGGCCGAGTTGAATCAGGGTATCATCCGCCATCTGCAGAACGGAGTGGTGGTGGTGGATCCAGCCGGCCAGGTCCAGTTGTTGAACGATACGGCCCGGACCCTGCTCGGCTGTCCTGGGGCGAAGCACGGCATGGCGCTGGGCGAAATCTCGCCGCCGCTGGCTCGGCGGTTGCGGGCCTGGCAAGCCAGCGGCGGGCTCGAAAGTCCCGCCTTCCGCCCGGCCGACCATCGCCCGGAACTGATTCCGCGCTTCACCCGACTGAGCGGCCGCCAGGCGGCGAGCGTGCTGGTGTTGCTGGAGGATTCCGATCAGATCTCCCTGCAGTTGCAGCAGATCAAACTGGCCGCGCTGGGGCGGCTGACCGCCGGCATCGCTCATGAAATCCGCAATCCGCTGGCGGCGATCAGCCACGCCGCGCAACTGCTCCAGGAATCGGCCGGGGCCGGGGCCAGCGACCGCCGGCTGGCCCGGATCGTTCACGACAACGTCAAGCGCGCCAACCGCATCATCGGCGACGTGCTCGACCTGGCCCGGCGCGACCGGGTCAGCCCGGAACGGCTGGCGCTGGAACCGTGGCTGGAAACCTTTTGCCAGGACTTTCCGCGCGGCCTGGAAGGACCGCCGCCGGAGTGGCGCCAGCGGGTGGAACTGATCGATCTGATCGTGATTTTCGATCCGCATCAATTGCGCCAGGTGTTGTGGAACCTGTGCGCCAACGCCTGCCAGCACGGTGCTCGCTCCGGCGACACCCCCCGGATCGAGCTGCGCGCCGGTTTGGAAAGCGACCAGGGACTGGCATTCCTGGAGGTGCGCGACGCCGGACCCGGCATCCCGGCCGAGAATGTCGGACACCTGTTCGAGCCGTTTTTCACCACCCGGGCCAAAGGCACCGGCCTGGGTCTTTACCTGGCCCGCGAGTTGTGCGAGGCCAACCGGGCCCAGTTGCAATACCTGCCGATCATCGAGGGCGGCAGTTGCTTCCGCATCACCTTCGCACCCGCGAACCCCGTACCGGAGATGGAATGATGGATTCCCGCACTGCCTTGATCGTGGACGATGAAGCCGACATCCGCGAATTGATCGAGATGACCCTGCTGCCGCTGGGCGTGAACTGCCTGACGGCGGAAAACCTGAGCGAGGCGCGCGCCCTGCTCAAGCGCCAGCCGCTCGATTTCTGCATTACCGACCTGCGACTGCCGGACGGCAGCGGGCTGGAACTGGTCACGCACATTCAAAAACAGTATCCCAACCTGCCGGTGGCGGTGATCACCGCCCACGGTAATGTGGAAACGGCGGTGGAAGCACTCAAGCTGGGGGCCTTTGATTTCGTTTCCAAGCCGTTCGAGCTGGCGGCACTGCGCAACATGGTGGGGACCGCGCTGCGACTGAGTCGCGGCGGCGAGAGTCGATCCGGCGACAGCCGCCCCATCCTGTTGGGCCAGTCGGCGGCGATGGCGGAAGTTCGGGCCCTGATCGCCAAGCTGGCGCGCAGCCAGGCGCCGATCATGATCAAAGGCGAGTCGGGCACCGGCAAGGAACTGGCGGCGCGGCTGATCCATTTGTCGGGGCCGCGGGCGGAGAAACCCTTCGTGCCGGTCAACTGCGGGGCGATTCCCGAGCACCTGATGGAAAGCGAGTTCTTCGGCTACAAGAAGGGCAGCTTCACCGGCGCCACCCAAGACAAGAGTGGATTGTTCCAGGCGGCGCAGGGCGGCACGCTGTTCCTGGACGAGGTGGGGGAACTGCCGTCGCACATGCAGGTGAAGCTGCTGCGGGCGATCCAGGAGCGGGCGGTGCGGCCGGTGGGGGCACAGGCCGAATTCGCCATCGACGTGCGGATTCTCAGTGCCACCCACAAGGATCTGGCGGAACTGGTGCGGAACGGGCTGTTCCGCCAGGATCTGTTCTACCGGCTGAACGTCATCGAACTGCGACTGCCGAGCCTGCGCGAGCATCCGGACGACGTTCCGGAACTGGTCGAGGCGATTCTGGACCGGCTGGGTCGACAATCCGGTCAGGGGCGGCCGAAGCTGGTGCCGACGGCGCTGGCGGCGCTGCGGGCCTATGCCTTTCCGGGCAACATCCGCGAGCTGGAGAACATTCTGGAGCGGGCGTTCACCCTGTGCGAGGACGGCGTGATCCAATCGGAGGATTTGCTGTTGCCGGGACCGGAACCGACCTCGCTCCGCCAGCGCCCCGCCGAACCAGTCGCTTCACCCAGCCGCCGCGCTCCCGACGAGGAGCCGGTCAGCTTGCCGAGCGAAATCGAGCCGAGAACGGTCCCCTATCCGGCCGCGCCGGTGGTGAACAATCTGGAGGGATATCTGGAGAGTTTGGAGAAGGCGGCGATCATGCGGGCGCTGGAATCGACCCGGTTCAACAAGACCGCCGCCGCCGAGAAGCTGGGCATCAGTTTCCGGGCCTTGCGCTACCGACTGAAGAAGCTGGGGCTGGAATGACAGCACCCGTCGGCCACCTCAGGGCCTCCGCCCGATCGAGAGGATTTCAGGACCGCCCGCGCCAGCCGCGAACTGATCCTGACAATTATTGTCACCCCCCGCCCTTTACCGTCATCCACCGTGGCCATTAGCTCCGTCGCCAGGACCTTCCAGGTGTCGCGTCGGACTTGGCAATGTTATTTATCTATTTTTTACAATCACTTGGAAATTTATTTCGCTTTCTATCGCCGATTGGCACACCCTCTGCAACAGTTGGACGCGAGAGGATCGAACGCGATCCCCGAAACTCCCAAGTCCCCCAACGGGTTTTGATTCAAGCACGGTTCCATTGCTAGGAGTACATCATGAAAAAGTTCCAACAAGGCTTCACCCTGATCGAACTCATGATCGTCGTCGCGATCATCGGTATCTTGGCCGCCATCGCATTGCCGGCGTATCAGGACTACACGGTCCGCGCCAAAATGTCGGAAGTCATCCTCGCAGCAAGCGCCTGCCGCACGACGATTACGGAAGTTTACCAATCAGGTGGGTCGACAGCTATAAACTCCAACGGCTGGGGTTGCGAAAATTCTACTGGTGGTACCAAGTATGTCTCAAAAATTGAGACTAGTCCAAATGGTAAAATTTCAGTCTTCGTTAACTCAGCTAACCTCGCTGCTGTTGCCAGTGGTAGCAATCTCGTCACGCTTGTGCCGATCGATTCTACTGGCACTGCCTTAACATTTCCTCCAACTAATGGCAACGGCGTACAAGTGTACGCGTGGCGGTGTGGCAACCGCTCTACTGATGGCACTAATGTCCTCGAAAAGTATCTGCCAGGTTCTTGCCGGGGTAATAACTAATCAACTGGCGATTACCTGACTGTTGATTCCCAGTCAAATGCAACAGGCAGGGTGTTACCACCCTGCCTTTTTCATGTAACAAACCAGCAAGCGATAAACGTGCATTCTCGTTTGCCCCCTGTTATCAGATCGCTTGAAAAAATCCTTCATATTCTGGAAGCACTGACCATGTCCTCTCTCACCGCTATCGCACGTAATCCTCAACAACAGAACAACATATCAGTTTGGGTGGGAGCCTTATTTATCGTCGGATTATTTTTGATAAAACACCCTTATACCGGAATTCGCCATGACGGTATACTGTACACGGGGCAGGCCTTGTTGCATTTATATCCAGACAACATTAAAAATGATTTATTTTTTGCCTTTGGTTCGCAAGACAATTTTACGATTTTTTCCAATATTTATGCTTTAGTTTTTGAAATTGCTGGCCCTTCCACGGGAACAATTTTGATCTTGGCTCTCAGCCTATTAGCTTTTTTCGGTGCGTCTTTCTTTTTATTGAAGTCTTTCGCCAGCGGACGGCATCTCTGGTTTGGTTTATTTTTCCTAGCCGGCTTCTCGACCTACTATGGCAGCAAACATATTTTTTCCTTCGCGGAGCCTTTTTTGACCGCTCGCAGTGTGGCGGAACCACTCTGTTTGTTTTCTTTGCTGTTGCTATTGCGAGGAAGTTACTGGGCTGCTTTGGCGCTGGTTATTATCGCTGCCACCTTCCATCCACTCATCGCGTTGCCAGTCTTAGCGATTTGGTGGATTTTCCGTTGCTTGAATAATCCAAAATGGTGGTGGCTGGGTGGGATTGCTTTGATCTTACCATTAATGGCAGCATTTGGAGTTACACCATTTAACCAATTATTTAATAGCTTCGATAGAGAATGGTTGTCCATTATTGAGGAGTATAATAATAATCTTTTTATTCTCTTATGGAATCCAAACGATTGGTTTAGCATTATCTATGATATCGTGATACTGGCTCTAGTGCTCCGTCATCTAGATGAAAGACAACGGTTTTTTCTAAAAAGCGTGATAGCAATCGGTATAGGCGGTATCATCATAAGCCTAGTCGGCGCGGATATTATAAATAATGTATTTTTAACTGGATTACAGCTCTGGCGTAGTCAATGGATTATGCATTATTTTGCAGTGTCGTTAACGCCATTATTGGCTTCCCAGCTTTTAAGGCAGGGTGATTGTAGTATATTAGCAGCTTGGCTATTAGTAACCGCACTGATTTCAATAAACCACCCTGTTGGTTTTATATTGATAGCCATAGCCATGTTGCTCATCTTAATAAATTCAAGACATTCGATATCGATTTCCAAACAAATTAGTATTATGTTAAAAATTACCTGCCTGATAATAGTAGTGGCAATATCTTTCCAAGATATTAAATTTTCTCTAGCGAAACTTGATGCTTTTTTACCTTGGTGGGATAGGCCAGCTAATCCATACCTGAGTTTCGCTGCATCCACACCTTTTGCCATTGTTGTGCTCCTAGGAGCATTTTATTGGCTATCTACCCGCAGGATAACTCCTAGTTCTTACCGATTAGCCTTCGTATTATTTATCCTAACTTTTTCCATATTTTATTGGGATCAACGTACTTCTTGGGCTAAATTCGTAGAAAATGGATTAAATAAAGAACATCAGTTCAAACGGTATATTGCATCTGGCAACCAAGTATATTGGCAAAATAATTTGCTTAGCACTTGGCTGTTATTACAACGACCAAATTACTACGCTAATTTTCAAGCTGCTGGATTGGTATTCAATCGAGCTACCGCTATGGAATATGCAAAAAGAGATAAAGTTTTTGAAATCATGGTTTTTCAAGAACAGCTATGCGGAGTGCTAAATCTACTCAATAATAATTACGCTTGTGAACTAGATATCGAAGCTGTTCGCGAAGTATGCCAAAACTCACCGAAATTGGATTTCTTGATTCTTCAGTCAGAATTAAAAGGTTTTGTTGAAGACAAATGGGTATTTAAACCGGAGAAAGCTACAAATGAAATCCCTTTCTATCTTTACACCTGCAATAAGTTCCGGCAACCATCATGAATTATCGCCATGGCGATACTACTTCGATGTAATAGGGGAGTGTTGGCGATATTTCGTCGCTAGTGTATTGGCGCTCGGTGCCGATTTCGGAATTTATATCGTTGGCGTTGAATTGCTGCATCTCCATTATTTGGGTGCGGCAAGTCTTGGCTTTTTATCTGGCCTGATTATCGTTTATATTTTTAGTATTACATGGGTATTTAGTGAGCGCAATTTCAATAACAAAATCCAAGAGTTTATGTTCTTCGTCGTAATTGGCATAACGGGGCTATTTATCAATGAGTTGATATTATTTCTAGCAACAGATTTGCTTCATTTCGACTATCGTATTTCCAAGGTTTTATCGGCTGGATTTGTGTTTTGCTTTAACTTTGTCTGCCGGAAGGCCTTATTATTCTCGTCACGCAAATTCATTATTGCTGCTTCCAAAAAGCTTTCCACTAAAACAGCTAATGCTTAGACTGGATTCCACGACATGATAAATCCAACAATTATCATTGGTGCTGGCCCCGCCGGACTCACGGCCGCCTTGGAGTTGGTCCGTCATGGTCAGCACAATATCATTGTGCTGGAAGCGTTGGATGACGTTGGTGGCTTGGCGCGCACGATCAATCACCATGGCAACCGCATGGATATTGGCGGTCATCGATTTTTTTCCAAGTCAAATTGGGTGATGGACTGGTGGCGACAAATCATACCCGTGCCAAGAGAAGTTGAAGCCTTCCAGCCCATCAACGAACCGTCCCAGGATTTGGCCGAGGCCGACCGCTTAGCGCAACAGACCCCGGAACACTCGATGCTGGTGCGTCCTCGCCTCTCGCGTATTTATTACCTGCGAAAGTTTTTTGATTATCCCATTAGCTTGAGTCAGCGTACCCTTTTCAACCTTGGGATGGCGAGAACGCTCAAAATCGGCTTGAGCTATCTGGCGATCAGGCTGCACCCCATTCAACCAGAAAAAAATCTCGAAGACTTTCTGATCAATCGCTTCGGCCGAACCCTCTACCATACCTTTTTCAAGGAATACACTGAGAAGGTTTGGGGAGTGCAGTGCCAGCAGATCAGCCCCGAGTGGGGCGCACAGCGAATTAAAGGTTTATCCATCACCAAGGCACTGGTTCACGCGATCAGAAAAGTCTTTAACCGCCTGCGGAACGACGTCGCTCAGAAGGAAGTGGAAACCAGTTTGATCGAGCGCTTTCTATATCCAAAATATGGTCCCGGACAGATGTGGCAAACGGTAGCACGGCAGGTCACGGACGCTGGAGTTCAGATCGTCAAGTCCGCAAAAGTCACCGGCATTCGTCTGGAGGGATCGCGGGTCGTTGCCGTTAACTATACCGACCAGACTGGACAATCCATTGAGGTCGGTGCCGATTGTGTGATTTCTTCCATGCCCATCAAGGATTTGATTCAGGCATTTTCTCAGGCACCTCCAATCGATATCCTCAAAATCGCCAATGGGCTTTGCTACCGGGATTTTATTACTATTGGCATGCTGGTTAAAAAACTGAGGCCCACGAACTATATTCGTGCTGGATTTAGCAACAATCTCGTTCCCGATACCTGGATTTACATTCAGGAGCCAGGTGTAAAAATTGGTCGCTTACAGATTTTCAATAATTGGAGCCCTGGATTAGTCAGTGACTCTGATCTAATCTGGTTGGGACTGGAGTATTTTTGCACCGAAGGCGACGAATTATGGGAAATGTCTGAATCGGACTTAAGAAAGCTGGCGTGCGATGAAATGAGTCAGCTTGATTTAATCGATGGTTCCGATGTTTTGGATATGCATGTTGTTAAGGTTGAGAAGGCATATCCCGCCTATTTTGGCACCTATGACCAATTCCCACACCTGCGCGCTTTCTTGGATAGCATGGAAAATTTGGTGCTGATTGGCAGAAATGGGATGCACCGTTACAACAATCAGGATCACTCCATGCTGACGGCAAAGGCAGCAGTGGAAGGTATTATGGCCGGTCACATAAACCGTGAAAAAATTTGGGGTATTAATGCAGAGCAGGATTATCATGAAGAAAAGAATAGCTAGCTGAACTCAATTAGATAAACTATAGATCATTCCACACGTCCTCGGCAGGATTAGCCAACACTGCTCGGGCAAACCAGGTTGCCTCCTGCAAACACGCCAGTTCCAATGTATCATTCGGCGGTGTTTCGTCCTCATCGAACACCCATACTCGAACCCGCGATCCAGTCGGTTTGGAGATGTACAATGCAACCAGCCCATATTCGCCGACCGTAACGATTTGCTGAGTGGCACTCATTTACGTGTCTCCTGAAATTGCTTGACCTGCGCCAGAGCGTCAGCATGGAGCGGCGGGCGGTCAAACCGTGCGGCCAGGCAACTGGCGGCGTGTTGGAGCAAAAGCGTGGGCTGGGAGCGGGACGACGGCGACCACCAGCACGAAACTCATCGACTGAAACTGGATTGTACCAAGACTCGCGGGCGGCTTGGTTGGCGGCCGCAGTGGTCTCTGGAGCAGGGTTTGCGGGCGACGGCGGACTTTTTCGGGCTCATGCGAGCGGCGCGGATTTGCTGGCGATGGCCACCCGCACCCATCAGACTGCTCCATCTCAAGGCTGACGACGTCGCGGCTTTACCCGCCGAACTCCACGCCGACCCGCGTCGCTCACACCACCCACACCAGCACCATCGGCAGGGTCACCATCGCCAGCGCGATCTCCACCGTGACGATCATCGCGATCAACGGAGCGTCGCCGCCCAGTTGCCGGGCCAGAATATAGGCCGTCGACGCGCTCGGCAGGGCCGCGAACGTCACCAGTACCGCCGTTTCCAGCCGTCCGGGTTCCACCAGCCAGCACAGAATCCCCGCCAGTACCGGGGCCCCCAACAGTTTCAACGCGCCGGTTCCCACCAGCAGTCCCGGTCGGGCCAGCGCGTCCACCCGCAATCCAGCCCCCACCGCCAGCAATCCCAGCGGCAGCGCCGCCCGCGCGAGAATTTCCAGCACCGCCGCCGAGCCCCACGGCAGTCCGATCCCCGTACCATTCAGGCCGATTCCGATCAGACAGGCCAGGATCAGGGGATTGGTAACCAGCC
>JAVMKJ010000212.1:0-9914 GCA_031732855.1 Candidatus Competibacter sp.
TGTAGCCGCAGCGAGTCAAGGTATCGTGCAGGCGGGTGGCGATGATGCCGTCGTCTTCGACGATCAGAATGGTTTTACGGGTCATAGCGCTCCTATCCGCCTCGTGGAATCACCGTTTCGAACCACCCCGGCGCTCAGCGCCACCCCTCCTGATCCAACGAGGGGAAATTCCACAACCAGTTTTTCCCAGATTTCAGGTCGGTGCAAATCCTTTTTTTCCGATCGTGCATCCTCCGAAATGCCCCCGAAGCACCGTTCCCCGGTGCGTTGCCCCGCCGGGCCGTCTAAACTGACGACATCCGAATTCCTCCCCCACATCCCTGGCCTCATGCAACAACCCTTGTTCGACGGCGCCCCGATCCTCGCCTGGCTGCGAATGGTCTGGGAGTGGTTGCACGCGGATTTCCTCACGCCGGCCCACATCGTCCATACCGCCATGCAGGTGCCGGCCCTGGTCTGCACCGGTTTCACCGCCTGGTGGATTCACGATTTCGCCCACCCCTGGCTGGTCCGGCGCATCCAGACCAGCCAGACAGGCGAATATGGCCGGCACGCCCTGCTGGCGCTGGCGGCGCTGGTCTTTCCCCTGTTGTGGATAGCAGGGCTGGCGATCGCCGGGGCGGTCGCGGCACGGTTCGGCTGGCCCAACCACTGGATCCGGGTCGGCGTCCATCTGCTGGCGGCCTGGATCGCCATCCGCCTGTTCTCGATGTTCGTGCGCGAGCCGGTCTGGGCGCGGGCGGTGGTGATCGCCGCCTTCAGTATCGCCGTACTGGCCATTCTCGACCTGCTCGATCCGACCCTGGCCTTCCTGGATCGACTGGCCATCAACCTCGGCCAAATGCGGCTGTCGCTGCTGACCGTGCTGAAAAGCATGTTCTATTTCGGAATCGCGCTGTGGGCGGCGGTACTGGTATCGCGAATTCTGGAGCAGCGGTTGCAGCATCTGCCCAGCCTGACCCCATCGGTGCGGGTGCTGTTCGGTAAATTGCTCACCGGCGGGCTGATCACCCTGGCGGTGGTGGGGTCGCTGGCCAGCGCCGGCATCGATTTCACCGCGTTGGCCCTGTTCGGCGGCGCGCTCGGCGTCGGTCTCGGTTTCGGCCTGCAGAAAATCACCTCCAATCTGATCAGCGGCATCATGCTGCTGATGGACAAGTCCATCAAACCCGGCGACGTGATTCAGATCGGGGAAACCTACGGTTGGGTGGCCTCGCTGGGCGCGCGCTACGTCTCGGTGGAAACCCGCGACGGCACCGAATATCTCATCCCCAACGAGGAGTTGATCACCCATCAGGTCATCAACTGGTCGCATCGCAACGACCTGGCGCGGCTCAAGGTGCGGGTGCGGATTTCCTACGACGCCGACGTGCGCAAGGTGTTGGAATTGATGGTGCGGGGCGCCGGCCGGCCGGCGCGGGTGCTGGCCGACCCGGCGCCGCGGGCGCTGCTGCTGGAGTTCGGAGAGAGCTTTCTGCTACTGGAACTCCGGTTCTGGATTCGCGACGTGCAAAACGGCATCCGCAACATCTCCAGCGATGTGATGCTGGAAATCTGGGACCTGTTCCGGGAGCACGGCATCACCCTGCCCGTGCCACGGCAGGGCATCGACATCAACGCCCTGCCGCCGATGACGGTACGCCTGGATGCTCCGCGCGCCGGCCCGAATGGTAACTTGCCCTAACAGTTTGTATGCTTGTCGAAGACAAGTCCGCTTGTTAACGTTTTTTTTCGCCATCGCCCACAAAATAACGAGGAGGCGCGCGATGAGGGACATCCACCATGCCCTGGTGCTGAACATGCACCAGCCCCCCGGCAATCTCGATGCCCTGCTCGACACCAACGAGTGGGAAGTCAAGGAAATCCTGTTCGCCTACGACCGCATGCCGCGGGTGCTTTGGGACTATCAGGACATCGCCCGCGTCCACCTGTCGCTGTCCGGAACCCTGCTGGAAACCCTGTCCAGTCCCGCCTTCCAGAGCCGCGTCTACGGCACCGTCGATTGCGGCAAACTGCTCTGGCACTTGCAAAACCAGAAGCTGTTCGAGATTCTCGGCACCGGTTATTACCACCCGGTGCTGGCGCTGATTCCGGAAGCCGACTGGGACGAGCATATCGCCCGCTGGCAGGCCATCGCCCGCCATCTGCTCTGGCGGACCCAGTTCAACGGTTTCTGGCCGCCGGAAATGGGGTTTGACATGCGGCTGATCCCTCACCTGAAGCGGGCCGGCTTCCGCTACGTGATGGTGGACTGCGAGTACGTCGACCCGGTCGATTCGATGAGTTGGCAGGAACTGCGCTACCGGCCGCACCTCGCCGAGTACGGCGGCGAGCAGATCGCGATCGTCGTCCGCGACCGCGAACTGTCCGACGCCCAACTGTCCGGCATGGACTACGGCTGGTTCTATCACGAGTTGCACGAGCGGACCAAATGGTGCGAATTCCCACCGCTGGTGACCACCGCCACCGACGGCGACAACGGCGGCTGGTTCCGCAACGTCAGCGACAAATCCAACTTCTGGACCTATTTTTACCGCGAGGCGATGGAGGAGATTCGAGCGGGCCATTCGACCGTGCGGCCGATCTTCATCAGCGAATACCTGGACCGGTACGGCGCGCACGGGCAGGTCACGGTACGGCGCGGGGCCTGGAACACCGACGAGCATCACGGCTGGGACTTCCACCAGTGGCAGGGTTCCTGGGCCCAGCGCGACACCATGGTCCGCGTCCACGACCTGAGCCGGGAATTCCACGCCGTGGCGCAGGCGGCGGCCCGCGCCCAGGACCCGAATCCCGAACTGGCGCGGGTGCTGAACGAAGCGCATTGGCACCTGCTGCGCGCCGAGACCAGTTGCAACTTCTACTGGGGCGAAGCCTGGGTTTACAAATCCCACATCGATCTGGACAGCGTCGCCTGGCATCTGGGCGAGGCCAAGGCCATTCTGGGCGACCGTTTGTTCGCATCGGCGGCGCTGGAAACGCCGGTAAAGCAGGCCGAAACTCCGGCGGAACCCGCCGCGCCATCCGAAACGGCGGCGCCGGTCGCGGAGCCGGGCACCACAGCCCCGGCGGCCAGCGGTTCGGGCCAACCCTGAGCGATCCCGTCCTTTCCCACCCTCACCCCAACCCCCCTCCCGCAAGCGGGCGAGGGGAGTGAACGGTTATGGTGGGGGAGGGAGTCCACGCGATTTTGCGGAAGTTAATGGAGGTTCGTCCCATGCCCCTGCTTGCCCTGCAAACCTCGGCCCTCTTGTCCAACCAGCAGCGTCACGACCTGCTCGCGCCGCTCTCGAAAATCGTCGCCGAGTGCATCGGCAAACCGGAACGCTACGTCATGGTCACCGTCAACGAAGCCGCGATGCTGATGGGCGGCGTGGAAGGTCCCGCCGCCTACGCCGATATCCGCAGCATCGGCGGCCTGAGCGGCGCGGTGAACCGCAAATTGTCCGAGCGCATTTGCGCGCTGCTGCAAGAGCAGCTCGGCATCCCGCCCGACCGGGTCTACCTCGGGTTCACCAGCGTCAGCGCCGAAAACTGGGGCTGGAACGGCGGCACGTTTGGCTGACCAACGCCGCGCGGGGAGAAATACCATGACGCGACCTGCGCTCGAACCCCAGCAAGAGGGCTTCACTTACGGTGATTATTGCCGCTGGCCGGATGACGAACGTTGGGAACTGATCGACGGCGAGGCTTACGCCATGGCCGCGCCGGGTCTGGCCCATCAGACGGTGGTCGGCGAGCTGTTCCGGCAAATCGCCAACCACCTAGTCGGCAAACCCTGTCGGCCCTTCGTCGCGCCCTTCGACGTGCGCCTGCCGCGCGGGAACGAGGCGGATGACGACGCGACCACGGTGGTGCAACCCGACATCTCGGTCGTCTGCGATCCGGCCAAGCTGGACGAGCGAGGCTGTCGCGGCGCGCCGGACTGGGTCGTCGAAGTACTGTCGCCCAGCACCGCCGCCAAGGATCAGATTCAGAAGCTCGCCGCCTACGAACGGGCCGGCGTGCGCGAGGTCTGGCTGGTGCATCCCACCGATCACGTCGTCATCGTCTACACTTTGAGCGCCGACGGGGGTTACGGCAAACCCGCCATCCACGAAACCCGGGGAACGCTGGCGCCTGGCCCATTTCTCGACTTGGCTATCGAATGGGATTTGGCGTTTCCGGTTGTGACGGCGCCCTGAAACCCTTTCCTGCCCTTTTCACCGACAAGGATCCTTCAAGCCGCAAGAACCTTGATATCGGTGCGCTTCACCCGCCATTCGCCAATCGTCTCCATGACCACTCATTCCGATTCCGCCCCGCGCGATACCCAACTCCTGCCGCTCACCCTGGCCGCCATCGGCGTGGTGTACGGCGACATCGGCACCAGCCCGTTGTATGCCATGCGCGAATGCTTCGGGGGCAGCCATGCGCTTGCCCCCACTCACGACAACGTGCTGGGCGTTCTCTCCCTGATTTTCTGGGCGCTGATCATCGTCATTTCCGTCAAATACGTGACCTTTGTGATGCGCGCCGACAACCGGGGCGAAGGCGGAATTCTGGCGTTGCTGGCCCTGACGACGCACAACTTCAAGGGCACGGCGCGACAACGCGCTTGGCTGATCGGACTGGGCATTTTCGGTGCCTCGCTGTTCTACGGCGACGGCGTCATTACTCCGGCGATTTCGGTGCTCAGCGCGGTCGAGGGCCTGCACATCGCCACCCCGATGCTGGACGACTACGTGATTCCAATCACCCTGGTCATTTTGCTGGCGCTGTTTCTGATTCAGGCGCGGGGCACGGCGCAAGTGGGCGCTTATTTCGGCCCGATCATGGTGCTGTGGTTCGCCACCCTGGCGCTGTTGGGCCTGATTAACCTGGCGCAGGAACCGCAAGTGCTGACGGCGCTCAATCCTGGCTACGCCTTGCGATTCTTCGCGGTCAATCGCTGGGGCGGTTTCCTGGTGCTGGGCGCCGTGTTTCTGGCGGTGACCGGCGGCGAGGCGCTGTATGCAGATATGGGCCACTTCGGCAAGAAACCGATTCGGCTGGCCTGGTTCTTCTTCGTGTTGCCGGCGATCCTGCTCAACTATCTGGGTCAGGGGGCGCTGCTGTTGCGCGATCCGACGGCGGTCACCCATCCATTCTATTTACTGGCTCCGTCCTGGCTGTTGTATCCGATGGTCATGCTGGCGACCATGGCCACCGTCATCGCCTCGCAAGCGGTGATTTCCGGGGTGTTTTCCGTCACCCGGCAGGCGGCGCAACTGGGCTACTGTCCGCGCATCGCCATCCGCCATACGTCCGACCAGGCCATCGGCCAGATTTACGTGCCCGCCGCCAACTGGGTCTTGCTGCTGGCGGTCATCGGTCTGGTGCTCGGATTTCATACCTCGTCCAACCTGGCCGCCGCCTACGGCATCGCGGTCACCATCGCGATGGCGATCGACACGCTGCTGGTGCTGACGCTGGCCCGCATGAGCTGGAACTGGAGCTGGTTCCGCATCGGGCTGGCGGTCGTCGCTTTCCTGTTGCTGGAACTGGCGTTTCTCAGCGCCAACGCCCTCAAGATCGGCCATGGCGGCTGGATTACCCTGCTGATCGCGTCGGCGCTCTTTACCTTGATGGTCACCTGGAAAGACGGGCGCAAGCTGCTGAATCAACGATTGCGCGAGAATGCGATGCCGCTGGATTTGTTCCTGCAAAGCCTGACGCAAGGGTCCACCCTGCGGGTGCCGGGCACGGCGGTTTTTCTGACCAGCAATCCCGACGGCGTGCCGAACGCGCTGCTGCACAACATGAAGCACAACAAGGTGGTGCACGAACGCCTGGTATTGCTAACCGTGACGCCGCAGGAGATTCCACGCTTGACGGATCAGGATCGGGTCACCGTATATGATTTGGGTCACAACACCTGGCGGATCGTCGTTCGTTACGGCTTCGCCGAAAACCCCAACCTGCCGCACGCCCTGACGCTGTGCGAACCGCTGGGGCTGCGTTTCGAGATGATGGATACCACCTTCTTCCTGGGCCGGGCCACGCTGATACCCACTACTCGGGCCGGCATGGCGCTGTGGCGCGAAAAGCTGTTCGCCAGCCTGTTCCGCAATGCGACCCGCCCGATGGACTTCTTCCGCATTCCGTACAACCGGGTCGTGGAAATGGGTACGCAGGTGGAGCTGTAAGCCGGTAACCGTTATTCCTGGCTCCGACCCTTTCCGGCGTTCGGGGCGTTTTTGTTTGCATGAAACAGCCTCGTTGCAAACCAATTGATTCTGACTCGATCGCCGCTTATGATGCGTTGCATCATCGCCTGTTCCGGTGATGGACGCGGAACCGGCCGAAATGCGCACAACAAAAATAAACCGGGAGGACAACGTGATGTCGGCGCATGAAAGCAAGAGCCGTTCGTCGGCGCTGATCGTCGGTGCGATCGGGGTCGTCTTCGGCGACATCGGCACCAGCCCCCTTTACGCGCTCAAGGAAACCTTCGCCGGACACCATCCCATCGCGGTGGAGCCGGAGAGCATTCTCGGCGTCTTGTCGCTGATCTTCTGGACCATCATGGCGCTGGTCACCCTGAAGTATGTGGCCATCATCATGCGCGCCGACAACCGCGGCGAAGGCGGCAGCCTGGCCCTGCTCGCCCGCGTGACCGAATTGACCAAGAACTCGGGCGCCACCTGGTTCGTGACCATGCTCGGCATTTTCGCCGCCGCATTATTCTACGGCGACAGCATGATCACCCCGGCCATCTCGGTGCTCAGCGCGGTCGAGGGGCTGAACGTGGTTGCACCGGGACTCAAGGAGTACATCCTGCCGATCACCGCGATCGTCCTGACCGGCCTGTTCTGGATTCAGAAACACGGCACCAGCGCCGTCGGTCGCTTCTTCGGCCCGATCATGTGCGCCTGGTTCGGCGTGCTGGCGATACTGGGCGCGATCAGCATCCTGGACGCGCCGGCCGTGCTGGCGGCGCTCAACCCAGTCCATGCGGTGGAGTTTCTGTTCCGCCATCCCTGGGAAAGCTTCCTCGCGCTCGGAGCCATCGTCCTTTCCGTGACCGGCGGCGAGGCGCTGTATACCGACATGGGGCATTTCGGCAAATTCCCGATCCGTGCTTCCTGGTTTGGCTTCGTGTTGCCGGCGCTGGTCCTGAACTACTACGGCCAGGGCGCCCTGCTGCTCAAGGACCCCGCCGCGATTCAGAATCCCTTCTACCTGCTGGCGCCCGGCTGGGCGCTGATTCCGATGGTGGCGCTGGCCACGGCGGCGACGGTGATCGCCTCGCAGGCGGTGATCTCGGGCGCCTTTTCGGTGGCTCGACAAGCCGTCCAACTCGGCTACCTGCCGCGCATGAGGATCGTCCATACCTCCCACATGGAGGCCGGACAAATCTACGTGCCGTTCACCAACTGGACCCTTTACCTCGCGGTCATGGCCCTGGTGTTCGGCTTCCAGTCCTCCAGCAACCTGGCGGCGGCCTATGGGATCGCGGTGACCGGGACCATGATGATCGACACGATCCTGGTGTCGTTCGTCGCGTTCCTCGCCTGGCGCTGGAACCCCTGGCTGGCCGCGCCCCTGCTCGGCGCGCTGCTGCTGATCGATATCGCCTTCTTCTCCGCCAACGCCATCAAGCTGCTGCAAGGTGGCTGGTTCCCCATCGTCATCGCGATTGCCTCCTTCACCACGCTGACCACCTGGCGGCGGGGCCGGCATCTCCTGTTCCAGGAGATGGGCAACCTGACCATGCCGCTCGATCAGTTCATCCGCTCGACCGACAAGGCGGCGCTGAAGCGGGTCAGCGGCACCGCCGTCTATCTGACCAGCCGGCCCGAGGGCGCGCCCTCGGCGCTGCTGCACAACGTCAAGCACAACGAGGTGCTGCACGCCCGCAACATTCTGGTCACCGTTCAAACCGCTGAAGTACCGTATGTCCAGGACGCGGACCGGATCGAAATCGTCGACCTCGGCCACACGTTCTATCGGGTGTTCGTGCGCTATGGTTTCATGGAGCAGCCGAACCTCCCCGTGGCGCTGGAGGGATGCGGCGGAAAGGATCTCCAGTTCGACCTCGGTAAAACCTCGTTCTTCGTCAGTCGGGAAGTGGTGGTGCCCAAGATGTCCCCGCCGATGATGTTGTGGCGCGAGTTCTACTTCATCTGGATGCTGCGCAACGCCCAGAGCGCCAGCGACTTCTTCCAAATTCCCGCCAACCGGGTCGTCGAGCTGGGCACGCTGGTCGAGATCTGAGGTTCTGGCCCAGATTGGGAGCGACGGGACATGTCCCAAGGGATCCAGCGTTCGACGCGGCGCCTGTTCCTGTTGCTCGCGAGCATGCCGGCGGCTCTCCTCGTCTTCGCCGTTCTCTACATGCTCGGCTCGACCTATCTGGAGGGCAAACCCGCGACCTTCTGGGCAAGTTTGGAATGGGCCTCCGAGACGCTGACCACCACCGGCTACGGCGCCTACGCGCCCTGGTACCACCCGGTCATGATCCTGCTGGTCATCCTGACCCAGTTCGTCGGCATGTTTTTTCTGGTGCTGGTTTTCCCCATTTACGTGCTGCCGTATATCGAGGAACGGTTCGAGATGCGGCTGCCGCATGTCCTGCCGCCGATGGGGGGGCGGGTGCTGTTCTACGGCTACGGCCCCGCGATCGACTCGCTGCTGGAGGAACTCCAGCAGGTCAGTTCCGCGTTCGTCATCTTTGAAGAGGATGTGGCGATGGCCCGCAACCTGCGCGACCGCGGCTACCAGGTGGTGTTCGGCAAGCTCGACGAAGATCCCGACGTTCTGGCCGGCGTGAACCAGGCGCGGGCGATCGTCGCCAACGCCGACGATCATGCCAACGCGATCTGCATCCTCATCGCCCGCGAGCAGGGATTTGATGGGCCGATTTACGCGCTGGCGAACGATCCGCTGTACCGGGCGCCCATGCTCCAGGTGGGCGCGTCGGCGGTCTACACTCCGACCCACGTGCTCGGCGCGGCGCTGGCGGCCCGGGCCAGCGCCCGCATCAGTCCCCCGGCGGAGGGCCTGCATCTGCTCAGCGCTCAGGTCGGCCTGGCCGAATTCCGGGTCCGGACGGACAGCCCGCTGGCCGGGCAGCGGCTCGGCGACCTGCACCTGCGCGAACGTCACGGCGTGACCGTCATCGGCCAGTGGCGCGGCGGGAATTTCACCATCCCCAAGGGGCCGGACACGCGCATCGAACCCGGCGCGATCCTGGTCGTGGTCGGCGCGCACGCCAATCTGACCCAGGTCGAACACCTGGCCGCGCCGATCCGTCGCACCGGCCCCATCGTGGTGGCCGGCTACGGCACCGTCGGCGGCAAGGTGGTGGAAATGCTGCGCGATGCCCACGAACTCACCGTCGTGATTGACGAGCAGCTCGTACCGGGGGTGGACATCGTCGGCAACGTGCTGGAACACGCGACGCTGGCCAGGGCCAACGTGCGGGCGGCGAGCGCGGTGGTGCTGGCCTTGAGCAACGACAGCGAAGGGGTGTTCGCCACGGCGGTGGTCCGCGATTACGCGCCCGAAGTTCCGCTCATCGTTCGAGTCAACCGGGCGCCGAACGTCGCGCGACTGTACCAGTCGGGCGCGGATTTCGCGCTGTCGGTGGGCCAGGTGGCGGGGCAAATTCTCGCCTACCACCTGCTCGGCGACCATGCGGTGGCGGTCGAGCAGCGCCTCAAGTTTGTCCGGGTGACCGCCGGCGCGCTGGCGGGCCTGCATCCCTGGCGGGCTCAGGTGCGCGAACGGACCGGCGCGGCGGTGATCGCGGTGGAGCGCGACCAAAACGTGTTCGTCAAATTCGACGACGCTTTCGAGGTGTGCTCGGACGACGTCCTGTTCGTCTGCGGAACGACCGGCAGCCTGGATCAATACCTGCGCGAGTTTCAGGCGACACCCGCCAACAGTCC
>JAVMKJ010000213.1:0-9901 GCA_031732855.1 Candidatus Competibacter sp.
TGGAACGGGAGTTTCTCCAATTGCTGGATTTGTTAAACAAGGAACCGGAAATCTTTCTGATTTACTGACCCGGCTTTCCGCCATGCGAAATTTCGCCACCCTCCGAACGCCCTCCTTAACTTTTTCAGTAACCGTTCAGCTTCCTCTCGCCTGACCCCCTTTCCCCCAAACAGGCGAGGGAATTGAACGGTTACTTTCTTCATGGCCGGGGGTGCCAGGGACCAAACTGGTTTACAATTGCAACCCGATACAAAATCCGGTCCGTAGCCCAACCCCCGTCCACCGCAACCGACTCCATGCGCGCATGCCTGTTTGGCCGGCTCATCCTGCTCGGCGGGCTGTTGTTCCGCCCCGGCTGGGCGGTTCCCGCCATCGAACCCGCCATGCCACCGCTGGTGCTGCACGATTTCGAACAGACTACCAGCCCCACCCCGGGTGTGGGCATGGGCGGCTGGACCGGCGATCCAGCCCATCCCGCCGGCCAGATCCAGTACCGGCGGGAGCCGGCCCGGCGGCCGGGCAGCGAGCGGGCGCTGCACCTTCACTACCGCTTCGATCCCGGCGCCACCGACGCCATCGGCTGGCAACTCGCCCTGCCCGATCTCGACGCCACGGCCTACGACCACCTGGAACTCTGGTTTCGCGGCGACGGTCGCGCCGGGTTTGCCGACTCGTTCGAGATCGAATTCAAGCAACCGCTGTCCGGTGGACCGCCCGGCCTGCTGCGCCAGGGCAGCTATCTGGTTACCGGCATCGCCGACGACTGGCAACGCATTCGCGTCCCGCTGAACGTCATGAACGGCATCGCCGACTGGAAGCACCTCCGCGGGTTCACCGTCGTCTTCGATCCGCGCCGTTCGTCCGTCACCCGTGGCGCCTACTGGCTGGACGACATCGCTCTGGTCCACACCGGCCAGCCCGGTCCCAGCATCCACGATCCGGTGATCCCTCCCAAGAAGACCGCGTGGGAGAACGGTGTGGGTGGCAAGGCGGCCGCCCAGTCGTACATCCGCGCCCGACTGGCCGGGTGGCCGGAACGGCTGACGGTCGATCCGGCGGAACTGCCCGGCAACGACCTCGCTTTTCTGACGCGGCTGGCTCGGGACACCTGGCGGGGACTGGCGGCGCTGAGCGACCGCGAACACGGCCTCCCGTTCGACACCGTGCGCTTCGGCGGCTCGATCGCGCCCGATCATGCCTGGCTGGGCGATTACACCAACGTCACCAACATCGGCCTCTACCTGATCGACATCGTCGCGGCGCGGGAACTGGGGCTGATCGACGCGGACGAGGCCCGGGCGCGCCTGAACCGGACGCTGGACACGCTGGAACGGCTCGAAACCTGGCGGGGCTTTCATTACAACTACTACGACACCACCACCCTGGAGCGCACCAGCCACTTCGTCTCGTTCGTCGATTCGGCCTGGCTGACCGCCGGGCTGATGGTGGCGCGCAACGGCGTTCCCGAACTGGCCGGGCGCTGCGACCGGCTGATCGACCAGGGCGATTACCGCGTTTTCTACGATCCGGTCCAGCAGTTGATGATGCACGGCTACTATACCAACCTGCCCTACCGCTCCGAATACAGCTACGGGCTGCTCTACAGCGAAGCGCGGCTGGGCAGTCTGATCGCCATCGGCAAGGGCGACGCGCCGGAAGAGCACTGGTATCGCATGGCCCGGACCTTCCCGCGCCATTTCGACTGGCAATCGCAATCGCCCAAGAATCACGTGGACCGGACCGTGAACGGCCACACCTTCCCCGGCGGTCACTACGCCTGGCAGGGTTTGCAATACGTGCCGTCGTGGGGCGGCAGCCTGTTCGAGGCGTTGATGCCGCTGCTGGTGCTGGACGAGTTACGGCACGCGCCAGCCAGTCTGGGACGGAACGATCTCGTTCACACCCAAATCCAGCGCCGCTTCGCGCTGGAGCACCTGGGCTATCCGGTCTGGGGCCTGTCGCCCAGTTCCGCGCCGGCCGGCGGCTACCGCGAATTCGGAGTCCGGATTCTCGGCGTGCGCGGCTACCCGGGCGGCGCGGTGACCCCGCACGCGGCGGCGCTGGGATTGCTGACGGAACCAGCGGAGGCGGTGGCCAATCTCCGCCAACTGGCCGAGCGCTACCCGATCTACGGCGATTTCGGCTTCTACGACGCGGTGGACCCGAAAACCGGCCAGGTGGTACACAACTATCTGGCCCTGGATCAGAGCATGATCCTGATCGCGCTGGCGAATCATCTGCGGGACGGCGCCATCCAGCGCTATTTCGCCGCCGACCCGCTCGTTCGACGAATGTTGCCGCTACTCGGCTCCGAACGGTTTTTCGACTGACGGACCTCCCATGGCCAGCGTGGAATTCGATCGCATCGACAAGATTTATCCCGGCGGGACTCAGGCTGTTTTCGATTTCAGCCTCGACATCGCCGACGGTGAAGCGCTGGCGCTGGTCGGTCCCTCCGGCTGTGGCAAGTCCACCCTGTTGCGGCTGCTGGCCGGGTTGGAGACGCCAACTCAAGGCACGTTGCGCATCGGTGGGAACGCGGTCAACGAACTGTCGCCGCAGCAACGCAACGTGGCGATGGTATTCCAGGATTACGCCCTCTATCCCCACATGACCGTGCGACGCAATCTGGAATTTCCCCTGAAGATGCGCGACCTGCCCCGCGCCGAAATCGAGCGCCGGATAAGCTGGGTGGTGGAGTTGTTGAGTCTCGGCGGCCTGCTCGACCGTCTTCCAAAGCAACTGTCCGGGGGCCAGCGCCAGCGGGTGGCGATGGGACGGGCGCTGGTGCGGCAGCCGACCGTATTCCTGATGGACGAACCGCTGTCGAATCTGGACGCCCGCCTGCGCGTGCAAATCCGGGCCGAACTCGGCGAGCTGCTGGACCGGTTGGGCGCGACCACGATCTACGTCACCCACGACCAGGCCGAAGCGATGACCCTGGGCGACCGGGTGGCGGTGGTGGATCGGGGTCGCCTGCAACAGGTCGCGCCCCCGCGGGAACTGTACGAGCGCCCGGCCAATACCTTCGTGGCCGGTTTCATCGGCAACCCGCCGATGAACCTGTTCCCGGCGCGGCTGAACACCGCCCGCGATGGCGGGCTCCAGTTGCGCCTGGGCGAGCAGAGCCTGCCGCTGGTTCTGCCCGCCTCCACCGCGGAATACTGGCGGGCCTGGCTGGATACGCCGCTGACCGCTGGCGTTCGCCCCGAGCATCTGGGTCTCGCCGACGACGACGAAGGCTTGCGGGCGACGGTCGGCGATGCCGAATATCTGGGCCATGAGACGCTGTTGCATCTTCGGATTGATGAACTGGAGACTTTCAGTCCGGCGATCACCGCGCGACTGCCGGGTTTGCGAGCGTTCCATCGGGGCGAAAGCGTGCGCCTGGCGCCGGATTGGACGCGATTGCACTTGTTCGACGCCACCGGTCTGGCGCTGGCCCAGAGCCCGGAAGATTAAAGGCGCAAGGCCAAAGGCTCCACCCATGCTCGAACCGACTCTTTTCCCCGCCGATTTCCTCTGGGGCGCCGCCACCTCGGCCTACCAGATCGAAGGTTCGCCGCTGGCGGATGGCGCTGGACCCAGCATCTGGCATGAATTTGCCCACACGCCGGGCCGAACTCGCGACGGCGACACCGGCGATTCGGCCTGCGACCATTACCGCCGCTACCGGGAGGACGTGACGCTGATGCGGGGGCTGGGCCTGAATGCCTACCGCTTCAGCGTGTCCTGGAGCCGGGTGTTGCCGGAGGGGCGCGGTCCGGTCAACCCGCGCGGGCTGGATTTCTACCAGCGGCTGGTGGATGCGTTGCTGGAGCAGGGCATCGAACCGATGCTCACCTTGTACCACTGGGATCTGCCGGCGGCGCTGGACCGGCTGGGCGGCTGGCCGAACCCGGATAGCGCCGGCTGGTTCGCCGACTATGCCCGGACTCTGTTCCGCGCCTTGGACGACCGGGTGCGATTCTGGGTTACCCTGAACGAACCCTGGGTGGTGGTGGATGGCGGCTACCTGCACGGCGCTCTCGCGCCCGGCCAGCGCAACCCATTCACCGCTCCGGTTGCGGCGCACAATCTGCTGCGGGCGCACGCCGCCGCCATGCAAGCCTACCGTGCCGAGGGTCGGCACCAGATCGGACTGGTGGTCAATCTGGAGCCGAAATATCCGGCGGCGGAAACGGCCGAGGACCTCGCGGCCACCATGCGGGCCGACGCCTACTGGAACCGCCACTATCTCGACCCGGTGTTCCTGGGTGCCTATCCGCCCGAACTGGCGGAAATCTTCGGCGCCGCCTGGCCGGCGTTTCCCGAGGCCGACCTCGGCGCCCTCCGCCAGCCGCCGGACTTCCTCGGCATCAACTATTACAGCCGGCAGGTGGTGCGGCACGATCCCGGCGACTGGCCGCTGGCCGCCGCCCGGGTGCGACAGGCCCGGCAAACCCACACCGCGCTGGACTGGGAAGTCTATCCACAAGGTTTGACCGACATTCTGGAGTGGGTGGCCAACCGCTACGGACCGCTGCCGCTGTACGTCACCGAAAACGGCGCGGCGTTCTACGATCCACCCCAGGCCGACGGGGAAATCGCCGATCCCCTGCGCCGGCGCTACCTGCGCGACCATCTGCGCGCGGCGCTGGCGGCCCTGCGCAACGGCGTCGACCTGCGCGGCTATTTCGCCTGGTCGCTGCTGGACAATCTGGAATGGGCCCACGGCTACTCGCAACGCTTCGGGCTGATTCACGTCGATTTCGCCACCCAGCAACGGACCTTCAAGGCCAGCGCCCGGTTCTACGCGGAAGTCATCCGAAGCAACGGCGCCGCTCTGTTCGCGTCGGAATGAGCGTTCGTCCCCTCGCCCGTTTGCTGGAGGGGGGTTGAGAGGCAGACGAGCCGTCGAATCGGTCTCAAGCCGGCTGCGGACTTGCATCGAGCAGTCGCCAGCCCTCGCCCAGGAACAGCAGCGCATACGCCAACAGCAACAGACCCAAGCCGCGCATGAGAACAATGTAGCCACCGCTGCGCAGGACGTGGCGGGCGCGGCCCAGCGCTATCGCCAGCAACACCTTGGAACCCACCAGCAGCGCGTAGAACGCGACGACGAACGCCGCCGCCGCCAGCCAGCCCTCCCGCCAGGCTGCCAGCACGGTCGGAGCGCCCACCGCCAGCCAGAACAGATAGGGACTGGGATTCAGGAAGTTGGCGATCATGCCGCGCCGCAACGCGCCGGATGGATCGACCGGCGCCAAGTCCGCGCCCCGAAAGCGCAGGCCCTGCACGCCCAGCCAGGCCAGATACAACCCGCCGCCGAGATGGATCGCCATCAGCGGTACGTTATGGTCCGCCAGCGGACGCAACAGCAGCACCGCCGCCAGGATGATCGGCAGGTCGGTCAGCAACGGCGCCAGCGCCACCGAAATACCGGCGCGCACGCCATGATGGAGAGTTTCGCTGGCCACCAGCGCCAGCAACGGCCCTGGCGAAAGCCCGCCGCTCAGCCCCAGCAACAACCCGGCGGACAGGAAAGAGATCGATTCAATCATGGCGTAAGGTGGCGAGGGTCAGGCCTGGGGCGTGAATGGCGGGACGATCGCGATCATGGCGCTTGGCGACCCGTTCTCGCCGCCGCGTCCGAGGCCGCGCGCAGTTGCCGATAACTGTCCAGACGGCGAGGGGCGATCTCGCCGCGTTCCACCGCTGCCCGCAACGCGCAATCCGGCTCGGTTTCGTGGCGGCAGTCGGAAAACCGGCAGCGACCGAGGTACGGCGCGATGTCGGTGAACCCCCGGTCGAGATCGCCCGGGCTGATTTCTCCCAACTCGAAGCTGCGCACCCCAGGCGTATCGATGAGATCGCCGCCGTCCGGCAGATGGTAAAGCGTGCTGCCGCTGGTGGTGTGGGTGCCGTGGCCGGTGACTTGGGACACGGCCTGGATGCGAATCTCGCGGTCCGGCAGCAAGGCCTTGATCAGCGAGGATTTGCCCACGCCCGACTGCCCGACCAGCAGGCTGACGCGGCCACGCAGCCAGGCCCGCAGTTCGTCCAGACCGCGCGCGGTATGGCTGCTGGTCAGCAGCAGGGGATAACCGATCCGGCGGTAAGGTTCCAACCGCCCGGTCAAGGCCACCAGCGCCGACGCGCCCAGCAAATCCAGCTTGTTCAACACCAGCAGTCCTTGCGCGTCGATGGCGGCGATGGCAATCAGATAGCGGTCGATCAGATATTCGCTCGGTTCCGGCATCGGCGCCAGCACCACTGCCACCACGTCGAGATTGGCGGCGACCGGGCGCGGTTGGCCGTTGTAGTCGGGGCGGGTCAGCAGCGAGCGACGTTCGTCGACCGCCACCACCACGCCATCCCCGGTACTGGAAGCCTGCCAGACGACCCGGTCGCCGCAGGCCAGCCGACCCAGGTTCTGGCGCGCCGCGCAGCGCTGCAACTGGCCGTTGCCGGCCTCGACGATCAGGGTCCGGCCGTGATGGGCGATGACCAGCCCGGTTTGCACCGGACCGAGTCCGGCGCCATCCAGGCTCTCCATTCCCGGGTCGGCCAATCCCCGGCGACGCTCCTGCAAGCGCCCGATGCGCTCGCGCTGGCGCTGGGTCAGACGACGGCCGGCCATGCCACCTCGACCACGCGGAAAGCGGCACGCGCTGCCGCTGGAATCAGGGTAAACTTGCGGTGGCAACCATCGCTCGCCGGCCACCGACAAACTGATTTTCTCACCCAGACACCCCACTTAGAACAACCCATGTCCCCCGATAACCTGATCTGGATCGATTTGGAAATGACCGGCCTGGACCCCCAGACCGATCGCATCATCGAAATCGCCACCCTCGTCACCGACAGCCAGCTCGGTCTTCTCGCCGAAGGGCCAGTGCTGGCCATCCATCAGAGCGACGCCGTGCTGGCCGCGATGGACGACTGGAACCGCAAGCAGCACGGCGAGTCCGGGCTGGTGGCCCGGGTCCGCGCCAGCGACATCGACGAACGCGAGGCCGAACGACGGACCCTGGAGTTTCTGAACCGCCATGTGCCCAAGGGCAAATCCCCGATGTGCGGCAACAGCATTTGCCAGGATCGGCGGTTTCTGGCGCGCCGCATGCCGGAACTGGAGGCCTACTTCCATTATCGCAATCTGGACGTCAGCACGCTCAAGGAACTGGCTCGCCGCTGGTACCCTGGCCTGAAGAGTTTCGGCAAGACCTCGACTCATCTGGCGTTGCAGGATATCCACGATTCCATCGAGGAATTGCGCTTTTACCGCGAACGACTGTTCGTTCCGGCCGAAGTCGCCCGCTGAGACACCGTCCGGCTCAGACTTCGACCGGCAGGTCGGGATCGTTGCCCCACTCCGACCAGGCGCCGGCGTAACCGCGCACCCGTGGATAACCCAGATGGCGCAACACCCAGTAGGTATGCGCCGAACGGTGATGGGTCTGGCAATAGACGATGACTTCCCGGTCGGGAGTGACGCCGCGCGCTTCGAGCATGGCCCTGAGCACCGGGTCGGGTTGAAAGCGCAGATGTCGTTGCGGGTCCATGGCATCGGTCCAGTTCAGGTTCACCGCGCCGGGAATATGGCCCCCACGGGCGGCCCGCCGGTCCAGGCCAGCGTATTCAGCCGGGGTGCGGGCGTCGAGCGGAACCAGGTCGGGCTGGCCGAGCCGCGCCAGGATGTAGTCCTTCTCCGCGACCGCCGCCGGATTGAGGAAGCGAGCCTGATACGCGCCGCGCGGCGGCTGGCGGAACTGGGTTTCCAGCAGCCCGCCGACGGCGCCCCAGGCGTGGATGCCGCCGTCGAGCAGCGATGCCCGCTCGTGGCCGAGCGCCGCCAGGGTCCACAGCAGCCGGCCGGCGCGACCGTTACCGTCACCGCCATAGGCGATCACGTGCCGCTCCGGAGTCAGGCCGATTCGAGACAGCACCTCGCTCAGGCGCGCTTCGTCCGGCAACAAGCCCATCGCCGGCGGTTCGACCCGTACCAGGTCGGCGTAATCGAGATGGACCGCGCCGGGAACGTGTCCGGCGGCGTAACCGGCCGGATCGCCCAGATCCACGACCAGCACGGCCGGGTCGGCGAGATACGGCTGAAGCTGTTCGGGTTCGATCAGCGGCGGTGGATTCGGGGCGGGGGACATGCGGGCTCCTGCAATGGTCTGGTGCTGGATTGGAAGATTTTCCCACCCAACCCCCCCGCCATTCTGGCCCGAGGAAGAAGGTTGGGAAGGGGTGCAAACCGGTCCGCCCGGATCACATGTTGGGATAATTCGGCCCGCCGCCGCCTTGTGGGGTAACCCAGTTGATGTTCTGCGTGGGATCCTTGATGTCGCAGGTCTTGCAATGCACGCAGTTCTGGGCGTTGATCTGCAAGCGCGGGTTGCCGCCGTCGGCGTCGCGGACGATTTCATACACCCCGGCCGGGCAATACCGCTGTTCCGGCGCGTCGTACAACGCCAGATTGATCCGGACCGGAACGGTCGGGTCTTTCAGCGTCAAGTGGCAGGGCTGGTCCTCTTCGTGATTGGTGTTGGAGATGAACACCGAGGACAGCTTGTCGAAGCTGATCGCGCCGTCCGGCTTGGGATACTCGATCTTCGGGCACTCGCTGGCTTTCTTCAGCTTGGTGTGATCCGGCTTGTGGTGGAAAGTCCACGGTGCCTTGCCCCGGAACACGTAGGTGTCGAGGGCCGAATAGGCGATCGCCGCCCACAGCCCCCAACTGAACGACGGCTTGATGTTGCGGACCTGGTAGAGTTCCTCCCACAGCCAGCTTTGGCGCAGCCGCTCGGGATATTCCGCGACCTCGTCCGCGCCGCGCCCGGCCGCGACCGCCCCGAACACCGCCTCGGCCGCCACCATTCCCGATTTCATCGCCGTGTGGGTTCCCTTGATCTTGGGCATGTTGAGGAAACCGGCGGTGTCGCCGATCAGCACGCCGCCGGGGAAGGTCAACTTGGGAATCGACTGAAACCCGCCGGCCGAGATGGCCCGCGCGCCGTAGGCGATGCGCCGGCCACCTTCGAAGGTGGGCCGGATGTCGGGATGAGTCTTGAAGCGCTGGAACTCGTCGAACGGCGACAGGTGCGGGTTGGCATAGCCCAGGCCGACCACGAAACCCACCGCGACCTGGTTGTTCTCCAGGTGATAGAGGAAGGAACCGCCATAGGTGCTCGGATCCAGCGGCCAGCCGACGGTGTGCACGATTTTGCCGGCCAGATGCAGGAGGGGATCGATCTCCCACAGCTCCTTGATGCCGATGCCGTAGGTCTGCGGATCCACGCCTTCGCGCAGCTTGAAACGTTCCAACAGGGTCTTGGTCAGCGAGCCCCGGCAGCCTTCGGCGAAGATCGTGTAGCGGGCGCGCAGTTCCATGCCCGGGGTGAATTGATCGGTCGGTTTGCCTTCCCGGTCGACGCCCATGTCGCCGGTGGCGACGCCCACCACCGCGCCGTCGTCGTTGTAGAGTACCTCGGCGGCGGCGAAGCCGGGGTAGATTTCCACGCCCAGTTCCTCGGCCTGCGTGGCCAGCCAGCGGCACACGTTGCCCAGGCTGACGATGTAGTTGCCGTGATTGTTCATCTGCGGCGGGGTGGGCAGCTTGTACGAGGTCTCGCGGGTCAGCAGCAGGAATTGATCCTGGGTGGCCGGGGTGTCGAGCGGCGCGCCCCGCTCCTTCCAGTCCGGCATCAATTCATTCAGGGCGCGCGGTTCGATGACCGCGCCGGACAGGATGTGGGCGCCGACCTCGGAACCTTTTTCGATGACGCAGACATTCACGTCCTGGCCGCTCTCCGCCGCCAGTTGCTTCAGTCGGATGGCCGCCGACAAGCCGGATGGACCGGCGCCGACGATGACCACGTCATATTCCATACTTTCGCGTTCCACCGGGCACTCCTTC
>JAVMKJ010000214.1:0-50313 GCA_031732855.1 Candidatus Competibacter sp.
TCTTCACGTCATGACAATTTGATGATCCAAAAATGAAGATTATTTCGTGGTCGCTTTTTCATTCGGCTGTGATTTATTGATTCGAACTCGATTAGCCAGATCAGTGATGCTGGTTGGTGCAACAGCGACGAGGCCATCGAACTGGTCGGCTCCAGCCTAATCCAGAGTATTTGTCAACTCGCAACAGATCTTTCGATGGCGAGACTGACCTCACCGCTTTTTCTCGGCGCCCTTCCCAGCGGCGGTATCGATATACTCTGGCATTTGGGGTCGTGATCCGAACGACTTCACGGTCACCTCGGGCCTGTTGGTGGTCGACGTCCGCATCGACCGGCTGGCTGCTGGGAACGGGATGCCTGGACTATCCGGGTCTGGGGTTTCATCAGGGAATGACGGCGGCGCGCAACACGCGGCGGGCGGCGGCATCGGCCATGGCCTCGTCGATTCGGTCGAGCGGATACCGACCATCGACGAGATCGTGAAACGGAAAGCGCCGGCGGTTGGCCACCACGAAATCCATCGCTTCGACGAGATTGCGCGGATGGTAGTTGTGCACGCCGCGCAACGTCAGCAGCTTGCGCAGGATCAGGCTGGCGTCGAGCGTCACCCGAGCGTTCGGATTGACCGCGCCACCCAACACGTAAGTGCCGCCGACGCGCAGCATCTCGATGCCGAGGGGAATGACATCGGGCATGCCGCAGACCTCGAGCACGGCGTCCGCGCCTTCGGGACGGCAAATCTCCCGCACCTGGCGCAGCAGGTCGGCCTGGTCGGCGGTCGCGGGATCGAGCGCGAGATCGACTCCGAACCGACGGGACCGCTCGCGCCGCCCGGCGACGGTATCCAGGCCGATCACGGCGCGGGCGCCGCGTGCCTTGGCGATGGCCGCGCCGTAGAGACCGAGCAGGCCCAAACCCTGCACCACCACCGTTTGCCCCATGCGGATGCCGGCGGCTTCGGTGACGGCGATCATGGTGGCCACGCCGCAATTGATGGGGGTGGCTTCCTCGTCGCTCAGTTCGTCCGGCAAGCGCAGAATCCACGATTGCGGCAGGATGTAGCAGTACTCGCCGAAACCGCCGTGATGATGGGGCGGGGCGGTCGCCGCCCGGTGGCCGTACTTGTCCACGCCGGGCGATTTTTGCGGCAAGTCCAGAATTTCGGTGAAGTAGTTGCGGCCCGGAATGAAATATTCGCTCCAGGTAATCCGGTCGCCCGGCGCGAGCAGGTCACCGCGCAGGTCTCTGTCCACCCCGTCGCCCAGCGCTTCGATGATGCCGATGATCTCGTGGCCGAGCACGCCGGGGCAGGGGTTCGGGCGATGCCCCTGATAGGAATGAAGGTCGGAACGGCAGATGGTGGACATGCGTACCCGCACCAGCACCTCTCCCGGTTCCGGGGCGCGCAGCGGGTATTCCCGGATTTGAAACGGTTCGTTGGGCCGGTCGTAAACCGCGACCTTTCCATATCCGGGGGTGCTCATGGGCCAACCTCGACGCCGTTGATGGCGTAATCGAAAATCTGGTAGCTCTTGAGCGGCGCGTCGGTGGCGCGTCGGCGGTAATCTTCGCTTAGGGGGTGGCTGAGAACGAACGGCACGCGGGCCTCGGTCACGCCGCCGTGGCTGCGCAGTCGCGCATCGCCCAGGCTCGACAGGTCGTGCTCGGCGGCGGCGGCGCCGATGACGACATTTGCTTCGCCGATCACGGCCACATCTCCTTCGCGATCCGCCGGCAAATCGTAAAGCCGGCAGACCGTTTCCCGGTCGAGCGCCGCCGCGATCCCCGGCAGACCCGCGATCCGGTCGATGATCGCCGCCGGCGTCGCCTTTCCGCCCAGGCACCAGACGCGCACGAAGCCGCCCAACGCGCCGTGATGCTTGACGAAGGCGTCGGTAATCGGGCAAATCACCCGGGTATCGCCCGCGCCGAATTCCCGGTCCAGGATATCCTGCAAATAAATCACGTTGGGCTTGCCGTCCGGCGTCGATTTGTCGTTCATGCCGTGATCGGCGGTCAGGGCCACCACGGCGCCCAGCCCGGCCAAACGGCCAAATTTTTCGTCGATGCGACGATGGAAATCGTCGGCGACCGGATCGCCCGGCGCGTGTTTGTGCTGGATGTAGTCGGTCAACGAGAGGAACATCAGGTCGGGTCGGTCGCTTTCAAGCAGACGGATGCCTGCCTCCAGCACGAACAGCGACAACTCCATCGAATACATGTCCGGCAGTTGCATCCCCACCCGTTCGAGGACGTTTTCGATACCGTTTTCCTGCAAGGTGCATCGGTCGGCCTTTTCCGAGGAAAAGCTGATGTTGCCTCGGGCCAAATCGAGATCCTTGCCCAACTGCTGGCGCAGCTTGTCCTTGGCCGTGATCGACGCGACCTTCGCGCCGGCAGCGGCGAATTCGGCGAGTATGGTGCGGCCGCGCAACAGTTCCGGCCCGGTCATGACCACCGCCTCGCCGGTGGCGACATCCAGGTAGTAGTTGCCGGAAATGCCGTGTACCGCAGGCGGAGCGCCGGTAATCAGCGAAATGTTGTTGGGGCAGGTGAAACTCGGCACGACGCCCTCGGCGACGGCGCTGAAACCTTCCCGCACGAAGCGCGCGATGTTCGGGATGATGCCGTCGCGGAGTCCCCGCTCGATGTAGGCCGGATCGCCGCCGTCGATGCAAACGACGACGACCGGGCGGACGGGCCACCGATACGCGACGCCGTTGACGGTCAGGGAAGGATGAGTCACGAGTAATCTCCGATGCCCGTCAGATCGCCCACTGGCGTATCCGGGCGGATAAAAGATCGATCAGGGTGACGGATACGATGATGATGATCAGCACCGCCATGGTCTCGGCGTAATCGAAGCCCCGGATGACTTCGTGGAGGATGACGCCGATGCCGCTGGCGCCCACCATCCCGACCACCGAGGCCGAGCGCACGTTCGACTCGAAGCGATACAACGAATAGGAAATCCACAACGGCAACACCTGCGGGATCACGCCGTAAAGAATTTCCTGCAAGGCGTTGGCGCCGGTGGCGCGCACGCCCTCCACGGGACGTGGATCGATGGCCTCGACCGCTTCGGCGAACAGTTTGGCGAGAATGCCGGTGGTGTGGACCCAGACCGACGGCGACGATGAACAGCATGGCGAAGACCATCTCGTTGATGGCGCGAAAGGCGTCCATCACGCGGCGCACCGGCTGATAGACCCAGTTCGGCACCAGGTTTTCCGCCGACAGCAGACCGCAGGGAACGGCGCAGATCACCGCGAGCACGGTACCCCAGATGGCGATGTGGAGGGTGACCACCATCTCTGTCAGATAGATGCGCCAGTCGTGGAAGTTCGGTGGGAAGAAATCCTGGACGAAAACCGCCATGTTGGCGGAATCCTTGATGAGGGCCAGCGGGCGCATGTCCGCGCCTTCCCACGACCAGATCAGGAGGACGAAAAAAACACCCCACGCCAGTTGGGTCTTCAGACTCGTCCTGGGTGGGGTCAATGGTACGCCACGGGTCGTCGGTTCGTTCTTCATGGCAGGAGGCGGAAAACCGAGATGGAGCCGGGCAGCCACAAACTGCCCGGTGTGGTACGTGACCCTGGGTTATTTCATCTGCTTGGCCAGATCGGCCAGCTTGGCGTCGATTTCGGCCAGTTTCGCCTTCTTGTCCGCCTCGGTCATATTGGGATCGTTTTCGTACTTGCCGCGCTCCTTGAACAGTTCGAGTTGGCGGATCGGCAGCAGTTGCGCGTCGGTCGACACCGTGAAGCCCTTGAGACGGTACATGTTTTTCAGAATCTCCTTCTCGTGCTCGTCCTTGCCGTAGCCGACGACGAAATCCTGAATCTTCTTCTTCAGATCGGCGGGCAGATCCTTGCGCCAAACCAGCGGGTCGCGCGGAATCAGGGGCGAGGTCCAGAGAATGCGGATCTGCTCGTATTTCTCCGGCGCGGTTTCCTTGATTTTGGTCAGTTGCTCGCTGTTGTTGGTGGCTACATCCACCTGCTTGTTGAGCACGGCGAGGAAGTTGCCTTCGTGGTTGGAGGAACGCATCACCTTGAAATGCGTCTTCGGATCGATATTGTTTTTGATGAAGATGTAGTAAGTCGGTACCAGCGTGCCGGAAGTGGATTGCGGATCGCCGATGCCGAACGAGTATTCCTTGCCGTTCTTGAGCACCTGTTCGAGCGAGGTGATCCCGCTGTCCTTGTGGGTGATGAGATAGGAGTAATAGCCCGGCGTGCCGTCGAGATCGATGAACTGCGCGAAGACTTCGCCGTTGGCGCGATCCACGGCGTCGATGGCCGATTTGTTGCCGTACCAGGCAATTTGTACCTTGTCGAAACGCTGCGCCTCGATGATGCCGGCGTAGTCGGTGGCGTAGAAGCCGTTAATCTTGACGCCGACGGCCTTCGACATGTCTTCCAGGAAGGGCTCCCACATTTGCTTGAGGGCGCCGGATTTTTCGGTGGCGATGATGCCGAAGTTGAGTTCCTTGATTTCGCTGGCGTTGGCGAGGCCGGCGAAAACGATGGCCACGGTGGCCACGAGTGTCTTGATCGAGCGAATCATGGGCTCTCCTTTCGGTTTGGGATGAATCACGCCGCTTCGTCGCAGGCGGTCGCGAGAGGGAAGCGCGGGGTTGGCGCCGGCCTCTGGAGTGCTGGACTGTCCAGCACCGCGCCGAAAAGTCCTTCCGCATCGGCGCCATACAGTTCGCCCAGCAATTGTGGCGTCAGCGCCGCCGAAGGCCCGTCGTAGACCACGCGCCCGCCATGCAGGGCGACGGTGCGCGGGCAATACTTGAGCGCGAATTCGACCTGGTGCAGCGAGACCACCACCGTGCAGCCGCGCTCCCGGTTCATGCCGGCCAGGAGTTCCATGACGTTGCGCGCCGATTCCGGGTCCAGCGAAGCGATCGGCTCGTCGGCCAGAATCACCTTCGCCTGCTGGACCAGACAACGCGCCAGCGCGGCCCGCTGCTGCTGACCCCCGGACAAGGTGGCGGCGCGCTGCCAGGCGAATTGCTCCATGCCCACCCCGGCCAGCGCCTCCATGGCCTGCTCGCGTTCGGTCAGGGAAAAACGCATCGACAAACCGCGCCAAAGCGTGGTGCGGTAGAGCAATCCGGTCAGCACGTTGGTCATCACCGACAGCCGACCCACCAGATTGAACTGCTGGAAGACGAAACCGATCTCCGCGCGCAGGCGCCGAACGTTCGGCGCGATCTTGCCGCCTCGCTGCACGATTCGATCCATCACGGCGATTTCGCCGCCATCGGCCGCGACGAAACCGGCGACGTGCCGCAGCAGCGTCGACTTGCCCGAGCCGGACGCGCCGATCAGGGCCACCATCTCCCCCGAGCGGATATCCAGGCTGACATCCTGCAAAGCCTTGCAGCAGGAGAACGTTTTGCTGAGGTTGTGGATCCTGATGGCGGCGCTCATGGCGACTCGGATACCTGCTGCGTTAAACGAAACTGCAATACTTGGCAAGCACAATCTGATCGTTACGGATTGTTGACAGATCACAAGATGCCTATCCTGAGAATTTTTTATGGTTTGTATTGCAACGACATGACGAATTGATGAACAAACCGCTTTCCCGCCAGCCCGCCGGCACCCATCGGAAGCGGTACGAAGAGACGTGTTTGGACGGCCTCCAGTACTCCGGCGAACCAAAGTTGTTGAAAAAACGCCCTCAGCCCCAACTCCTCTCCCATGAGGAAAGGTGAGCTTTTGCTTGGTGTGGCCGCCCCGACAGTAATGGTTCCATGACACAGCATGGCCACACTCACCCTGGAGTTCATTGAATGACCTTTCGCAAGGAATCCATGCGCATCGGCGGCGAACGCATCGACCGCGAGCGCGTGATCGACGTCTTCAACCCCTACACCGGCGCCTGCATCGGTTCGGTGCCCAGGGCTACCGTCGCCGACGTGGCGCGAGCCTTCGCCATCGCCAAAGCCTGCCAACCCCGTCTGTCGCGCTTCGAGCGTTACCGCATTCTCGGCCGCGCGGCCGAAATCGTGGTGGCGCGCACCGAGGAGATCAGCGATCTGATCACCGCCGAGTCCGGCCTGTGCAAGAAGGACAGCCGCTACGAGGTCGGTCGGGTGCGGGACGTGCTGATCTTCGGCGCCCATGCCGCGCTGGAGGATGACGGACAAATCTTTTCCTGCGACATCACGCCGCACGGCCGCCAGCGGCGCGTCTATACCCAGCGAGACCCGTTGCTCGGCGCGATTTCGGCGATCACCCCGTTCAACCATCCGATGAATCAGGTCGCGCACAAGATCGTGCCGTCCATCGCCACCAACAACCGCATGGTGTTGAAGCCTTCGGAAAAAGTGCCGCTTTCGGCGCTGCTGCTGGCCGATGTGTTATATGAAGCCGGGCTCCCGCCGGAAATGTTCCAAGTCGTCACCGGCGATCCGGCGGAAATCGCCGACGCGCTGCTGACCGATCCCGCCATCGATCTGGTCACCTTTACCGGTGGCGTCGCCATCGGCAAGCACATCGCCGCCAGGGTCGGCTATCGCCGCATGGTGCTCGAACTGGGCGGCAACGACCCCCTGATCGTCATGGACGACGCCGATCTCGATGAAGCCGCCAGTCTCGCCGCCGCCGGTTCCTACAAGAACTCCGGCCAGCGCTGTACCGCCGTCAAGCGCATTCTCGTGCATCGCGCCGTCGCCGATCCGTTCGTGGATAAACTGGTGGAAAAAACCCTGGCGTGGCGCCACGGCGATCCGATGGACGACGCCATGGATATGGGAACGGTGATCGACGAGGCGGCGGCGAGGGTTTTCGAGACCCGCGTCGACGAAGCGGTCGGCCAAGGCGCGCGGTTGCTCTGCGGCAACCGGCGCGAGGGCGCGCTGTACTCGCCCACCGTGCTCGATCATGTGCAGCCTACAATGGCCGTGGTGCGCGAAGAGACCTTCGGGCCGGTATCGCCCGTGATCCGCTTCGGGACGCTGGACGAAGCCATCGCCATCGTCAACGGTACCGGCTTCGGCCTTTCCTCCGGCGTTTGCACCAACCGGCTCGATGACATCACGCGGCTGGTGAACGAACTGCACGTCGGCAGCGTCAACGTACGCGAAGTGCCCGGTTATCGCCTGGAGCTGACCCCGTTCGGCGGCATCAAGGACTCTGGCCTCGGCTACAAGGAAGGCGTGCTGGAAGCGATGAAAAGCTTCACCAACGTCAAGACGTACTCCCTGCCCTGGCCGGCATGATCACCACGCCGGTGGCCTTGCTGGTCCTGCTGGCGGCGCTGATGCACGCCGGCTGGAATTACCTGGTCAAGGCGAGCGCCGATTCGCTGCTGGATACGATGGGGCTGGCGGTGGCCGGCAGCCTGGTGTCGGCCTGTTTCCTGCCCTTTCTGCCGTTGCCGGCCCCGGCCAGCCTGCCCTGGCTGGGGGCCACGATCTTTATCCACATCGGTTATTTTCTGGCCCTGGTCGAGACCTATCGCCATGCCGACCTGTCGGTCGCCTATCCGCTGATGCGCGGTCTCGCGCCGGTGCTGGTGGCGCTGGCGGCTCCGTTGGCGGGTGAGAATCTCGACCCTGGCTTGATGGCGGGCATCGCGCTGGTCGGCGCCGGCATCGTCCTGCCGGCGTTGATCGGCCTCAAGCGCGGGGTGTTGAGATCGACCGGGATGTGGCTGGCTTGCGGCAACGCCCCGATCATCGCCGGCTATACCCTGGTCGATGGCATCGGCGTGCGCCTGTCGGGCAGTCCGGCGTCCTATACGCTGTGGCTGTTTTTTCTGGATGCCTGGGGCATTTGCGCCGTGGCTTGGTGGCGGCGCGGCGATGTCGTAATCGCGCATTTGCGGCGCCGCTGGGCGCCGTCGCTCGCGGGCTCGATCCTGACGGTGGGCTCCTATGGCATCGTGCTCTGGGCCATGAGCGTCGCGTCGATACCGGCCGTCGCGGCCTTGCGCGAAACCTCGGTGATTATTGCTGCTTTCCTTGGGACCCTGCTTCTGAAGGAACGCTTGGGACGCTGGCGCATCGCCGGCGCGATTCTGGTTGCGCTGGGCGCGGCAAGGATACGTTGGGGATGAAACGGCCAACTGAGAGTTGGTATAACTCACGCTGGGTAAGCTACCGCCTCTGGTGGTAGGCTCCGCGAGGTGAAGGGTTACTCGCCTCGACCATGACGCAGCGGCGCGAACGTGGGTTTCGGGAGTGATGAGCCGCTCGATCGGGGGCGAATCGTGGAATGCTGGACGGGATCCAGCATCGGTGCCACCAAGGCGCCGTCCCCACTGGATCATCTCTACCTGCCCCCGTCGGGGCGAGCCGTCTTCGAGAGTCTGGAATTCATATTGCGCCTATTTCAAACTGAATCAGCGTTCAATCCGACATCCGTCGCGCACGAGAACCTCCATGTTCGAACGGTTATTCGCTAACAAACATCATATTCGCATCCGCGCTCTGCTGGTTGGGGATCGGCTGGATCTACGCACCCTCAAGACCACCGAGCAACTGGCCGCGCAACCCCTGACCGTACCGGTCGCTGAGCAAGGCTGCGCCGTATTGTATCGCTATGGCGCGGTGGTGCTGTTCGATGTTCCACCGCTGGCGGAAGCCGCCTTTCTCAAGCAGTTGCAACCCTTCGTGATCGAACCGGTCGCCGAAATCGAGATGGAGACGCTTGATATCCGTGCCGGGACCGAGGGCAAGGAAGGACTGGAAAAGGGTGTGCTGTTGGTGCGCGAATTCAGTCTGGAACGATTTCACGTGGTTGCCGATGTTCTGGCCAAGAGCGTGGCGCTGGCCGATGACGAAAGACGCATCTCCGCCACTTTCGACCAGGTGGAACCCCTGGCCGTCAATCTGGAGCGGGGAGGTGGGGGAACCTACCAGGCACGGATGTTGACCCGTCATATCGGGCATATTCTGTTGACGCAGCACCGCATGGTGGGGCGGGTCGAGGTCGGTGAAAAACCGGAAATTCTTTGGGAAAAACCCGATCTGGAAGTGCTCTATGTCCGGTTGGAGGATGAGTATGAGTTGCACGAGCGGCAACTGGCCCTGGAACGCAAGCTTGAGGTGATCGGTCGCACCGCCGAAACCGTTCTTGACTTGTTGCAGGCCAGGCGTAGCTTGCGAGTGGAGTGGTACATCGTGATTTTGATCGTGATGGAGCTGCTGCTCAGCCTGTACGATAAATTCTTTAAATAACGGTTACTTGGTGTATTGGGTAGCCAGTCGGAATGATGTTATCGATATTTCGTGAGACATGCCATTATGGCCAAGTTAACCACGCCCTATTATCTGATCGACGAAAATAGACTGCTCGACAATCTGAAAATTATCCAGCACGTGCGCGAGGTTTCAGGGGCGAAGTCTTTGCTGGCGCTGAAATGTTTTTCAACCTGGTGCGTGTTCGATCTCATGCGGCAATACATGGATGGAACCACCAGTAGCTCCCTATTTGAAGCCCGGCTCGGTCATGAGAAATTTGGCAAGGAAGTTCATGCCTACAGCGTGGGTTTTTCCAATAATGACATCAAAGAGGTCAGGAAATTTGCTGATAAGGTTATTTTCAACTCGGTATCTCAGCTTGAGATGTACCACGGTGAGGTCGGCGGAATAAAGCTTGGATTGAGAATCAATCCTGGGATCAGTTATTCTCATTTCGACCTTGCCGATCCGGCTAGAAAATATTCAAGGCTGGGGGTTTCTGATGAAAATGAAATCATCAGAGTATCCCCGCTGTTAAGCGGGGTCATGTTCCATTTTAATTGCGAAAATGACGACATTTGGAATATTTCAGCAGCCCTTGATTTTATTGGTCAAAAATATGGATTCCTGCTTGAAAAAATGGAGTGGGCCAGCCTTGGTGGCGGACTCTATTTTACCAAGGGCGGCTATCCAGTTGATCAATTCTGTGAAATACTCAGAAAATTCAGTGAAAAATTTGGGGTTCAGGTCTATCTGGAACCGGGTGAAGCAGCGATCACCTGTTGCACGGAGCTGGTGACCACGGTACTGGATGTCATGCATAACGAAATCGATATTGCCATCGTCGATGCATCCGTTGAAGCGCACATGCTCGATCATTTGATCTATCGCACTACCGCCAGGATTGCAACGCCCGAGCCGGGACCTAACCGGATGATAATCGCGGGCCGAACCTGTCTGGCGGGTGATGTTTTCGGCGAGTATGACCTGAAAAATCGACTGGAGATCGGCAGCCAGGTCAGAATCGCGGACGCCGCCGGATATACAATGGTCAAGAAAAACTGGTTCAATGGACTTTCCATGCCATCCATCGTGGTGCGCAGGCTGGATGGGACCATGGATGTGGTCCGAAAATTCGGATACAAGGATTTCAAACGCAGTCTTTCCTGAGTCAGGAGATTAATCGAATGAAGAAAAACGTGCTGATCGTGGGTGCTGGCGGCGTTGCCCATGTGGCGGCCCACAAGGCCGCGATGAACAACGAACTGCTGGGCGACATCTGCATCGCATCGCGGACCCTGTCGAAATGCGACGGGATTATCGAGAGCGTCAAACGCAAGGGACATGTTCAAAATCACGCCCACAGGCTGCATTCGCGGCAGATCGACGCGCTCGACATTCCGGCAACCGTCAAACTGATTAACGAGACCAACTCCAAGATCGTGATCAATCTCGGGCAGGCGTTTCTTAACATGTCGATCCTGGAAGCGTGCCTGGAAACGGGAGCGGCTTATATCGATACCGCGATTCACGAAGAGCCGGACAAGGTTTGCGAAACTCCGCCCTGGTATGCGAACTACGAGTGGAAGCGCAAGGATCGCTGCACGGAGAAGGGATTGACCGCCATCCTGGGAGCGGGATTCGATCCGGGCGTGGTCAATGCCTACTGCGCGTTGGCGGTCAAGCGTTATTTCGACAAGATTGACACGATCGACATCATGGATGTCAATGCTGGAAGTCATGGCAAGTATTTCGCCACCAATTTCGACCCGGAAATCAATTTCCGCGAATTTATCAAGGTCTGGACCTGGATCGACCGCCAGTGGAAAGAGTATCCGACCCATTCGGTCAAGCGCATTTACGATTTCCCGGTCGTCGGTCCTTGCCCCATTTACCTGAACGGGCACGATGAATTGCACTCGCTCTCGCAGAATATCGATGCCAACAGTATCCGTTTCTGGATGGGATTCGGGGACCACTACATCAACGTGTTTACCGTGCTCCGCACCCTCGGATTTCTATCGCATCTGCCGGTGAAACTGGCTACCGGCCAGGAAGTCGTGCCGCTCAAGGTCGTCAAGGCGCTCCTGCCCGACCCGCAAACCCTTGCGCCCGGCTATACCGGCAAGACCTGCATCGGCAACTTCGTCAAGGGCTGGAAAGACGGGAAAGTGAGGGAAGTCTTCATCTATCAGGTTTCGGACCACAAGCGATGCTACGAAGAGGTCGAGTCGCAAGGCATCAGCTACACCGCCGGCGTTCCTCCGGTCGCGGCGGCCATGCTCGTGGCTCAAGGCATCTGGGACCCGAACACGATGGTGAACGTCGAGGAACTCGATCCGGAGCCGTTCATTTCCCTGCTGGATCGGATTGGACTTCCGACCGACATCAAGGAGATCGAGCCCGGCGGCAAGGATACGTTCGACGGTACGGTCAGGGATTTGGAAACCGAGTTGGCTGAATCCACGGCGACGGTCACGGTCTCGGCGGCCAACCCGATGATCGCCTTGAAGCCCAAGCGGTAGCCGGAATGCCGTAGGGTGGGTAATGCAATGAATACCCACCCTACGGCTTTGCTGTAGGGTTACAAATAATACGTCTGCAATGGCGGAAAGCCGTTGAATTCGATGGCGCTATAAGAAGCGGTATACGCGCCGGTGGAAAGCCAGTAAATCCGGTCGCCGCTTTCCAACGACAACGGAAGTTGATATTTGAAATGTTCGTACATGATGTCCAAGCTATCGCAAGTCGGTCCAGCCAGAATCACATCCCCGGTTTCGCCGTTTTTCTCGGTATAGACCGGGTATTTTATGGATTCTCCCAAGGTTTCCATCAAGCCATTAAATATGCCGACGTCGGTATAAACCCAGCGTTTTAAGTCGGTTTTCGATTTTTTTGAAATCGAGATGATTTCGCTGATCAGAACGCCGGCTTCGCCCACGAGGCCACGCCCTGGCTCCAAATAGATTTTCGGGATCGAATTGCCGAAATACAGAGTTAAATATCGATTAATTTCTTCCGCATATACGGAAAGTGGATTGGTTTTGACGAGATAATCCGCCGGAAAGCCACCTCCCATGTTGATTGCCTTCAGACGAAAATGCTCCTTTTCCATCCAATCGAACAGAGAGTGTACTTGAATGATCGCCGCGTCCCAAGCCGGGATTTCGCGCTGTTGCGAGCCGACGTGAAACGAAATGCCATAGGGCTCCAGACCCAAATCCGCGGCTAATAACATGAGATCCGTTGACATGCGCGGCTGGCAGCCGAATTTTCGCGACAGAGGCCAATCCGAATCGGAGGTTACGGCATCCATCAAGAGCCGGAAGAATACCCGAGAGCCAGGAGCTTCCTTGGCGATATTGCGGACATCCATCTCGCAGTCGCTCGTAAACAGCCTGACTCCTTTTTTATAGGCTTCGCGGATGTGCCTCGCTTTTTTGATGGTATTGCCGAAACTCACCCGATCGGCCGAAACGCCCAAGCCGAGCACCCTGTCGAGCTCGTAAATCGAGGCGATGTCGAAGTATGACCCGAGATCCCGCAACAAGGCCAGTAATTCCACTCCGGGATTGGCTTTGACCGCGTAATAAATTTTCGCGGAGGGAAAATGCGCGCGGAATTCTTTATATTTCTGCCGGATCCTATCCAAGAGCACGACTAAAAATGGCGTTTCTTTATTGCTGGAGAACGCCATGATTTTTTCCCAATCAGCAGGGAGATAGTAGTTGCTAAACATGGTTTTTCCTGGTTAGGATGCTTGGAATGTAGCGGGTCGCCACTTCGAGGACTTTACTCCTTTATCCGAACCCTCACCTCCTTGAGTGGGTCGAGGGGAGTGAATCATTACTCGCGGATCGTCTTCAGGCTGGATCGGGTTTGACGCCATCGACGGCGTAGTAGGGGATTCTGTGGTCCGATAGCAATATTCGGGCAAGGCAATCCCGGAAAATCCGTTTTGCATCGAACGGCTGATTCGGAGCGAATTGCCGCGCACTCCAGTGGGAGTTGGAACTGATCCGTGCGTCTACCTCGCTCAGCACTCGCGCCGCCCAGCCTGGATCCTCCGGCGCAATGACGAGGACCGGGAACCGATGGTCCGCGCCTTCCATGGCGACGCCGGACGAGTCATCGACATGCAGGTCGATTCCGAAGGCGGGCGGATACTTCGATGGCCCACGCAGGCCGACCGTCTGCTCGTGCCGGGCCTGGTTCACAACTCCCTCAAGCGGAATCCCGAAGCTGGCGAACCAGGCTTTCAAGTGCTGGGGAGAGCGGCCGGATGAAGTATAAATCCAAATTCTGCAACCGCGCCGCGCCAGCGCGGTCATGAGCGACCGGGTGCCGTGACGAAGCCGTTCGGGATATCGCCAGCAGCGCCACCAGGAGACAAATTGTTCGGTGGGAACGGAGGGTCCGCAAATCAGGGTATCATCGAGATCGAAAGAAATTCGCACGCATCCACCATGTCGTTTAGTGTTTGGGCCGGCTGGCTGCTGGGTGGCAACCGGCGCATCGTTCGCTCAAGCCACCGGCGTCCGGCGGCGCGTCAGGTCCATCAACCAGGCGTGGGTACCCACCGAGGCCGGCCCGGTCGCATCCTCCGCCGGCTGGCTCCGGACGTAGCTGCCGTCGGGCTGCATCAGCCACGCCTGGCGCTGGTCGCGCAGGCAGATGTCGAGAATTTCCCACAACCGCTCGCGCGCCGTCCGGTCTTCCACCGGCGTTGCCGCCTCGACCCGGCCCGACAGGTTGCGGTGCATCCAGTCGGCCGACCCGATGATGAATTCACCCGCCAGCGGATCCTCCTGCCCGTTCGCGAAATGGAAAATCCGCGAATGTTCCAGGAAACGGCCGATGATCGAGCGTACCCGGACGTTTTCGGTCCAGCCGGGCACGCCGGGCGCCAGACAACAAAAGCCGCGCACGATCAGGTCGACGGGCACGCCGGCTTGAGACGCCGCCGACAGCGCCCGCGCCATCTCCAGATCCTCGACCTGGTTCATCTTGGCGATGATGCGGGCCGGCCGGCCGGCGCGATGATACTCGATTTCCCGTTCGATGCTTTCCAAAAACCGCTGGCGCATGTTGGTCGGAGCGACCAGCAACTTGGTGAACCGAGGCGTGCGCGAGCAGCCGGTCAGGTAGTGAAACAGGTTCACCACATCGGCGGTGATGGCGGGATCGCGGGTCAGCAGGCCGACGTCGGTATAGAGTCGCGCGGTCTTGACGTGATAGTTGCCGGTGCCGATGTGGGCGTAGCAGCGTAGATCGTGTCCTTCCTTGCGCACCACCAGCGCGACCTTGGTGTGCGTCTTCAATCCCATCACCCCGTAGGTGACGTGCGCGCCGACCTTTTGCAGTTCCTGCGCCCAGAGCAGGTTGCGCGCCTCGTCGAACCGCGCTTTCAACTCGATCACGCAAGCCACCTGTTTGCCCGCCTCGGCGGCGCGGATCAGCGAGCGCACGAACGGTGTGTCGTCGCCGACGCGGTAGACGGTCATCTTGATCGCCACCGTTTGCGGATCGATGGCGGCATCGCTGATGAAATCCTCGACGCTCATGTCGAAGCTTTCGTAGGGATGATGGAGCAGCAGGTCGCCGGCCTGGATCGCCGCGAAGATGTCGACCTCTTCGTTGGGCAGGCGGGGCGGGGGCAGGGGTGTCCAGTGCGAATCGCGCAAGGCCGGCACGTCGAGGCCGGCGATTTGGAACAGGCCGGTGTAATCGAGCAGACCGGGCAACTCGTATACGTCGTCGTCGCTCAACTCGAACCGTTCCATCAGCCCCTGGCGCAGCGCGGGGTTGGCGTCCGGAGCGAGGTCCATGCGGACCACCGGTTCGAAGCGTCGCTGCTGGAGCGCTTCGGTCACGGCCTCCCGCAAGCTTTCCTCCTCCTCGTCCAATTCGATTTCCGCGTTGCGCAGGATCCGAAACAGTGTCGCGTCGATCAATTCCATGCCGGGAAACAGCTTGTCGGTGCTGTGCCGGATCAAATCCTCCAGGCGCAGGAACCGGCGCTCGCCGGGCTTTACGTCGGCCTTGAGCGGAATCCACGACGGTAGCATGGTCGGAATCTTCACCCGGACCGGGACGTATTCGTCGGTGTCGGGGTTGCGGAGGATGAAACCCCAGTTGGTCGAGAGGTTCGACATGAAGGGGAAGGGATGCGCTGGGTCCATTCCGAGCGGAGTCAACGCCGGAGAGACGTTGCGGTCGAAAAAACTCGATGCTTCGTCCCATTGCGCCGCCGTCAACGCTTCCCGCTCCGCCAGAACAATCCCGTGGCGGGCCAGGACGGACACCAGGTCGCGGTAGCAGCGCGCCTGTTCCGCCAACTGATCGAGAACCGTCTTGCGAATTTGGGCGAGCCGGTCGCGGGCGCCGCCGCGCGCCGCCGGGTCATCCTCGCCCTCGACCTGCGCCACGTCGCGTAACAGTCCGACGCGCTTCATGTAAAACTCGTCGAGGTTCGAGGTGAAGATCGCCAGGAACTTGAGCCGTTCGAGCAACGGGGTGCGCTCGTCCAGCGCTTCGTGCAGCACGCGTCGGTTGAAGTCGAGCCAGCTCAGATCCCGGTCGATCCAGGCGTGGGCCAGCAGACCTTCGCGGGGAGCAAGCGTTTGATCGGCCGCGGTCGCGGCTGGAGTTTGCCGGACCTTGCCACGTTTGGGTTTAACCCGCGTCAGGCTTAGGCCGGTTCCGGATTCAGGGGTCTTGGCGGACATGCGGATTTTCCTCGAAGAGCGGCGCCCCAAACGGCGCCGCAGCGGTGTTGTGATCCAAGGCGGGATGATTGGGAAGTTGACGATACGGTGGTCCCGGAACCGCTTGCGTGTCCGGTGCGAGCAAGTAGCCAGGGTCGGCCTGATCCTCCAGGAATCTGGCAAAGCGCTGGTTGATGCCCGGCAGCCGGAACAAGGCCATCGGCCCGAGCTTGCTGGTATTGCGTATCACCGTCGATGGATCGAAATAGGCCATGGCGTTTTCCACGGTGAGCACGAAGGGCGGCTTGCCATTGCGCAGCAGAACATAGCTTGCCATTAAGGCGCCCGTGCGGTGGTTGCCTTCGATGAACAGTTGCGGCTTGCCGAGCGTCCGCACGTAAAGGCCGGCGGCCAATTTCCAAACCGACTGGTCCAGATGGCGGGCGCGCCATTCGACGATGTCCTCGATTCCACCTCCCGGTTCATCGTAAAACCGCTTGTTGGTGGCTTCAATATGCCGGGAGAGTTCGGCGCGCGGTTCCTGATCGGGACCGCACAGCACGATGTTGTTCAGTTCGAGCAAGTATTTATGCTTGCCCATGGAAAAAACGTCGATGCCTGAATCGATCAGGACATCGACGAAGGCATAGCCCGCCAAAAGATTGTCGACCACCATGTCGCTCATCGGGTCCCGCTGCCAGCTCAAACGCTGGTTGATGGACTCGAACTCTTGTTGCACTCTGCGCAGGGAGGATTCGATCGCGGGCAGATTCAGCAAGCCCATGGGTTACCGAACACGGTCCACCGCCGCGCGGGCGAGGGCGGCTACATCGGCGGGCAAGGGAATATAGCCCTCATCGCCGCTGTAACGCTGTCCGTCGGTCAAGGCCCAATTCGCAAATCCCTTGAGTGCGGCGGCTTTTCGTTGATCCGGATACTGGTCGTACAGCAGCAGCCAGGTGAAGGTCACGATGGGATAGGAATCCTTTCCTTCGGGGTCGGGCAGGAACACCCGCAGGTTGCCAGGAATCTGATCGACGCTGGAGGCCAGCGCGGCTTGACCGCTGTTCGGGCCGGGTTCGACGAACGTTCCCGCCTTGTTTTGCAGGTGGATGACGGGCAAGCCGAGTCGCTTGGCGAAGCCGTATTCGACGTAGCCAAGCGACCCCCAGCTCCGCTTGATGCGACCGGCGACGCCCTCGTTGCCGCGAGCGGTCATGGAAACGCCCGGCCAGTTCACAATTTTGCCAGTGCCCGGTCCCTTGCGCCAGGCTTCGCTGATCGCGCTCAGGTGGTTGGTCAGCGCGTAGGTGGTGCCGCTGCTGTCCTGGCGGGCGATCAGCGTAATGGTCTGTTGCGGCAGCTTGAGGCCCGGATTGAGCGCCTGGATGCGCGGATCGTTCCATTCGCGGATTTTGCCGAGGAAGATGTCGGCGCAAACATCCCGGCTGAGCTTCAGCGTCCCTTCGACGTCCGGCAGATTGTAGGCGAGCACGATGACGCCGGCCGTCGCCGGAACCAGAGTGGCGCCCGCTTTCGCCTGCTGGATCTGCTCGTCGTTCAAGGCCGAATCGCTGGCGCCAAAATCGACGGCGTTATCCAGGAACAGCTTGATCCCCTCGCCGCTGCCTACATCCTGGTATTCGATGGCGACGTTGGGATTGGCTTTGGTGTAAACGTCGATCCATTTCCGGTAAAGCGGCGCGGGAAAGGTGGCCCCTGCGCCCCGCAACACGACCCGTTCGCTCGCGGCGGCGCTGGGCGTCGGGGGGAGGGGTTGGCCGAAGGCCAGGGAAACCATGCCAGCCCATCCGAAAGCGGCGGCCAGTAAAATGCGCATAGCCATCGTGTCTCCTTTCGGCCTCAACTGAACTCGCCCCGGACGTATTGTCGGGTCAATTGCTGCTCGGGTTCCTCGAAAATCTTCTTGGTGGGTCCCATCTCGACCAGATAGCCGGTGCGGCTGCCCTGGGAGATGTCCACTCCGAAGAAGGCCGTCGTGTCGGCCACCCGTATGGCCTGCTGCATGTTGTGGGTGACCAGCGCAATGGTGTAATGCTCCTTGAGTTCGATCATCAATTCCTCGACCCGCCGAGTGGCGATCGGGTCCAGCGCCGAGCAGGGTTCGTCCATCAGCAGCACGTCCGGTTCGGTGGCGATGGCGCGGGCGATGCAAAGCCGCTGCTGCTGGCCGCCGGACAGGGACAGACCACTGTTTTTCAGCTTGTCCTTGACCTCGTTCCAGATCGCCGCGCCGTGCAGGGCTTTCTCGACCCGCTCGTCCAGGTTGCCCTTGAAGCCGTTCAGGCGCAGGCCGAAGGCGACGTTGTCGTAGATGCTCATCGCGAACGGGTTCGGCTGCTGGAACACCATGCCGATGTAGCGGCGCACCACCACCGGATCGACCTTTTTGTCGTAAATGTCCTGACCGTGGTAGCTGACTTTCCCCTCGAAGCGGAAGATCGGGATCAGGTCGTTCATGCGGTTGAGGCTGCGCAGCACGGTGCTTTTGCCGCAGCCCGAGGGACCGATGAAGCCGGTGATCTTGTTTTTCTCGATGGGCACCTTGCTGTCGCGCACCGCGAGAAAGTCGCCATAGAAGACCTTCTCGAGCTGGCAATCCATCACGATGCCGTTGGAAGCGGGCGAGGCGGCCGCCGAACCCGCCGCCTTCATTGCCGAGTTTGCGTTCATAGTTGGTTACCTTGCAAAGCCTTAGTATTTCTGGCGCCCGATGAGGCGGGCGAGAATGTTGAACACCAGGACGATCAGCACCAGCACCAGGGACGCGGCCCACGCCAGCTCGATCTGGTTGTCGTAGGGCATGCCCGAGAAGTTGAAGATCAGAATGGCCAGGGAGGCGGTCGGCTCGGTCAGGCTCGTCAGGTAGTAATTGCTGAACAGGGCGGTGAACAACAGCGGCGCGGAGTTGCCGGCGGCGCCGGCGACAGCCAGCATCACCCCCGTCAGAATGCCGGGCGCGCCCGTGGGCAGCACCACTTTCCAGATGACTTGCGTGCGGGTGCAGCCCATGCCATAGGCGGCGTCCTTCATTTTCTTTGGCACCATGGCCATGGCCTGCTCCGCCGCCAGCACCACGGTCGGCAGCATCAGCACCGCCAGCGCCACCCCGCCGGCCAGCGCCGAGTAGGTCTTCATGGTCACCACCATGACGGCATAGATGAACACGCCAGCCAGAATGGAGGGAAAGCCGGTCAGCACCTTGGCCAGAAAGCGCACGGTGTGCGCCAGTTTGCTGTCGGGATCGAGAATCGCCAGGTAGACCGCGGCCAGAATGCCGAGCGGCACGCTGATCAGGGTGGCGATGCCAACCATGACCACGGTGCCGACGATGGCGTTGCCGAAGCCGCCCCCCATCTCGAACGCCGATGGCGGCAGGGCGGTCAGGGTCTCCCAGTTCAGGCGGGAACCGCCGGCGACCGCCAGTACATAGATGACGGAAAGCAGCGGCACGCTGGCGATGATGGCGCCGATCCAGGTCAATGCGGTCAGAATCCCGCTTTTCAACGCCCGGATTTCCAGAGGTGCCCGATGGAGTTTCGGCTGCGGCCTCGGCGCCTGGGCCAGGTCGCGAAGGTTCGATTCAATAATCAGTTCGGGAACGCTCATCGCTCGGCCTCGAATTTGCGGGTGGCGAATTTCATCACCGCCAGCCCGGCGATATTGACGATCAGGGTGATGGCCAGCAAGGCCAGGGCAGCGTACATCAGCGCGCGGACTTCGACGGGCCCGGCTTCGGGGAAGCTGGAGGCCAGCAGGGCGGCGAGGGTGTTGGCGGGAGAAAACAGGGACAGGCTGATCTGATTGGAGTTGCCGATCAGCATGGCGAGCGCCATGGTTTCGCCGAGGGCGCGGCCGAAGCCGAGCACCAGCGCGGCGAGGATGCCCGACGAGGCGGTCGGCAGCATCACCTTGAGGATGGCCTCCCAGCGCGTGGTGCCCATGCCGTAGGCGGCTTCCTTGACCTTGTAGGGAATCTGCCGCAGCGCGTCCACCGAGATGGACGCCACCGTGGGCAGGATCATGATCGCCAGCACCAGCGCGGCGGGGGCGAGTCCCGGTCCGCTCAGGGAGGTGCTGAAAAAGGGAACGCCGCCGAGGTTCGCGTGCAGCCAGTTCGCCACCGGGCGCAACAGGGGGATCAGCACGTAGATGCCCCAGAGGCCGAAGACGACCGAGGGGATGGCGGCCAGCAACTCGATGATGGTGCGAAAGACCGCCGCCAGCCCGCTGTGCAGAAAGTCCTGGGTCAGAAAAATGGCGATGGCGACGCCGAAGATGCCGCCGAGAATCAGCGCCAGCAGCGAGCTGTAAAGGGTGCCCCAGATTTGCGGGAGGATGCCGAACTGTCCGGTCTGAACATTCCAGGCGGTCGACGTCAGGAAACCGAGGCCGTATTCGGAGATGGCGGGCAGAGCCTTGCCACCGATCTCGATGATGATGTAAACCACCAGCGCCAAAATGAGCGCGGCGCTGAGCCAGGCGATGCCACGGAACCCTCGGTCGAGGGCGTAATCGCCTCCGGAGGGGGGGCCGGACACGGAACCGGACCGGTCGACGTTATCGAATTGATGCGATGCCATGAGTCACCAAGCGATGGTATTGGTTAAGCAGGGTAGGGTACGCATTGCGTACCTGTTGCGGGGCTGCCCTCACCCCCCAGCTTCTTCCCGCAAGCGGGCGTGGGGAGCGAGGGTTACGGTTCGCGTCGGTGCTATTGAATCAGCGCGGCCGCTTTCCTGACTTTCGCGATGACGTTTTCGGGCAGCGGGATGTAACCCATCTTCGGTGCCATCGCCTGGCCCTTGGTCAGCCCGTACTCAACCAGATCGCGCATGACCTTGGCTTTGGCGTCATCCTGATCCCGGTAGAACAGCATCCAGGTGAAGGTGGTGATCGGATAAGCCTTCTCGCCGGCGGGATCGGAGACCCAGACGCGCAGATCGGGCACATCGGAATCCGGCAGTTTTTTGGCGGGAAACTCGGCGCTCGCCAGGGCGGCCATGCCGGCCTCGTCGCCAGCCGAGACGAATTTACCGGCCTTGTTTTGCAAAATGGCCATGGGCTGCTTGGTGGCCATGGCGTAGGTGTACTCGATGTAGCCGATGGCGCCGGGGGTTTGCTTGATGGTGGCGGTGACGCCATCGTTTTTCGGCGCTTTCACGAAACTGGTCGGCCACTGTACGGTCGTGCCGTGACCGATGGTTTTCTTGAATTCTTCGCTGACCGCGCTCAGGTGGCCGGTGAAGACGTAGGTGGTGCCGCTGGAATCGGAACGGGCCACGACCGTGATGTTCTGGTCGGGGAGCTTGACGCCGGGATTGGCGGCGGCGATCTTCGGATCGCTCCATTTGGCGATCTTGCCCGAGAAAATGTCCACGTACACGTCGCGCGGCAGCTTCAGCTCCTTGACGCCTTCCAGGTTGTAGGACAGCACGATCTCGCCAGCGGTCATCGGCAACAGCACGACGCCCTGCTTGACCTTGGCGATTTCCTCGTCGGTCATGGCCGCGTCGCTGGCGGCGAAATCGACCGTGTTGTTGATGAAGTCCTGAATGCCGGCGCCGCTGCCCTTGGCCTGGTAATCGACCGTTACCCCTGGCGTCTGTTTGCTGAAATCCTTGAACCACGCCGAATAGAGTGGGAACGGAAAGCTGGCTCCGGAACCGGTCAATCTCATTTCTTGCGCCGAAACGGGGGCAATACTGGCGATGCTTATCGAGAGGCCAAGAATTGCGGCTGGCACGAACGAAATTTTCATGAATTTGTCCTCTACCTGGTGAATTTTCTTTGAAAATAGGAACTTGAATTCAAGTATGCTTTTCGATTGTTACAATAAGATGACAAAACAGAAAACGTTTTACGCACTGTTTTTAATCTTGGGACATACAAACCGTTACAGTAGCCTGCCCATGTCGTCGAGCTTGCATTTCCGGGCAACCGCCGAGCCGGCGGGATGTCGGCGCTACCTTCGCGGGGTGGTTCCGGGCAAAATAACCGACCTGTCACCCCAGCGCCGGTCGGCTCCTGATGTTTCGGATCATGGACCGTGCCGGTCAGTCGCCTGCTGCCAGGATGTCGCCCATGCTGTTGGAAATCGAAAATCTGCATGTCCGCTACGGTAATGTCGAGGCGCTGCACGGCATCAGCCTTCAAATCCGCCAGGGCGAGATCGTGACCATTCTCGGTGCGAACGGTGCCGGCAAGACCACTACCCTGCACGCCATCAGCGGCCTGCTGCGTCCGTCGCGGGGCGAAATCCGCTTCGAATCCCGCTCCATCCACAAACTGCCGGCGCATCGGCTGGTGGCGATGGGCATCGCCCAGGCTCCGGAAGGCCGCCGTATCTTCGGTACCCTGACCGTGCGGGAGAACCTGAACCTGGGCGCCTTTACCCGCGGAGACCGGACGCGGGTCGCCAAAACCTTGCAATGGATTCACGAACTGTTTCCGGTGCTGGCGCAGCGCCGCGATCAATTGGCCGGTACCCTGAGCGGCGGCGAGCAACAGATGCTGGCCATCGGCCGGGCGTTGATGGCGCATCCGCGCATCCTGTTGCTGGACGAACCGAGCCTCGGCTTGGCGCCTTTGCTGGTCAAGGCGATTTTCCAGACCTTGTGGGAAATCAACGATGCGGGCGTGACCATCGTACTGGTGGAACAGAACGCCCGCGCCGCCCTGAAATTGGCCCATCGTGGCTATGTCATGGAGGTAGGCCGGATCGTGCTGGGGGACCGCGCCGAGGCGTTGCTGGCCAATCCCGAGGTCCGTAACGCCTATTTGGGCGGCCACACGGACGGGGAGTAGATATTGGCTTCCGATGCCGCGGTCTCGAATCCCGGTTCTCCCCTTGCTCCCGAACCCGCCGCCATCCACCGCCGCGCTCTGCTCTTCCTGGTGGCGACCGCCCTGCTGTGGAGCTTGGGCGGCGTTTTGATCAAATGGGTGGACTGGAATCCGGTCGCCATCGCCGGAACTCGTAGCCTGATCGGCGCGGCGCTCGTCGGGCTCGCGTTCCGCCACGAACTGCGGTTCGATGGGTCGCTCGCCCAGATTGGTGGCGCGGTGGCTTACGCCGGAACCGTGGTGCTGTTCGTGATCGCCAACAAGCTGACCACGGCGGCGAACGCCATCCTGTTGCAATACACTGCCCCGATCTACGTCGCTCTGTTCGGCCCGTGGTTCCTGGGCGAGCGGGCCAGCCGCCGCGACTGGATGATCCTGCTGGTGATGATGGGCGGCATGGTGCTGTTCTTCCTGGACGATCTGAGCCTGGACGGCTATCTGGGCAACGGTGTTGCCTTGGCCAGTGGGTTGTGCTTCGCCTGGCTGACGTTGTTCCTGCGCCGCCAGAAGGACGGCTTCCCGGTGCCGTCGCTGCTGCTGGGTAACCTGCTGGCCGGGGTGATCGGCCTGCCGTTCATGTTCCAGTCCATGCCCGATTTATCGAGTTGGGTCGGCCTGCTGCTGCTGGGGGTGGTGCAACTGGGATTGCCCTATATCCTGTACGCGCTGGCGCTGCGCCATGTCACGGCGGTCGAGGGGATTTTGATCCCGATGATCGAGCCGGTGCTCAATCCGGTCTGGGTGTTCCTGATGATGGGCGAGGCGCCCAGCCCCTGGGCCATCGTCGGTGGCGCGATAATCCTGGGCGCGGTGATATTTCGGGCGCGGCGGGGCAGCCGGGATTAGAATTGCAATATCCACTGTTTATTTCAGGATTCGCCATGGAACTGACCGCGCTGACCGCCATTTCCCCCATCGACGGCCGCTATGCCGATAAGACCGCCGACCTGCGGCCGATCTTCAGTGAGTACGGCCTGATCCGCCACCGGGTGCTGGTCGAGGTGCGCTGGCTGCAAGCGCTGGCCCGCCATCCCGATATTCCCGAAGTACCACCGCTGAGCGAACACGCCACCCACGTCCTCGATCGGCTGGTCGATCACTTCGCGCCGGCTGACGCCCAGCGGGTCAAGAACATCGAACGCACCACCAACCACGACGTGAAGGCGGTGGAGTACCTGCTCAAGGAGAAGATCGCCGGCAATGCCGAGCTGGCGGCGGTCGGCGAGTTCATCCACTTCGCCTGCACCTCCGAGGACATCAACAACCTGGCCTACGCCCTGATGCTGCGCGAGGCGCGCACCCAGGCGCTGCTGCCACTGCTGGACGAACTGGGGGACGCCATCACCCGCCTGACGCGCCAGTACGCCGACCGGCCGATGCTGGCCCGCACCCACGGCCAGCCGGCCTCGCCGACCACGCTCGGCAAGGAAATGGCCAACGTCGCCTATCGTCTCAAACGCCAGCGGGCGCAACTGGCGGCGGTGCCGCTGCTGGGCAAGATCAACGGCGCGGTCGGCAACTACAACGCCCATTTGGCCGCCTACCCGGAACTGGACTGGGAAGACGTCGCCCGCCGTTTTGTCACCGAGGATCTGGATCTCGACTGGAACCCCCATACCACCCAGATCGAGCCACACGACTACATGGCGGAGTTTTTCCACGCGGTGATGCGCGCCAATACCGTGCTGCTGGATTTCTGTCGGGACGCGTGGAGCTACATCGCCATCGGCTATTTCCGGCAGAAGACCGTGGCCGGCGAGATCGGCTCCTCGACCATGCCGCACAAGGTCAACCCGATCGACTTCGAGAACGCCGAAGGCAATCTGGGCGTCGCCAACGCGCTACTCGATCATTTGGCCGCCAAGTTGCCGCTGTCGCGCTGGCAGCGGGATCTGACCGACTCGACCGTGCTGCGTACCGTCGGCGTCGGCTTGGCGCACTCCCTGATCGCGTACCAGTCCTGTCTGAAGGGCCTCGGCAAGCTGGAGGTGAACGCGGCGGCGCTGGACGCCGATCTGGATGACAACTGGGAAGTGCTGGCCGAGCCGATCCAGACCGTGATGCGCCGCCATGGCCTCGAACAGCCCTACGAGCAACTGAAGGCGTTGACCCGCGGCCAGAAGGTGGATCGGGAGACGCTGCGGGCGTTCGTCGCCGGTCTGGCCATTCCCGACGAGGCCAGGGAACGCCTGCTGGCCCTGACTCCCGCGAGCTACACCGGGAACGCCGCCGATCAGGCGCGCAAGGTTTGAGATGGCCCCCCATTCCGACCTCCCCCGCCCTCAAGGGGAAGAGGGGTTTTCATTCAATCCGAGGTGGTCATGTTACCGAAGGTGTTGGGCGATCTGAGTCCGGCGCAATTTTTGGCCGAATACTGGCAAAAAAAGCCATTGGTGGTGCGCGGGGCCTGGCCGGGGTTTCGCGACCCGCTGACCCCGGAGGAGTTGGCGGGCTTGGCTTGCGAGGAAGGCGTGGAATCGCGGCTGGTGTTGGAGCGTGGCGGCGAAGAGCCTTGGGCGGTGCGCCACGGGCCGTTCGCCGACGCCGATTTCATGAGCCTGCCGGACAGCCATTGGACCCTGCTGGTGCAGGATGTCGAGAAGCACGCCCCGGATCTGGCGGCGTTGCTGGAGCCGTTCCGTTTCATTCCCGACTGGCGGATCGACGACCTGATGATCAGCTACGCGCCGCCGGAGGGCACGGTCGGGCCGCATGTGGACGATTACGACGTATTCCTGCTGCAAGGGCAGGGACGGCGGCGCTGGCGGATCAGCACCCGGCCGGTGGAGGAGGGCAATTTCCTGCCCGATACCGAATTGCGGATCCTGCGCGAGTTCGCGCCGGAGCGGGAATGGATACTGGAACCGGGCGATCTGCTGTACCTGCCGCCGCGCATGGCCCATTACGGGGTGGCGCTGGAACCCTGCTTGACCTATTCGGTCGGCTTCCGGGCCCCCAGCCACCGGGAACTGCTCGGCGGTTTCATGGAATTTCTGCTCGATGGCATCGATCCCGAGGCGCGCTACATCGATCCCGATCTCATTCCGCAGGATAATCCCGGGGAAATCGGTCCCGCCGCGTTGAATAAGATACGGGCCTTGCTGCGCCGATTCATCGCCCTGGATGACGAGACGATCGCGGTTTGGCTCGGGCGCGCGCTCAGCGAACCCAAGCCGGGTTTTCGGGCGGAGCCCGAGGCGGAGCCCTACGATGAGAGCGAATTGCGGGCGCATTTGCGCGGCGGCGGGACGCTGGAACGCAATCCCGGCTCGCGCTTTCACTACATCGCCGAGCCGGAAGGGGAGACGATCCTGTTCGTGGACGGGCAGGAATTCGCGCTCGGTCCGGGCGTGGAATTCATGGCGCCGTTGCTGTGCCGGCATCGCGTGCTGACCCCGGCGCTGCTGCGCGAAGCGCTCGGATCGGTCGACGCCCGGCAACTGCTGCTGGATTTGCTCGACGAGGGGTATCTGGCCATTTATGAAGAGGATGAGGGCGGCGATGATGTCGGCTGACCGATCCGGTTTGCGACGGTCACATCCGGGCATCGAAGGCAGCTAACATTAACGTTGAACAATCGCTTTTTCCAATACGATGAGGCAATGGCGATGGCGGACGATGACCGGAATTCCACGATTGCGCTGAACGGACTGGACGACAGCCGGCGCGCCCTGCTGGAGCTGCTCGACGGCATGCGGCGCACGCTGTATTGGTACGCGCCCCTGGTGCGGCCCGAGCTGTACAACGATCCCGAGGTGCTGGCCGCCATCCGCAACCGGGTGGTGACCCAGCCCAAGGTGCGCCTGCAACTGCTGCTGCCGCCGGCCCGGGATTGGCGCAACGGCTGTCCGGGGCTGGTGCGACTGGGCGAGCGGTTGACCACCGCCTTGAACCTGCGTACTCCAAACCGGCAGGAGATTCCGGACCGGCCGGAGTTGGGGCAGGCGTTCGCCATCGCCGACGAACGAGCGCTGTTGCACTTCGCCGATCCGCGCCGCCTGCTCGGCGCGTACGAGCCTCGGCCCACCGAGCGCATGAAGGAACTGCTGGAACTGTTCCGCGCGGTCTGGAATCGGGCGCAAGCCGATCCCGACCTGCGCTGGCTCGGCATCTAGATCGAGCCGATCTCCCAGCGCTCCAGCAATTTCGGTCGGTTCAGTTCCAGCCATTGCAGGGCGATGATCGGCGCGGCGGAGTTGATGCGGCCGGAATGCAGCAGGGACAGCGCCTCGTCGCGGGAGACCACGTGCACCCAAATATCTTCGTGCTCGGAGGCGACGCCGCGTACCCCGCTGGCGACGGTGGAGGCATCCACCCGGCCGCAGAACAGAGTGATGCTTTCGGAAGTACCGCCCGGACTGACCAGATAATGGCAGATGGGAATGAGATCGAGCAGCTCGCAGCCGGCTTCCTCCGCGGTTTCCCGTCGCGCCACTTCCTCGGTGGTTTCACCGGGCTCGTCCATGATGCCGGCGACGATTTCCAGCAGCCAGGGTCCGCCCGGAAACTCCAGCGCTCCAACCCGGAACTGCTCCAATAAAACCACTTGGTCGGAATCGGGGTCATACAGCACAACCGCGACGGCATGGCCACGTTCCAGGCATTCGCGAACGATTTCCGAACTCCAACCGCCGGAGAACAGTTCGTGCCGCAACCGGTATTTCTCCATGCGGAAAAATCCGTTGTGGCAAATCGACTGGTCGAGTACTTCAAACCGATGGTTCATGAAATTTCCAGTGCAGGTAGGGATAATGGGCAAGGTTGCCGCTGATTGTAATCCGCGCCGGCGGTCATGGGAGGGGTCGTGGCGCGCGTGATGGCCCGATGTGAGATCCAGCCGTGGGTTTGCTTGGGGATCGTCATCATCGTGCTGGCGCTGGCGGCCTGTTCGCGCCAATCCTCGCCAGAGGCCGAAATCCGGGCGGTGATCGCCCGGGCCCAAGCCGCGGCCGAGGAACGCAACGTGCGCGCGCTCCGCGCGCTGATCGCGGATGACTACGCCGATGATCGAGGTCTCGACCGCAAGGCGGTGGAAAACCTGATTCGATTGGAGGTCTTGCGCCATCAGTCCGTTCACCTGTTCGTCCGGATTCGCGGCATCGAATTTCCCGAACCGGACCGGGCTCTGGTCAGCGTGGCCGCCGCGATGGCCGGTCGGCCGGTGGCCAATGCCGGCGAACTGGTGGGATTGAACGCCGATCTCTATCGTTTCGACCTCGAATGGGTACGGCGCGGCGGTGAATGGCAGGTGCGCCGGGCCGATTGGAAGCCGGCGCGCCTGGATGATTTCTTGTAGCGCTGTTCGAAACCAGGATCATAACGAGACCACGAATGAGATCTAATTTTTCAAAACAAGTTTTTCTGATATGTGGACTGGCGAGCCTGCTGCAAGCCTGCGGCGGCGGCGGGGGCGACGGCTCTGCTCCCACGCCTCCCCCGGTTGCCCAATACACCCTGAGCGGTACGATTCGTCCGGCCGCCGACACCGCCGTCGACAGCGATGTGAACGATCCGGTGGCACCGTACCAATCCAACGATACCATCGCCGACGCGCAGCCGATTTCCAATCCGGTTACCCTGGGCGGGTACGTCAACCGGCCTGGGGCCGGTCCGGTCGGTCGGTCGCGCGATGCCGGCGATGGGCGCGACATTTTCAGAGTGGGTTTGCTGGCCGGCCAGCAGATCGACCTGCTGATCGCGGGCGATGGCGTCCGGGACGACCTCGATCTGGGGCTGGCGGACCTTGATGGAAACCTGCTGGATGCATCGGTCGACCAGAAGCGGGTGGAATCGTTGACCGCGCCTGCGAACGGCGATTATCTGGTGATAGTGACGGCGCAAAGCGGCGCGTCCAGTTACGTGTTGACCATCGGCCAGTCGCTGGGCGCATCCGTCAGCGGAATGAAATTGAGCGACGCTTTCGTTCCGGGCGAGGCCACCATGCACTTTCGCGACAATGGAACGACCCAGTCCGGTGGTTTGCGGGCCCGGGCCCAGGCGCTCGGGCTGACCGCGCGAAGTCGGGGAGAACTCACGGAACGCAACCGTCTGCTCGGATTCGACGATTTGCGGCGCATGGGGGTCAATCAAGCCTCGACCGGTGCCGGGTTGCCCGGATTTTCCGGTGGCTTCCAGCTTGCCGATCCAGCGAAGCGGGACAAGCTGGAGACCCTGTACCGGATCAAGGCGCTGAACCAGGATCCGGACGTGGTCGCCGCCATGCCCAATTACATCCGACGCCCGCTGTTCGTGCCGAACGATCCCCTTTATTCGTTCCAATGGCATTACCGCCAAATCAACCTGCCGCAGGCCTGGGACGTGAGCACGGGCGCCGATGCCATCGTGGCGGTGATCGATACCGGCGTGGTTCTCAGCCATCCCGATCTGCAAGGACAACTGGTGGATGGCTATGATTTCGTCGCGGATCGAAACAACGCCGGCGATGGCGACGGGATCGACCCCGATCCCAGCGATCCGGGTGGCCAGTTCAGCAGTACTTTCCATGGTACCCATATAGCCGGTACGGTGGCGGCGGTTACCAACAACGGTATCGGGGGGGCCGGCGTTGCCTTCGGCGCCAAGGTCATGCCGTTGCGGGTGGTAGGCCAATTTGGCTACGGCACCGATTACGACATCGAACAGGCGGTGCGTTACGCGGCCCGATTGCCCAACGACTCCGGCACCGTGCCGCAGCGCCGTGCCGATGTGATCAATCTCAGTATCGGCGGATCGGAATCTTCAGCGGATTCCCAGGCCGTTTACGATCAGGCCCGCGCCGCCGGCGTGATCGTCGCCGCCGCCGCCGGCAACGAAAGCAGGAGTACGCCCTCCTATCCGGCGGCTTATCCAGGGGTGATCGCGGTCAGCGCCACGGATCTCAACCGGGCGCTGGCCTACTATTCCAATTATGGATCCTGGATCGGCGTGGCCGCGCCCGGCGGAAACAAATACCAGGATCTCAACGGCGACGGCAAGCCGGACGGGGTGTTGAGCGCCGGCGCGGACAACAGCGGCGGTCAACTGGTCTACGACTACCCGATCTGGCAGGGTACCTCGATGGCGACGCCGCACGTAGCGGGGGTGATCGCGCTGATGAAGGCGATCGCTCCCAGCCTGACGCCACAGGATTTCGCCAATCTTCTGGCCAGCGGCGCGTTGACCGACCAACCGGACGGGTCGGGCAGGAGCGATCAATTTGGTTACGGCCTCATCAATGCCTATAAGGCCGTTACCGTCGCGGCCAGTCTTGCCGGGCGACCGGTGAACCCGGTGCCGATTCCGACGGTCACGCCGACGGTGTTGAACTTCGGGGTCTCGCTGACCAGCCAGAACCTGACGGTGACCAACGGTGGCGGTGGCGCCCTGACCGTCAATTCACCTACCGAGGATTCCGGCGGCTGGCTCGGAGTGGCGCCGGCTCAGGTCGACGCCAACGGGTTGGGGACCTACACGATAACGGTCAAACGGACCGGATTGGCGGAGGGAATGTATTCCGCGACCCTGAGCTTCAGTGCCAATGTCGACCCGGTTCAGGTCCGGGTGACCATGGAGGTGGCCAACAACCCGAACGGGGGCGGGATCGGGCAGCAGTACGTGTTGCTCGTTCGGTCCGATACCGGCGCGACGGTGACTAAAGTCGCCGCCCAGCGGCAGGCGGACGGCAGCTACACCTATGCTATTCCCAATGTGCTGGCCGGTACCTACAGGATTGTCGCGGGGAGCGACGCCAACAACGACGGCCACATCTGCGAAGCCGGCGAATCCTGCGGCGCCTACCCCAGTCTCGACGCGCCGGTCCAGCTTGAGGTGGATCGGGATCGGAGCGGTCTGGATTTCGTCAGCGGCTACCCCGTGAATCTGGCCGATTATCAGCAGAGCGCCGCCAGTGGAAAGCAGGCCGCCGGCATCCAGCGTGGCGAACTCGGGCGATTGGAGTCGTCGCGGTGAAACCGCCGATTGCCGGGGCGTTGGCGGCTCTGCTGCTGGCTCAGAGTTGCGCCCGCGCCGGCGACGGTCCGGACGCGCCGCCGCCGCCCGAGTTGCTGTATCGGAACAGCCAGTGCGGCGGTCTGGACCAGCCGGCGGTGACCTGGATCGCCAGTCCCGAAGAATGGCGGCGGCTGTACGGGTTGGCGATGAATTCGCGGATGAATCCGCCACCCGCGCCTGCGGTGGATTTTTCCCGCGAGGGGGTGCTGGTGATCGCCATGGGGCAACGGCCATCGTCCGGTTACGGGTTGAGCCTGGCGGGTGATGCGACCGTGCGGGATGGCGTGCTGACGGTGCCGGTGGACTGGCGCGAGCCGCCGCCCGGCACCCGGCAGGCACAGGTCATAACCAATCCCTGCCTCCTGCTGAAGGTGCCGGCGATGGACGTTACTCGTCTTCGGGTAATGGATCGCGAAGGCCGGATCCGGCTGGAAGGCGACCGCTCGCAATGAATCGGGCCAGGGGATCCTGCCGGTAGAAGGCCTTGAGCTGCGCGTAAACGCCCGGATAGGCGTTGGCGACCACATCCGGTGTTTCGAAGAAGGCTTCGCTGATCACCGCGAAGAACTCGCCGGGACTGTCGGCGGCGTAGGGGTCCAGTGCGGTGGGCCGACCGAGATCGACCTGCCGGCACAGGCGGTTGTAGGCGAGGCTGAAGGCGCGGCTCCAGTCCCGAACCGCCATGCTCCGATGCAGCGGCGGCAGGCCGTTCACCTCCCCGGTCAGCATGTCCAGTTTGTGGGCCATTTCGTGGATCACCACGTTGAGCCCCGGTTCGTCCAGCGTTTCCGCGATGTCGGCCCAGGACAGAATGACCGGGCCGCGCTCCCAGGCCTCGCCGATCAACGGCCGATGGACGCTGTGGACCAGGCCGGTGGAATCCGTGTATTCGTGATGGACGAGGAAACCTTCCGGGTAAAGGATGAGCGAATGCCAGCCACGGTAGTAGTCCAGCCCGAGATTGAGGATCGGCAGGCAGGCCTGGGCGGCGACGAGCGGTCCCATCTCCGGCGCCAGTTCCAGCCCGCCGGCCGGTTCCAACGCCTTCTCGTGCAGGAACCGCGTCGCCAGATCGCGTAGCCGTTCCAGTTCCGTCGCGTTTAAACCGTCCAACAACGGCAGCTTGGCGACCGTTGCCCGCCACTCGGCTTCGGGGATGCGGGCGCGTTCGAGCCGCCGGCGGCGCCAGTTCCGCAGGAGTCCGAACATCAGCGATGCCCGGCGTGAGGTTGAAACCAATGGCGGTACGCGCGCTTCATTCCGGATCCTTAAGGCCCTGCTTCCGCGCCTCCCGCACCCGCGCCAGATAGCGGTCCGACCAGCGGGCCAGCGCGTAGATCGGGTAACCGATCATCATGACCGACAGCAGGATGAAGATGATCAGGGCGACGGTCTTGGGAAGCCGCCCCCACCATTCGCTGATGAAGTACACCAGCCCCCAGATCAGCAGGCCGGTGATGCCGAGGGAAACCAGAAAAGCGAGGAAGTCATTACGTTGCATGGATGCGTTCCGTCAGAAACGGGTGGCAAGAGCTTATCGCTCGACCCGGCCGCCGCGCAGCCCGAGCAGACCAGCGTCGGGCACGATGGTGGGGGGTCTTCGCGATCCTGGTCAAGCTGTCTCGATGACGCTTGGGGTTATCGCCGGATTGGAGGTCCTGATCTTCGTTGGTATAGTGAATAAATCCCCGCTCGTTCGCCAGAAAAGCATTCCTGGCGGCTAACCGAAGACCTTGGGTACGGATCGACATGTCGCAACCTCTTCTCCTGACCCTGACGTATGCGCTGGTGGCGGGATTCTGGATCTTCGGATCCGACCAGATCATTCTGTGGCTGGGCGTCGATCCGCCGGCCATCGCCCGCCTGCAAACCGCCAAGGGCTGGGTCTTCGTCGGGGTCACCGCCTTTCTGCTCTTTTTGTTGTTGCGCCGGTTCGAAGCCGAACAGCGACTCGCGAGCGATCGGCCGGATTGGGTTTCGCCGCCGACCGCCCGGGCCGCCTGGACCCTGATCGCGATGTTGGTGGCCTTGATCGCCATCGTTTATCTGTTGGGCGCCGTGGCCTATCGCGAGGTGATCCAGGATTTTAGTATCGGCGAACTGGTTTTCGTCCGGACCCTGGTCCTCTGGATCGGTTTTGTGCTGCTGTTCGTGTTGGGCGTGGGTATCTCCGGCATCCTGTTCTGGTGGCGGAACACCAGGGCACGTTTCGAGGTGGCGCGCCTGCGCGACGAAGTCGAGCACGTCAACCTGCGCCGCCGCTACGAGGCGCTGATCCGGCAATCGCTGGATGTGGTGTTGCTGCTGGCCGAGGATGGCACCATCGTCGAGACCAACGATCGCGTCCGCGATTATTACGGCTATGAGCCGGAGGAATTGCGCGGTCAGAACGTGCGAAAACTGCGCGTCCCGTCCCTGTGGGATGCCGTGGAAAGCGACTACCGCCGGGTAGCTCAGAGCGGCGGCGCGATATTCGAAGTCCTCCATCAGCGGCGGGATGGTGCTACCTTTCCGGTCGAGGTCAGCGCGCGCGCGCTGGTCAGCCAGGATTGCCGGTATTTCCAGTCGGTGGTCCGCGATATTTCCGAGCGCAAGCAGACGGAAACCGCGTTGGCCGAGCGGGAGCGCCGCTTTCGGGGCACGTTCGAGCAGGCGGCGGTCGGCATCGCCCACGTCGCTCCCGACGGCCATTGGTTGCGAGTCAACGACCGATTGTGCGCGATCGTGGGTTACTCGCGCCTGGAATTGCTGCAAAAGACTTTTCAGGACATCACCCACCCGGACGATCTCGACAAGGATCTCCACTTGGTGGAACAAATGTCGTCGGGCCGGATCCAGACCTATTCGATGGAAAAGCGCTATTGCCGCAAGGATGGCGCCATCGTCTGGGTCGATCTCACGATGTCGCTGATGCGGGATGCCGGCGGCCAGCCCGAATACTTCATCGGTGTGATCGACGATATCACCAGCCGCAAGCTGGCCGAACAGCGGCTGGCGCGGATCACCAAGTTCTACGCGGCGCTGAGCCTGACCAATCAGACCCTGCTCCACAACCGCGAAGCCGACCGGCTGTTCGAGGAGATTTGTCGCATCGCGGTGAAGTGCGGCGAACTCAAGGGCGCCTGGATCGGATTGCGGGATTCGGACGCCGATCAGCTGCGGGTGGCGGCGGCCTACGGCGAACTGCGCGGTCGTTCGCTGTCGCGGGACGAGCCGATCCAGCCCGACGCCGCCCTGCCGTACCGACCCGCGCAAGTCGTGCTCGCCAGCGGTTCGCATTGGATCGGAAACAATCTGTTCTACGACAGCGGTGGGGAAAACACCGACTGGCAAATCCTGATGGCGACCGCCGGCATTGGGTCCTACGCGGCCTTTCCCCTGAGGCAGGCCGACAAGGTGGTGGGGGTGTTGAATCTGTTCGCTTCCGAACCGGATTTCTTCGATCTGGAATTGACCGGGCTGCTCGACGGGATGGCGGCCGATGTCTCGTTCGCGCTGGAGAATTTCGAGCGCGAACGCCAGCGGCAACAGGCGGAGGCGGCGTTGCGCGACAGCGAAAATCGCTACCGGTTGCTGTTCGAGGCGCACCCGGTGCCGATGTGGGTCTACGATCTGGAAACCTTGCGGTTTCTGGCCGTCAACGATGCCGCCGAGACTCACTACGGTTATACCCGCGCGGAGTTTCTGACGATGACCATCACCGAGATCCGCCCCTCGGAGGATGTTCCGGGCCTGTTGCAAAGCATCGCTGAGGTCAGGGAGGGGCTGGTTCGGGCCGGAGCGCGGAAGCATCGTCGGAGAGACGGTACGCTGATCGATGTCGAGATCGTTTCCCACACGCTCGATTGGAGCGGTCGTCGCGCCAAGATGATCATGGCACACGACATCACCGCCCAGTTGCGGGCCGAACGGGAACTGCGGCTGGCCGCCGCGGTGTACGAACAGAGCGCCGAGGGTATCCTGGTCAGCGACGCCGATAATCGTATTCTGATGGTCAATCGCGCCTTTACCACGGTCACCGGCTACCGGTTGGACGAGGTACGGGGGCAGAATCCGCGTATCCTGGCCTCGGGCCGACACGATCGGGACTTCTACGGAACCATGTGGGCAAGATTGGGACAGGCGGGGCATTGGCAGGGAGAAATCTGGAACCGGCGCAAGAACGGGGAGATTTATCCTCAATGGCTGGGTATCACCGTGCTCCGCGACGCCGAGGGACGAGTGGTCAACTACATTGCCATTTTTAACGACATCAGCGCGGTCGAGGCAACTGGGCCGATTTAGAGACCTTACAAAAACTCTCCTCTCCCCTTGGGAGAGGGGTTGGGGGTGAGGGCATTATTTTCAATGGGTTATCTTGCCAGAGGCCGTGCAAAAACGCCTCTTGGAAGTTTTACAAAAACCAACGTATCGCCGTCTTCCTTTGGGAAACGTGCCTTGGCAATCGCGCTCACGCCGCCCGAAGCGACTCGACCAGATTCATCCGCGCCGCCCGAATCGCCGGCGGAAGGCCGCCGGCGAAGCCCATGCCCAAGGCGAACAGCAGGGCGCCGATCGCCGTGTCGGGCGTCAGGTTGAAGCCGAAAGCCAGTTCCGAGAAGGTCTGGAAATTCATGGTCGAGACGGTGAAGAACTGCAATCCCGAGGCGAGCACCAGGCCGATGATGCCGCCGATCAGGCCCAGCAACAGCGATTCCAGCACAAACGCCAGCAGGATGGTGGAGCGTTGGAAACCCAGCGCCCGCAGGGTGCCGATTTCCGCCGTCCGGTTGGCGACGGCGGCGTACATGGTGATCATCGCGCCCACCACGGCGCCCAGCGAGAAAATCACGGTCAGCGAGATACCCAAAATCCGCAGGAAGGTGGCCATCGCCTCCGACTGCTTGCGGTAGTAGGCCGGCTCCAGCCAGGCTTCCAGCGTCAGCCGGGGATCGCCTTCCAACCGCTGTTCGAGCGCCGGGAATCGCGCGGGGTCGCGCAATTTGAACAGCACCGAGGAATAGACCGGTCGCCGGAACGCCTGCATCAACTGGTCGGCATCTCCCCAGATTTCCGAATTGAAGCCCGTTTTGCCGGCGTCGAAAATCCCGACCACGGTCCAGTCGCGGTTGGCGAAGCGCAAGGGCTGGCCGAGACCGACGCCCTGAAAGCGCTGCGCCACGCTTTGGCCGACCATGATCTCGGTCAGGCCGGGTCGCGGTAACCGCCCCGCCGTCAGCCGAACTTGCGGGCGCAGTTCCAGCGAGGCCGGGCCGATACCGCGAATGGTGACGTTGGCGCGGCTGTCGCTGTCCTTCTTCGTCAAGGTGATCAGCACCACCAGTTCCCTGGCGACCAGCGGCCGACCCTCGCGGCCGGCGGCGATTTCCGGCTGGGTTTCCACGATGGCGGCCTGCCCCCGTTCCACCCCGCTTTGCATCTCGGTTTCCGACGAGCGGCGGATCACCACGGCGTTGTCGAAGGTTCCGGTATCCACCAGCGTTTGCCGCAATCCTTCGGCCAGCATGATGATGGCGGCAAATACGAACACCACCAGCGCCATGCCGCCAGCCGTCAGCAGGGTGGTGGCGCGCCGCGCCAGCAGGTTGCGCAGGCTGTAGTAAAGCAACAGGTCCACGATTTACCCCAGCCGTCTCAATCCATCGGCGATCCGCACCCGCAATGCCTGCCGGGTCGGAAACAGCGCCGCCAGCGTCCCGACCGTCACCGCCGCCGCCAGCGCCAGGTAGACCGTCGGGATCGTGACCTCAAACACCGGGAAGAACTGCCCCAGCGATCGACGGAACATCGCCGCCGCCGGGAAGGTCAGGGCAATGCCCAACCCGCCGCCGATCAGGGTCAGCACCAGCGATTCGCCGAAGATCATCGCGGCGATCGGCCAACCGCCGAAGCCGAGGGTTTTGAACACGGCGTATTCCCACAGCCGTTCGCGCACCGACATCGCCATGGTGTTGCCCACCACGGCCAGGATGATGACGATGACCACGATCGAGACCAGCCGGATGGCGTCGAGAATCGCCTCGGTCATGCTCACGAAGCTCAATTGAAACGCCTTTTCGGTTTCGGTGAGGGTTTCGGCGTTGGAATTCTTGAACTGCCGGTCGATCGCCGCCGCCGTTTGCGCCGCCTGTTTGGCATCCTTGATGCCGATCGTAAAGAAGCCGATCTGGTCGGCCCGCCGGGGGATGGTCCGCTTCATCGTCTCGTTTACATAATCCCAGTGAAAGAACAACTGGGTTTCGTCCACGGTCGGGTCGCGGCCCCGGTAAATGGCGCGAAGGGTCAGCGGCCAGTCGCCGGGGAAAATGGTGCCCTTCAGCGTGATGGTATCGCCGAGCTTCCAACCGAACCGGTCGGCCAGCTTCTTCCCCACCACCGCGCCCTTGCGGTCGCGCAGCAGGGCGGCGCGCGGGTCGGGGTCGATGACGAACTCCGGATAGAGCGCCAGATAGCCGGGCAGTTCCATGGCCAGGTTGGCGAAGAAATTCTTCGGTTCGATGTAATAGCCGCCGAACCAGTTGCCGTAGGATACGCCTGCCACGCCTTCGACCTGCCGGATGCGCTCGCGGTAGTGCAGCGGCAGCGGGAACACCAGCGACACCGCGTTGCGGGTGACCAGCCGGCTGCTGGACGAGGCGTTCACCCCGGCGTACCAGGCGTCGATCACCGTGCGCAGCATCCCGAAGGCCAGGATCGCAATGGTGATGCCGACGAGCGTCAGGCCGGTGCGCAGCTTGTGGCGGAAGGCGTTACGCCAGAGCATCCTGAGGAGCATCGCTCAACACGCCCTTGTCCAGGTATTCGATGCTGTGCGCCCGCCGTCCGGCGCGCGGGTCGTGGGTGACCATAATGATAGTCTTGCCGAGGTCGGTGTTCAGCCGATCCATTAGCATCAGCACCTCCTCCGCCGACACCCGGTCGAGATCGCCGGTCGGTTCGTCGGCCACCAGCAGGGTTGGGTCGGTGACCAGCGCCCGGGCGATGGCGACCCGCTGCTGCTGGCCGCCGGAGAGTTGTCCGGGATAGTGATCCAAGCGGTCGGCCAGCCGCACCAGACTCAGCGCCAGTTCCGCCCGTTCGCGCCGCTGGCGGCGGGTCAAACCGCTCGGCAGCAGCGGCAGTTCGACGTTCTCCAGCGCCGTCAGCACCGGAATCAGGTTGTAGAACTGGAAGATGAAGCCAACGTTGAGCGCCCGCCAACGGGCCAACTCGCTCTCCGATAACGCGCCGATATCCACGCCATCGACCTCGATGCTGCCGCTGTCAACCTGATCCAGTCCGGCGATCAGATTCAGCAGGGTGCTCTTGCCGGAACCGGAGGGTCCCATCAGCGCCAGAAATTGTCCCTCGGCGATGTTCAGGCTGAGGTTCCGCAATACCGGTACCCGCTGGCTACCGCGCCGGTAGGACTTGCTGATGTCGCGGATCACCACCAGCGGGCGGGCAACTTCAGCGGCCATCTTCAGCTTTCCTCGGCGCGCACCCGGGCGCCGTCGTGAAGTTCCGCCGGCGGCCTGAGAACCACCGCTTCGCCGGTCTTGAGTCCTGCCAGCACTTCCACCTGATCGCCGAAGCCGCGGCCTACTTGCACCGGCATCGCCACGGCGTGGTTGTCGCGGACCACGTAGACGACTTTCTCGTTACCACGGTCGCGTATTGCCGTCGCCGGTACCGCCGTCATCGGTTGTCGCTCGTCGGGCGCGGCCTCGCGCGTCAGGAATGCCACCTTGGCGCTCATCTCCGGCAGGATGCGCGGATCCTGGTCGAGAAAGGCTACCTTGACCAGCACCGACGCCTTGCTGCGGTCGGCGGTGGGCACGATGGTTTGCACCCGGCCGCGCAGGCGAACGTCCGGCAGGGCATCGAGCTGGATTTCACAGGGCTGGCCAACCCGGACCTGGCCGATATTGGATTCCGACACGTCGGCCTCGACCTGATAGGAGCCCATATCCGCGATCGTGACGACCGAAGCGCGGGCGTTGGTCGCCGCGCCCAGTGGGGTGACGATGTCGCCGATGTCGGCATTCTTGGTCAGCACCACCGCGGCGAAAGGCGCGCGGATTTCGGAATAGCTCAACTGCACCTCGGCTTCGGCCAGGGCCGCCTCGCTGGCGCGCAGCGAGGCCTGGGCGACCGCGACCACCGCCCGCGCCCGCCGCAGGCGATTTTCGGCGACGTCGTAGTCGGAGGGCGAAGCGAACTTGCGCGCCCGCATTTCCTGGGCGCGTTCGAAGGACTGAGTGGCATCGCGCAATTCCGCGTCGGCCTGCGCCAGCGTGGCGCGAGCGACGTCGATGGCGGCCCGCGCCCGGTTGCGGGCGGCCAGCACATCCTCGTTTTCCAGCCGGGCGACCACCTGGCCTTCCTGGACCCGCTGGCCTTCCGCGACGCCCAGATAGACCAGCCGGCTGGTGATTTTCGAACCGAGCGCCGCCTTGCGCTGGGCCACCACATAGCCGCTGGCGTCGAGCAGAGCCAGGGTCTGGGCGGGATACAGGGTGGCGGCGTTGACCAGTCGTACCGGAATGGCCGGGGTCAGCGCGCCGGTGTGATACAGCCAGCCGCCGACGAGCAAGGCGACGATCGGCAGGGAGATGAGGATAAAACGGCTCTTGCGGGCGCCGCGCCGGCCCAGATGGGCCTTGTCGAGGCGGAGTTTGGCGAGGTCGTCGTCGGCCATGGCATGGGAATTTCGGAGATGCGGATGCTACTTCGACGGGTTCTTGGCCTGTTCCAGAGTGATTTCGCGCAGGGCCTGGAACGAGGCCTGGTGGGAAGACCCTTCGATGGCCTTGACCGCCAGTTCCTGGGTCTGTTTGAACACGGTTTCGAGTTGCTGCACCAGTCGGGCAAGCTGGGCCTCCTGTTCGGCGGCGGTCTTTTCCAGGGTGGCGAGGCGAATCTGATGCACCTCTTCCTCGCCGGCAAACTCCCGGGCCGCCAGTTCGGTCTTGAGGCGGGCCTGTTGGCGGGCAGCGCCGATACCTTCTTCCCGGGCCCGCTTGACCGCTGTTTCCAGTTCCTTGTCGAAGCCTTCGACCCTGGCCTTGAGTTCGGCGAGTTGCTTCTCGCGCTCGGCCAGATCCTTTTCCCGCTCCTCCCATTCCCGGGCGATCTTCTCCTTGTCATCGGCCAGCGCCTGTTCCTTCTGCTTGCGTTGCTGCTTCCATTCCTCGGCCTGACGTTCGCGCTCCAGCGTCAGGCGACCGCGATATTCCTGCTCCTCGCGCGCCGTCTGCCGTTTCGCGCCGGCGTCGCGCTCGGCGACGGCTTGTTCGTGGTCGCCTTTTTCCTGTTGCCAGGCGCGGCTTTGCTCCCGCCATTGCCGTTCCAGTTCCTCGCCGCGCTGTTGTTTTTCCCGGGCATAGCGTTCGAGGCTGTCGTCGTATTGGGCGAGCAACTGGCTTAGCGTCTCCTCGCTGACTTCGCGCAGTTGATAGAGTCGGGCGAGTTGTTCGGACAGTTCCGCGACTTGCTGACCGACCTCGCGCAACCGCCCCGCTTCGGCCAGCAACTGGGTGGAAAGCTGGCTCAGGGCGAGGTTGAATTGATCGCCCAGCCGGTTCAGTCCCGCGATGACGCTGTCCATCGCGACCGGTGGGGGCGTTTCCCTGGGTTTGGGCGGACTGGCGGGTTCCGGCATGACGGGGTCCTCGGATGCTGCCTGTTTTTCGGGGGCTTGGGGTAAAGCGGCTTGCGGCGGCGCGGGTGGTGGCGATAGCGGTCGAGGTGACCTGGCCTGAGCCGGCGGTTCGGTGGCTGGCGGCGGGCCGGGAGAGGTCGAAGCCGGCGCTGGCGCGGCCGGTCTGTCTGGCTTGTGTTCGGCCAGCAGCGCCTGATAGCGATTTTCCAGTTCCCGGTAGCCTTCGAGCAATTCCCGCTTGGTCGCCGCGCCACTGGCTTTTTTGAGAGAGATCGCGGGGTTCAGCTTCAGGCAGGCCCGCTCCAGTTCGCGGCAGGCGGCGAGAATCTCGTCCTTGGTGTTTCTGTCGCTGACCTTATTCATGGTCCGGTTCCTAACTGGCGGTTGCACCGTGCTCCTTGCCGGTCGCCACCGCCGTCATCGCCAGTTGCTGCGCCTGCGTCGAGGCCGCCTGCAATTTTTCGGTGAGATCGGCGAGCTTGGCCTTCTGGTCGGCGATGGTGCGGTTCAGCGCCTCGACCCGGAATTCCCAGGTTGTTTTTTTGGCGGCGCGCTCCTTTTCCAGCAGGGCCGCCTTGTGCTCTTCCTCGCGCAAGGTGTCGCGGAAACCGTCATCGCGGGCCTTTTGGGTCGCTTCCAGCAGTTGTCCCGGCATGTGCTCCAGCCGGGCCTGATAGTCGACGAGTTCGGCGTGGCGGCCGGCCAGTTCCGCCTCGCGGACCGCCCAGTCCCTTTCCTTGATTTGACGTTCGTCGGCGATCTGGCGTTCCCATTCGCGCCGGCGTTTGTCGGAGACGGTTTCCTCCTCGCCGTGCTGGCGGGCGAGCTGGTAGGCGTATTCTTCCTCTTCCTGCTGGCGCTTTTTCCGCGACGCTTCGAGTTGTTGGGCGCGATTGGCGTCGTGGCTTTCCTGCTCCTCGGTCCAGGCGCGACGCTGCTGGCTCATCTCCTTGTCCAGTTGCTCGAATTGTTTCTGGTAACGAACTTCGAGAGCTTGCAGGGCTTGCTGGTGTTCCTGTCGCAAAATATCAAGCGCTTCCGCAGCCAGCCGCGCGTGGTTCAGGCTGACCAACCGGGCTTGTTCGACCTCGCGGGCCCGCTGAATATCGGCCAGTCGCCTGACCTCGGTCGCCAAGCTCCTGACTAGCCGATCGCTGGTTTCCTCGAAAGTGGTTTGCAGTTTGGCCAGCGTCTGAAACAGAGTTTCGGGGGTATGGGCGGTGGTTTCCCGGACCAGCGTCCGGTCGCGTTCGCGGCTGTCCAGTTGTTCCCTGGTCGCGATCCGCGCCTCCTGCTGTTTCTGTTCGGCGCGCAGTGCTTCGAACTGCTTGAGCAGGGTTTTGGAGTCGGGGAGTGTCGCCGTGGTCATGTCGGGGGTCTCCAGAGAGTGAATCCGTGCCGGCCGGTGCGTCCGCGCGCACCTCATCCGGGCGGGACGATATGGGTTCGCCCCCCCGGTTTCCTGACATTAACCGCCCAGCCCGGCTACTCGTCGCGCCTGCTCCATGCCCTCGTGGGCTTCGGCCGGCGCTTGACGCAAGGCCCGGTTGACGGCGCTGATCACCGCGCTCAGCGATGCGGTGACGATGTTGCTGTCGATGCCCACGCCGAACAGCGTTGCCGGCTCGCCGTCCATGCGCGCTTCGACGTAGGATACGGCGGTGGCGTTGGCGCCGGCGCCGATGGCGTGCTCGTGGTAGTCCACCACCCGCACGTCCAGCCCGCAATGCCGGTTCAGGGCGTCGGTGAAAGCGTCGATGGGGCCGTTGCCCTTGCCGGAGATCAGCCGTTCCCGCCCGCGCTCGCGAATCGTCGCGGTCAGCTTGCGCACTCCGCTGGAATGGCTGTCGGGAATGGTGCGGTGTTCGACGAAGCGGAACGGTTCGGCCGGCTGGAGATATTCCGCCTCGAACGCCGCCCAGATATCGGCCGAGGTCAGTTCCTTGCCGGTGGCATCGGCGATGGCCTGCACCCGCCGGCTGAACTCGACCTGCAAGCGGCGCGGCAACCGCAGGCCGTGATCCTTCTCCAGCAAGTAGGAAATGCCACCCTTGCCGGACTGGCTGTTGACCCGGATCACCGCTTCGTAGCTCCGGCCCAAGTCGGTCGGATCGATGGGCAGGTAGGGCATCTCCCAACGATCGTCGCCGGCCGCCCAACGCCGTTCCTGGGCCGCGAAACCCTTCTTGATGGCGTCCTGGTGCGAACCGGAAAAAGCGGTGAAGACCAGATCGCCGGCGTAGGGATGGCGAGGATGCACCGGGATCTGATTGCAGTACTCGGCGGTGCGGACGATCTCGTCCATTACCGAGAAATCCAAACCCGGATCGACGCCTTGGCTGTACAGATTCAAGGCCAGCGTCACCAGATCGACGTTGCCGGTACGCTCGCCGTTGCCGAACAGACAGCCCTCGACCCGGTCGGCGCCCGCCATCAGCGCCAGTTCGGCGGCGGCGACGGCGGTGCCCCGATCGTTGTGCGGATGCACGCTGATGACGACGGCGTCGCGGCGCGAAAGGTGGCGGCAGAACCACTCGATCTGATCGGCGTAGACGTTGGGCGTCGCCACCTCGACGGTCGCCGGCAGATTGAGGATGGCCTTGCGTTCCGGGGTGGGCTGCCAGATATCCAGCACCGCCTCGCAAACCTCCAGCGCGAAGTCGAGTTCGGTGAAGCAAAAGGTTTCCGGCGAATACTCGAAAGTCCATTCGGTGTCCGGTTGGTCGGCGGCGCATTCCGCGAACAACCTTGCTCCATAACGGGCCAGTTCGATCAGACCGGGGCGGTCGAGACCGAACACCACCTCGCGGAAAATCGGCGCGGTGGCGTTGTAAAGGTGCGGGATGGCGCGCTTTGCCCCTTTCAGGCTGGCGAAGGTGCGGCGGATCAAGTCCTCGCGCGACTGGGTGAGGGTTTGGATGGCGACGTCGTCCGGTACCCGGCCTCCCTCGATCAGGCCGCGCACGAAGTCGAAATCGGTTTGCGAGGCCGATGGGAAGGCGACTTCGATCTCCTTGAAGCCCATGCGCACCAGGAGATCGAAGTAACGGCGCTTGCGTTCGCCGTCCATCGGCTCGATCAGGGCCTGGTTGCCGTCGCGCAGGTCGGAGCTGCACCAGCGCGGCGCTTGGGTGATGACCCGCGACGGCCACTGCCGATCGGGCAACCGGACGGGCGGGAAGGGGCGATATTTACGGGTCGTGTCAACGCGCATGGGAAATTCCTCTCTCGATGGTATGCGGGGATTCAGGTACGAACGCGGCGCGGATACGGCCGCCAGGCCACCGCTAGGCCCGACGACCGCGGCTTAGTCGCAGCAGGTGGAGGGAGAGGGCGCGCGCGAAAACAGGGCGGTAAATTTCCCCGGCAATACGGGGAGGGGAACAGCGAGAGCGGTTAGGAACAGGCATTCGGGCAATCCTCGGAAACGGTTCGGACGATGAACGGCAACAACAAGCCCCGGCGCTCCGTTCAGGAGGCCGGGCGACTCAGTCGCAGTTCGAACCGTTCACGGGATGGCGCATTCATGATAGGGTTCAAATTAACTCAAGCCTTGATTCCAGGTCAAGCAAGCTGTGAATCGTTATCATTTTGGACCCGGTGGAAACGATAAGTTCTGTTTGTGACTCTTCTCATCGCAGCGAGGATTCGTTCATGTCCGACAAGCCGGAAACCCTGCAAACCGTTGTGGTTTGGGATCTGCCGACCCGCCTGTTTCACTGGACGCTGGTGGCGCTCATGATCGCGCAGTGGCTGACCGCCGAGGAAAGCAGCACCATGGACTGGCACGTCTGGGGCGGTTACGCGGTGCTGGCGCTGGTGCTGTTTCGCCTGATCTGGGGATTTGTGGGCAGTGAGACCGCCCGCTTTGGCGATTTCATACGGGGACCCGGCGCGGCGCTGGAATATGTCAGGGCGCTGCTGCGCGGCGAGACGCCGCATTATCTTGGTCACAATCCGCTGGGCGCCTGGTCCATCTTGGCGATGCTGGTTCTACTGCTGGTTCAGGCCGGCACCGGACTGTTCGCCAACGACGACATTCTGATCGAGGGGCCGCTGTACGCGTGGGTGTCGAAGGATACCAGCGACTGGCTGACTTCGATCCACAAGCTCAACTTCAACCTGCTGCTGCTGGTGATCGCCGTCCACCTCTCGGCGGTGCTGTTCTATCTGCTGGTGAAACGTGAAAACCTCATCCACCCGATGCTGAGCGGTCGCAGGCGCCTGCCGCCGGGTTTGGTTGGCCGGGCGCCACGGCTCGTCAACCCGTGGCGGGGACTGGCGGCGCTGGCGGCGGTGGGAATCGCCGTCTGGTTGCTGGTGCGCTGAGCGCTTGTCTTGCAACGAAAAAGGCCATGCTCCGGCATGGCCTTTCGAGTCAACGAAGACTGTAGCGCCGATCAATCCTTGCGGAATTCCTTATGGCAAGCCTTACAGGTTTCGGCGGTCTTGCCAAACTGCGCCTTGATGGCTTTCTCGTCGCCCGTCTTGGCGACTTCGGCGAGCTTGGCGGCTTCCTGCTGGAAATCATTCATTTTGGTTTCGAACTTGCTCCAGTTCGTCCAGATTTCCGGTTTGGCCTCGGTATCCTTCACCGCATCCGGCCCGGAGCCTTTCGAAAAACCCTCGGTAGCCGCCTTGCTCATCATTTCGACGTACTGGGCATGACGGGCGACGGCGGCGGCGTTGAATGGGACTTCACCTTTCATCATCGCCCCAATGGGCGCGAAGTTCCATCCGATAATCGTGTAAACGGATTTCCGATACTCGACCACATCTTGCGGTTTCGGATCGGCGGCGCTGGCCATCGTCAGGAAACCCACGCCGAGCAAGCCACCCGCCAGACTGATTCCAAGTAGTTTATTCATCGGTTTTCCCACCCCCTGATTTCGATTGAAAATCCACTGTAAAATCATGGCACAACAGCGGCATTTTGCAAGGACAAGCTGAAACCAGGCTGAATCATCAGGCGTTGTCGTCGCCTTCGAGATGCAGCGCGAGCCAGATCGCCGGCGGATTTTCGCTGGTCCATTCCACCCGGTGCCGGCGATGGGCCGGAATCCAGAGGTAATCGCCCGGTGTCAGGGTGCGCGCCGCGTCCTCTCCAGCGAAGCGCAGGCCAGCTTGGCCTTGCAGCAGGACCACCCATTCGTCCCAGTCCTGGTCGTACCATTCACCGGGCGGAGCGGCGTGGCCGATGGAAATGATACGCTCCAGCCGGCAGACCCTGGTCCGCAGCAGTGGGTCGAACCGCTCGGCCGACAGGGCAGCCGGGATCCCGGCGAACAGATTGCCGTCGTTGGAGTTCATCGGACGGTTCCCGACTTAGAACCTGTACAAAAACTCCCCTCTCCCTCCGGGAGAGGGGTTGGGGGTGAGGGCGTTTTTTTCAACGACTTAGCTCACCAGAGGCTGTACAAAAACGCCTCTTAGAACAGCCTGCCCAACATCAGATACAGCGAGGCATCGCCCTTGGCCACGCCGCCGGCCAGAAAAAGTGGTCCCAGCGGCGTATCCGCGCCCAGGAACAGGCTGCCTGCCGGAATCAGCGAATCGAGAGTGATGTCGTCGAGCTCGTTCCAGGCTCCACCGACTTCCAGCGAGCCGCCGGCGTATAGGGGGATGGTAAATGCCGCCGAGGCGTCATCGAGTCGATACATGTAGATCAGTTCGCCAAGGGCGGCGTACTGCCCCGAGATCTGGCCCACCTGGTAACCCGACAGGTTCAGGAATCCCCCCAGCAGGAACAGATCCTGAACGCCCAGATCTCCCGACAGCCTGCCGGACAGAATCACGCGCGGGATGAGCGTCTGCTTGCCCCAGGTGTAAGGTTTGGCGGCGTTCAGGCTGAGGGTGCTGAAATCATTGCTGGCGCCCAGCGCGGTCAGGGAGTCATAGAAAGTCAGATTGCCGTGGAAGCCCGAGGTTGGAAAATTGAGGTTATCCAGGGTATCCGCCGCCCAGCGGATCGAATAACCACCATCGTCGAAGCTGCCTTCGTTGATGGTGTTCGCGTTCGTGGAGATTTGGCCAAAGCGGAGATCGTTCTTGCCAGGACCATACCGCAAACCCAACGACAGCCGGCCCCAGTGCTCCAGATTGCGCCCCACTTCCATGCCGATGTTGGCTCGATAGATTCGGAAGCTGGCGTTGTCCTCATTGGAATCGTCGAGCAAATCCAGGTTGTACTGTTGGTAGCTGAAGTAGGGGTTGATGAAGTATTCCTGGGCTGCGTCGAGCGGCTGGTAGAAATCGGTTTCCAGTTTGACATTGCCGCCGATCTGGACAAAGGTGCGCCATTGTCCACCGAGGGAGTTGAGCTGGGACATGGTGTAGGCGACGCTGAGGTCGAACAGGGAATCTCCCTTCATGTTGGCGCCGAGAAAAAGTCCGAAATTGAGGGTGTTGGTGCCAATATGCTGCTGCGTGGCCTCGACCACCAGCCCGGTTTTGCCCTCCTCCTCGACCAGCGAGTAGGTGACCTGCTGGAAATCACCCATGCCATAGATAATGTTGAGATTGCGATTGAGCTTCTCGGGATCGAGCGGTTCGCCCGGCTTGACGTTCAGTTGCTTTTCGATGACCTGGTCGGACAGGCGGGTATTGTTCTTGATCCGGATGAAGTCGATGACGGGGTGATGGTTTTCGGGCAGATCGGGCCGCGCGGCCAGATGCGCTTGATAGGCGGACGAAGATAGCGATAACCGGCTCAGTTCGGCGCGCTTGTCATTGGCCGCGGCGTAGCCGATGGTGACCGCTTCCCGGGAGCGGTCGAAGGCGATACTCGAAATATCCCCCAGATCCGGGGTGATCAGGATGTCCCGGCGCCCCAGCGTCTTGATCTGTTGCTGAGCGTTGCGCACGGTCAGGATGGTGGTGAGCTGCCCGGTGATGGAGAGCACCGAGGTCAGTTCGCTGGCGGGAGCCAGCGGCGAGCCCACATCCACGGCGATGATCACATCCGGGCGGCAGAGTTCCCGCGCCACATCCACGGGGATATTGTCCGACACGCCGCCGTCCACCAGCAGCTTGCCGTCCAGTTTGACCGGCACCAGGGCGCTGGGGATGGACATGCTGGCGCGCATAGCCATGGCCAGCTCGCCGGACCTGAGCACCACCGGCGTGCCGGTGGCCAGGTCGGTCGCCACCGCCCGATAGGGTATCTTCAGCTTGTCGAAGTCGCGGATCTGGGCGGCCGGCAGCGACAGTTCCTGCAACAGCAGGAGCAGGTTCTGCCCTTGCAACAATCCTTGGGGAAGCTGCACGCGACCGTCCTTGATGCCGACTCCGTTGTTGGTCAGCAGAACGCGCTGTTCCTGCTTGGTGCGGAAGGGTAGATCGGCCCGCGGTGGCCCGTCGGTGAACGCCGCCGGCCAGTCGATGTTCTGCACCGTTTCGGTCATTTGCTCGGGGGTCATTCCGGCCGCGTACAAGCCGCCGACGATCGAGCCCATGCTGGTGCCGGCGACGCAGTCGACCGGAACGTGTAGTTCCTGCAACATCTGGAGTACGCCGACGTGGGCGATGCCGCGCGCCCCGCCGCCGCCCAGCACCAGGCCGATGCGAGGCCGTTCCTGGGCGGCTTCCGCGGTGGGGATGGTGGATGGATGCGGAACGATTCCCATCAACAGCAGGATGATCGTCAGGAAGGACAGAGGGAGGAGTGATCGTTGAGCGCTCATGGGGAATAACCACGGTAGGTTAGGGTATGGCATTCAGCAAAATTTCAGAGAGTGTATGCCAGATTTTTCAAAGTAACGTTAAGGCGAGAAGGGGAGAGTCAGATCATGCGTCATCAATTATTGCTGGTTTTGCCTCTGGTGTTGGCGACCTGGACCGCGTCCGGTTCGGCGCAGTCGGAAGGTGATCAGAAAGCGCTGGCCGAGATCAGGGAAGTCTTCGCCAGACTCGATCGAGCGATCAACGAACATGATCTGGCCGGGGTCATGGCGGCTTACGCGCCCAGCGAGCCCATCGTATGGCTGGGAACCGGCGAGGGCGAGCGCTGGGTAGGCAAGAAAGAAATCCAGGGACAGTACCAGGAACTTTTCAAATTCTTCGATCCCGGCACGCAGGAAACACGTTGTACGTGGACGATGCAGGAAATCAGGGGCGACTTCTCCTGGATAGCGAGCATGTGCCGGATCACGGATTTTCTGAAGAATCAAAAAAGGGATTATGGGATCAACCTTACCGCCGTGCTGGAGAAGCTGGATGGCAAGTGGTATTTCCGCGTCGTGCATGTGTCCAGCGGCAGTTCGGACGAGGAGACCATCGGCGAGGAGAACTGACGCAAACCGCGCGTGGGACCGATTTTTCTGAAGCGACGCCGAAAAGGCGGAGGTTGTCATGAGCGATCGAAAGCACGAATCGTTGAGCGATGCGTTAACCGGGAAACCGGAGCAAGGCGAGCGCCGCAATTTTCTGGTGAGCCTGGGCAAGTGGTCGAAAGCCGTTGTCGGCGGTGTTGTGCTGGGTGGTATGTTGGCCCCCCATCGGGATGCCAAAGCTTGGGGTTGGGCCAACCGTGGCGGCGGCAATGGCAGTTGGGTGAATTTCGGGGGTGGCGGCTGGGGTTGGGGTTGGGGTAGACCCTGGGGCTGGTACAACCGGCCGGGCTGGTACAACCGCGGCTGGTACAATCGAGCCTACGGGCCGGGCTGGTACAATCGGCCGGGCTGGTACAATCGAGCCTACGGGCCGGGCTGGTACAATCGGCCGGGCTGGGGCGGTGGTTGGGTGAACCGTTGAACCGGCGCCGATCGGATGCAAAGAGCCTCCCCGCGGATTTCTCCGCGTTTTTCCGTGGCCCTGATTTTCTGCACGGTAACCATTCGGCTCGGGCGGATCGCCCGGGAAAGTGATGACCTCGATGAACGAACTCCTCTACAACATTCCCCCTCACCTTCTATCGGTTTATCGGCATGGACGGCTGATCGTCCGTACCCCCGAGCCGACGATACTCCCCGCCGCTCTGGGGGAAGAAGACCCCGCGCGCGTGGCCGCCGTGCAGATCCTGGCTCTTGATACCGATACGGAGGCGCTGAACGCCTGGGCACTAGGGCTGCCGGTCGAACTGGTCATGGGCGATGCCGCCGAATTTCCGCTGCTGTATCGCCATACCAACCTGCTCGACAACCATCCGGCGCGGGTGGTCGTCCCCGTGCAACCGGGTTTTGCGAAAGCGGTCAAGGTGGCGGTTTCGCTGGATTTCGCGGTGCGGCTGGAAGTCGGGCAGCCCGAGCCGGCGCTGATCGAGGAACTGTCGGCGGTGCTGGAATTCTATCTGCGCCAGCCGACGGTCGCCCAGCCGATCGAGTATTTTCACGGTTCGCTGCTGGGGTTTTATCACGACGAACCGGTTCCGCTCTGGGTGGTTCTGGATGAGCATCCCGACGGCCTCCGTTATGTCGCCGACGATGGCGTGGAGTCGCTGTCCGGGCGATTGACGGGCGTCGAGGTTGCGCTGGCGCCCGACGCCGGTCTGGAGATTTGGATCGAGCAGGTGCTGGCGACCGCCGAGGAATGCCGCAACTGCGAGTTTCTCAAGCATTGTGGCGGCTATTTCAAATGGCCGCGCCGGGATTACGACTGCGCTGGGGTGAAACAAGTGTTCGGGGTGCTGCGCGACGCGGCCGCCGAACTGCGCCGCGATCTCGATGCGGGACCGCCTTGAAGAACCCCCTCCCGCCGGCGATTTCCCGGCGGGAGAAGCTTTTCGTCGACTGGGCGGTCGCCCGATTTAGAACCTGTACAAAAACTCCCCTCTCCCTCCGGGAGAGGGGTTGGGGGTGAGGGCTTTTTTTCAACGACTTAGCTCACCAGAGGCTGTACAAAAACGCCTCTTAGTAGTTGCGATACTGCTTTTGTTGCTGGTTCCGCCCGTAGATGTTGCCTACG
>JAVMKJ010000215.1:0-9836 GCA_031732855.1 Candidatus Competibacter sp.
GCAACTTCCGCCAGTTGGGCTCGCGGACGCCGGGCCATCCCGAATACGGCCTCACCCCGGGCGTCGAAACCACCACCGGCCCGCTGGGACAGGGCTTGGCAAACGGCGTCGGCATGGCGCTGGCCGAGCGGGCGCTGGCGACCCGCTTCAACCGTCCCCGGTTTCCCATCGTCGATCATTACACCTACGTCATCCTGGGCGACGGCTGCCTGATGGAGGGAATTTCCTACGAAGCCTGTTCCCTGGCCGGGCTGTGGGGGCTGGGCAAGCTGATCTGCCTGTACGACGACAACGGCATTTCGATCGACGGGAAAGTGCGGGGCTGGTTCAGCGAGGACATGGTCCAGCGTTTCCAGTCCTGTGGCTGGCAGGTTATTCCGAACGTGGACGGCCACGATCCCGCCGCCATCCACGAGGCCATCGCCCAGGCGCGGGCCTACTCTCAAAGCCCGACCCTGATTTGCTGCAAGACCACCATCGCCCGGGGTTCGCCGAACAAAGGCGGCAGCGAGAAGTCGCACGGCGCCCCCCTCGGCGCCGCCGAGGTTGCCGCGACCCGCCAGAACATCGGTTGGCGGCACGAGCCTTTCGTCGTTCCGCCCGAGTACTATCGCGCCTACGACGCCCGCGCCAAGGGCGCGGCGTGGGAAGCCGAATGGGACGCGCTGTTCGCCCGCTATCGGGCGGAATATCCGGGGCCGGCGGCGGAATTTCAGCGGCGACTGGCCTGCGGCTTTCCTCCCGACTGGGAGGAACTGGCCTGGAATTTCATCCAGGCCATGCAGGAGCGGCACGAGGATCTCGCCACCCGGGCCGCCTCTCAGCGCGCGTTGGAAACTTATGGCCCCTATTTCCCCAGCCTGGTCGGCGGTTCGGCGGATCTGACCGAATCCACCGGCATTCCCTGGGTCGGCTGCCGGCCGGTCGATTTCGAAAATCCCGACGGCAACCTGATTTATTACGGCGCCCGCGAGTTCGCGATGAACGCCATCATGAACGGGCTGGCCCTGCATGGCGGCTATGTTCCTTTCGGCGGTACCTTCCTGATGTTCGCCGATTATTGCCGCAGCGCCATCCGCATGTCCGCGCTGATGAAGCTGCGCTGCGTGTTCGTTTTGACCCACGACTCCATCGGCGTCGGCGGCGACGGCCCGACCCACCAGCCGGTGGAGCACGTCGCCGGCCTGCGGATCATTCCCGAATTGTCCGTCTGGCGGACCTGCGACACCACCGAAACGGCGGTAGCCTGGAAAGCGGCGCTGGAGCGGATCAACGGCCCGACCTGCCTGATTTTCACCCGCCAGAAATTGCCGCACCAGGATCGGACGCCCGAGCAGGTGCGCGCCATCGCCCGGGGCGGCTACGTGCTGCTCGACTGCGGGAACGACCCGGAAGCGATCATCATCGCCACCGGTTCCGAGGTGCAACTGGCGGTGGCCGCCGCCCGGCAATTGAACGAACAGGGTCGGCGGGTGCGGGTGGTGTCGATGCCCTCGGTGGACGTGTTCGACGCCCAGGACGCCGACTACCGCGAATCGGTGTTGCCGGCGGCCGTGACCCGGCGGGTGGTGGTCGAGGCTGGCGTGACCGCGCCATGGTACAAATATGCCGGTCCGCGGGGCGTGGTGATCGGTATCGACTGCTTCGGCGTGTCGGGTCCGCCGGAAATCATCTTCCAGCATTTCGGCTTCACCGCCGAGCGAGTTGCCGCCACCGTGGCGGCGCTGTTCTAGGCTTTGCGAATATCTTCACGGATTTGTCGCGGATAAAGTCTATAATTTAGCTTGCAATTGGGCAGGTGTTCGCATCTGCCTTCCCTTCCGAAACCACACTGAATGGAGGAAAACATGGCTATAAAGGTTGGCATCAATGGGTTTGGCCGCATCGGCCGGATGGTGTTTCGCGCCGCGGTGAAAAACTTTCCGGACATCGAAATCGTCGGCATCAACGACCTGCTCGAGCCCGACTATCTGGCCTACATGCTGATGTATGACTCCGTGCACGGTCGCTTCAAGGGCGACGTCGCGGTCGACGGCAACACCCTGGTCGTCAACGGCAAAAAGATTCGTCTGACCGCCGTCAAGGATCCCGCCGAACTGAAGTGGAACGAAGTGGGCGCCGACATCGTCGTCGAATCCACCGGCCTGTTCCTGACCAAGGAAACCTGCCAGAAGCATATCAATGCCGGCGCGAAGAAGGTCATTCAGAGCGCGCCCAGCAAGGACGACACCCCGATGTTCGTGTACGGCGTGAACGACAAGACCTACGCCGGCCAGACCATCATCTCCAACGCGTCCTGCACCACCAACTGCCTCGCTCCCGTCGCCAAGGTGCTGAACGACACCTGGGGCATCAAGCGCGGCCTGATGACCACCGTCCACGCCGCCACCGCCACCCAGAAGACCGTCGACGGCCCGTCCAACAAGGACTGGCGCGGCGGCCGCGGCATCCTGGAAAACATCATTCCGTCCTCGACCGGCGCCGCCAAGGCGGTGGGCGTGGTCATCCCCGAGCTGAACAAGAAGCTCACCGGCATGGCCTTCCGCGTTCCCACCTCCGACGTGTCCGTCGTCGACCTGACCGTCGAGCTGAACAAGCCCGCGTCCTACAAGGACATCTGCGCCGCCATGAAGGCCGCCTCCGAAGGCGCGATGAAGGGCGTGCTGGGCTATACCGAGGATAAAGTGGTCGCCACCGACTTCCGCGGCGAGAGTTGCACTTCCACGTTCGACGCCGACGCCGGCATCGCCCTGGACGACACCTTCGTCAAGGTCGTGGCCTGGTACGACAACGAGTGGGGCTACTCCTGCAAGGTTCTGGAGATGGTCCGCGTTATGGCCAAGTAAGCGGTCGCCACGCCGTGGCGGTTCCTTACTGAGTTAATCACTTGCCCCCGCCGCCCTGGCCCCGCGCCAAGACGGACGGGGGTTTTGCTTGGAGGGTAAATAAGCATGAATTTCAAGCGCATGACCGATCTGGATCTCGCCGGCAAGCGGGTGTTCATCCGCGCCGACCTGAACGTGCCCGTCAAGAATGGCAAAGTGACGTCCGACGCCCGCATCACCGCCTCGATGCCCACCATCGAGCACGCGATGAAGGCCGGGGCCAAGGTGATGGTGACTTCTCACTTGGGACGTCCGACCGAAGGCGAGTTCAAGGAGGAAGACTCGCTCAATCCGGTGGCCGAGGTCATGTCGGCCAAGCTGGGCAAACCGGTGCGGGTGATCCGCGACTGGGTCAACGGTGGCTTCGAAGTCGCCGACGGCGAGGTGGTGCTGCTGGAAAACTGCCGCACCAACAAGGGTGAAAAGAAGAACAACGAGGAAACCGCCAAGAAGTACGCCGCGCTGTGCGACATCTTCGTCATGGACGCCTTCGGCACCGCCCATCGCGCCGAGGCCTCCACCCACGGCATCGCCAAATTCGCGCCGGTGGCCTGCGCCGGCATCCTGCTGACCGAGGAACTCGACGCGCTGACCAAGGCGCTGGCCAAGCCGGCCCGGCCGCTGGTCGCCATCGTCGGCGGCTCCAAGGTCTCGACCAAGCTGACCGTGCTGGAAAGCCTGTCGGAGAAAGTCGATCAACTGGTGGTCGGCGGCGGCATCGCCAATACCTTCCTCGAAGCGGTCGGCAAGAACGTCGGCAAGTCGTTGTCCGAACATGATCTGGTGCCCACCGCCCAGGGGCTGATCGAAAAGATGAACAAGCGCGGCGCGCATATTCCGATCGCGGTCGACGTGGTCTGCGGCAAGAAATTTGACGCGGCGGAACCGGCGGTGCAAAAGGACGCCGGCGCGGTGGCCGACGACGACATGATCTTCGATATCGGCCCGAAGAGCGCCCAGGAACTGGCCGACATCATCATGAAGGCCGGCACCGTGGTGTGGAACGGCCCGGTCGGCGTGTTCGAATTCGATCAGTTCGGCGAGGGCACCAAGACCGTCGCCATGGCGATCGCCAACACCAAGGCGTTTACCCTGGCCGGCGGCGGCGATACCATCGCCGCGATTCAGAAATACAATATCTACGACAAGGTGTCCTACATCTCCACCGCCGGCGGCGCGTTCCTGGAATTCCTGGAAGGCAAGGTGTTGCCCGCCGTCGAGATTTTGGAGCAGCGGGCCAGCGGCTGATTTCGAATTTCGTTGGCATTGCTCAGCGGCGGCCTTCGGGCCGCCGTTTTTGCTTTAATAAACTAAAACTTGAAGCTTCCCGCATGAACGCCAGCTACGACGCCTCCGCCATTGAAGTTCTCAGCGGCCTGGACCCGGTGCGCAAGCGACCAGGCATGTATACGGACACCACCCGGCCCAACCACCTGGCGCAGGAAGTGATCGACAACAGCGTCGATGAGGCCATCGCCGGCCATGCGAGCATGGTGACGGTCATCCTGCACGCCGACGGTTCGCTGTCGGTCGAGGACGATGGGCGCGGGATGCCGGTGGACGTTCATCCCGAGGAGGGGATTCCGGGCGTCGAGTTGATCCTGACCCGCTTGCATGCCGGCGGTAAGTTCTCCGATCGCAACTATCGCTTCTCCGGCGGCCTGCACGGGGTCGGCGTGTCGGTGGTGAACGCCCTGTCCAGCCATCTGGAAGTCTGGGTCAAGCGCAACGGCAAGGAATACAACATGGCCTTCGCCGGCGGCGACAAGGTGTCCGATCTGGAGGAGGTCGGCGCGGTATCGCGCCGGATTACCGGCACCACCGTGCGTTTCTGGCCGGACCCGCGGTATTTCGATTCGCCCAAGTTCTCGGTGCCGCGGCTCCAGCACGTGCTGCGGGCCAAGGCGGTGCTGTGCCCGGGCTTGAAGGTGGTTTTCACCGACGAGGCCGGCGGCGAGACCGTCGTCTGGCATTACGAGGACGGTTTCACCGACTACCTCCGGGAAGCGCTGGGCCGGGTGGCGCTGTTGCCCGATCCGCCGTTCGTCGGCCATGTCAGCGGCGAGCGCGAGGCCGCCGACTGGGCTTTGGCCTGGTTGCCTGACGGCGGCGAGCCGGTGGCGGAAAGCTACGTCAATCTGATTCCCACCCCGCAGGGCGGCACCCACGTCAACGGCCTGCGCGGCGGGCTGACCGACGCGGTGCGCGAGTTCTGCGAGTTCCGCAACCTGGTGCCGCGCGGGCTGCGGATCGCGCCGGAAGATGTCTGGGAAGGCTGCTGCTACGTGCTGTCGGTCAAAATGCAGGACCCGCAGTTCTCCGGCCAGACCAAGGAACGGCTGTCCTCGCGCGAGTGCGCGGTGTTCGTGGCCGGGGTGGTCAAGGACACCCTGAGCCTCTGGTTGAACCAGCATTCCGAAACCGGCGAGCGCATCGCCCAACTGGCGCTGGCGAACGCGCAAAAGCGATTGCGGGCCAGTCGCAAGGTGGTGCGCAAGCAGGTGACCAGCGGGCCGGCGCTGCCCGGCAAGCTGACCGATTGCGCCGCGCAGGATCTGGCCCGCGCCGAGTTGTTCCTGGTGGAGGGTGATTCCGCCGGTGGTTCCGCCAAACAGGCTCGCAACCGCGAGTTCCAGGCGGTGATGCCGTTGCGCGGCAAGATTCTGAATACCTGGGAAGTGGATTCCGCCGAGGTGATGGCCTCGCAGGAGGTGCACGACATCGCCGTGGCGATCGGGGTCGATCCCGGTTCCAGCGAATTGAACGGGCTGCGCTACGGCAAGATCTGCATTCTCGCCGACGCCGATTCCGACGGGCTCCATATTGCGACGCTGCTGTGCGCGCTGTTCGTGCGCCATTTCCGTCCGCTGGTGGAGGCGGGCCACGTCCACGTCGCCATGCCGCCGCTGTTCCGGATCGATGTCGGCAAGGAGGTGTTCTACGCGCTGGACGAGGCGGAGAAACAGGGCATTCTCGACCGCATCGCCGCCGAGAAGAAAAAGGGCAAGGTCAACGTCACCCGCTTCAAGGGTCTGGGCGAGATGAACCCGCTGCAATTGCGGGAGACCACCATGGACCCGGCCACTCGCCGCCTGGTGCAATTGACGCTCGATGCCGGCGACGACACCCTGGCGCTGATGGACATGCTGCTGGCGAAAAAACGGGCCGGGGATCGCAAGAGCTGGCTGGAGGAAAAGGGCAATCTGGCGGAGGTGTGAGAAATTCAGGACTTTTTCGTACCGCGCCTTGCCTTGCCTGGATTCAGCATCTAGAGTTTATGGACACCGTTCCCCCGTGGCGGTGTAACTAAGCCGAAACAATGAAACCCAAAGGAGGTTCAGAATGAGCAAGAAGTTGCTGATGGGCGTGGCCGCCTTCTGCGCGATGGGGCTGTCCGCCGGCGCATGGGCCGCCGACGCCGCGACCGCCGACGAGGTGGTCGTCAAGACCAAGGAAGCCGCCGCCGAGGTCAAGGCCAAGGGCGACGTGGTCCTGACCGAATTCGACAAGAAGGACGGCAAGTGGGCCTGGAAGGACACCTACGTGTTCGTGCTTGACTGCACTAACGGCGTGATGAAGGCCCACCCGAACGAGAAGGTCAGGGGCATGAAGCTGACCGACTTCAAGGACAAGGCCACCGACAAGGAATTCGGCACTGCTCTGTGCAATGCCGCCAAGATGGCCAAAGGTGGCTGGGTCGAGTACATGTGGACCAAGCCCGGCGCCGAGGGCAATCATCGCAAGGTGGCCTACGTCCTTGCCGCCGGCAACTACCAGGTCGCCGCCGGCGTCTACGACAATACGCCGGTTGCGACGCTGGAAGCCAAGACCAAGTAAGCCCGCCGTCATTAGGCGATCCTAAATCCCCCCGGCTTTGCCCCCCCTTTGAAAAGGGGGGGTAGGGGGGATTTCTCCATACCCCACCGCTTTTCCCCCCTTCTGTCACCGGCCGCTCGTTTATACTGAGCCGGTTTTTCCGAGACCCCCGCAAAGGAGAACCCGGTGATTTATTCCCTCGGCGACCGCAGAGTCGAATTCCATGGCGATGACTGGTTCATCGCCGACAACGCCACCGTCATCGGATCGGTGGTGCTCGAGCAGAATGCCAGCATCTGGTTCAACGTCGTGGCGCGCGGCGACAACGACGTGATCACCATCGGCGAGAACTCCAACGTTCAGGATGGCGCCATCCTTCACACCGATCCCGGCATCCTGCTGACCATCGGCCGCGACGTCACCGTCGGCCATCTGGCCATGCTGCACGGTTGCATCGTGGGCGACAACAGCTTGATCGGTATCAAGAGCCTGATCATGAACCGGGCCGTGATCGGCAAGAACTGCCTGATCGGCGCCAACAGCCTGATCCCCGAGGGCAAGGTCATTCCGGACGGCTCGCTGGTGATGGGCTCGCCGGGCAAGATCGTGCGAACCCTCACCGAGCAGGAGATCGAAGGGCTGCGGCTGTCGGCCGGCCGCTACGTGGAGAATTTCAAGCGATTCAAGCGCGACCTGCGCCGGCAGGACTGACGTGGCGACCGTGCTGGAAGACCGGCTGGAACTGGCGATCCGGCAGGTCGGCTCGACCATTCTCGGCAAGGAGCGGGCCATCCGCCTGGCCTTGAGCTGCCTGCTGGCGCGCGGTCATCTGCTGATCGAGGATCTGCCGGGCATGGGCAAGACCACCCTGGCCCACGCGCTGGCCCGCTGCCTGGGCCTGCAATACCAGCGCATCCAGTTCACCAGCGATCTGCTGCCGGCGGACATTCTCGGCGCGGCCATTTACGAACGCCAGCGCGAGACCTTCGTGTTCCATCCCGGCCCGATCTTCGCTCAACTGATTCTGGCCGACGAGATCAACCGCGCCACTCCCAAGACTCAGAGCGCCCTGCTGGAGGCGATGGAGGAGGGGCAGGTCACCATCGAGGGCGAGACCCGGAAACTGCCGGAGCCGTTCTTCGTGATCGCCACCCAGAATCCGGCCTATCAGATCGGCACCTTTCCCCTGCCGGAATCACAGCTCGACCGCTTTCTGATGCGAATCGAACTCGGCTATCCCGACGCCCAGGCCGAACGGCTGCTGCTGGAAGGCGAGGACCGCCGCGAAGTGCTGGCGCGGCTGCCGGCATGTTTGACGCCAGCACAACTGCACGAAGCCCAGGGGCGGGTGGCCGGCGTTCACGTCGCCCCGCCGTTGCTGGATTACCTTCAGGCGCTGCTGGCGTTTTCCCGTGAATCCAACCGCTTCCGCGGCGGGTTGTCGCCGCGGGCCGGGCTCGCTCTGCTGCGGGCGTCGCGGGCCTGGGCGCTGCTGCACCGTCGCGGCCACGTGCTGCCCGAGGACGTGCAGGCGGTGCTGCCGGCGGTGGTGGGCCATCGCCTGCATCCGGGCGAGGACCATCTGGAGCTGTCGTCCGCCGATCTGGTCGGGCAGTTGCTCGACGCCGTGGCCCTGCCGGCTTGAAGGGTCATTTCGCGCAGGGCGTCCCATAACGGATGATGTTCAAGGCGCTGCGACAGCGGTTCGAAGCCTGGGTAACGCGCGGCCAGCGGCCCGCTCGCGAGCCGGTGTCGCTCACCCGCCGCCGCATCTATATTTTGCCGACCCGCTACGGTTACGCCTTCGCCGCTCTCCTGTTCGTGCTGTTCCTGTGGTCGATCAACTACAGCAACAGCATGGGATTCGCTTTCACCTTCCTGCTGGCGGCGGTGGCGCTGAACAGCATGTGGCGGGCGCACGACAACCTGCTGGGACTCGTCATCCATCCCGGTGGCGCCGAGCCGGTGTTCGCCGGCCAGGACGCGCGCTTCATCTTCCGGCTGGAAAATCCCGATCGGTCGCCGCGCTTCGGCATCGCGCTGCAATGGCGGGACCAGCCTCCCCAGTACGCTGATGTTCCCGCCCGGGGTTCGGCGACCGTTACTCTGGCCGTACCCGCCGGCCGGCGCGGCTGGCTGCGGCCGGGCCGCATCCGGGTGCTGACCCGTTTTCCACTCGGACTGTTGCAGGCCTGGAGCTGGGTGGAATTCGAGCAGGGCTGTCTGGTTTATCCTCGACCCCGGGGCCGGCGTCCCTTGCCGGCGGCGGCGGCGAGCAGTTCCGGCGGCGGTCTGGGGGAGCAGGGGTTGGGCAGCGAGGATTACGCGGGATTCCGTCCCTACGTGCCCGGCGATTCCCCGCGCCGGATCGCCTGGAAGGCCGCGACCCGCACCGATCGGTGGCTGGTCAAGCGCTTTACCGATCAGGCCCGGCCGGAACTGTGGCTGGACTGGCGGCTGCTGGGGATCGACAACGTCGAACCGCGCCTGGAGCAACTTTGTCAATGGGTGCTCAAGGCCGAAGGCGATGGCCGCCAATACGGTTTGCGCCTGCCGGGCGTGCAAATTTCGCCCGCCCAGGGCGACGCCCACCGCCGCCAGTGTCTGGAGGCGCTGGCGCTGTTCTAATCCTGCCCCACTTTGCCGGGGAGTACGGACAGGCCGGCTACGCCGCGAATCTGTGGTCGATCTCCGCCAGCGCCTTGCCGATGGCGCTGATCCGGGTCCTGGCAACGTCCCATTCCCGGCCCAGGGAACGCCACTGCGAGGCACCGGTTCTGACCTGCTCGACGATCTCGCGCCAGTTTTCGATGCCCGCTTGTCGAGCGATCTGCTCGATTTGCTTCAAGCCGGGATTGCCGCTGCCGGCGATGTCTGTTGCGTGTTCGTTGCGCATTCCGGCGCTGAAGGTGAGATCGTAGGCTGGAGCCAGCCGCCAGCCATCCTCGTGGCGAATGAAAGAAAAGTTGCGGGCATGGTCGTCCTTGTTGTGGGCCAGGACATTAAACACCATCAGGCGAAACGCCCGCGCGACCTCTCGGACATCCCGGGTCAGATGGAGGGTTGCGCCGAGGACGCTGTCGTAATACCAATTACCAATATATTTTACTTTTTTAGTGCGGATAGAATAAAATC
>JAVMKJ010000216.1:0-9743 GCA_031732855.1 Candidatus Competibacter sp.
GGACATGTCTCAGGGAATTTTGAGAGTGGCAAGTGGGTTTGTTTGGCGGCGTTTGATCTTGCTCTTTGATAAGCGTGATCCAATTCCAGCAATGGGTAGTTTTTCAGGCTAGGACTGTCCATGATTGCCAGTTCAATTTGCAACCTGGAATCAGTAATGGAGTCCAGCCAGCTATCGGAACGCCTTTGCGGTTGATATTCCCATTTGAGAAGGTGGATTAAAAGACGAACAAGCTGGCTTGCAATCCCTCTTTTTTCACTCTTTCCCAAGTCTTCCAACTCCTCAACCAAATGTTCCACATCGATATTTTGCCAACGCCCTTCCCGTATCAGGTTAGCGGTTTCATGCGCCCACAAACTTAAATCTGTTACATAATTTGTATTCACATTAAATGACCTCTTTGCTAAGTTTAGTAACCGTGGTCGGTCATCCACCTGTTTCTCTTTCAGCGCCTCGACGACTAGCCAGCACCGCGATAGCGTAGATACCAATACCTGTCTCCAGGCCGATCCCGACACCGACATCCCGAGCGATCAGATACAGGTGTTGGGCATGGCTGGGAAGACGCAGGGCGTACCATAACCGCAGCCACGCTCAGGCCAGCATTTCCGGCCGCAACTGGCCACGGAGGAATACCACGCCGCCGTTGCGGGTGGAGATGGGCGCGTGCCGCGAGCCGGGCAGCGCCGCGTGATAGTCGCCTTGACTGTAGGCACGGTCGCCGATCAGCATGTCCCCATCCAGTAACAGACATTCCTCCAGAGCGTGGTGATCGTGAGCCGGAAGTTGGCAGCCCGGCGCCAGCCGCAGCAAAAACGACTGGAAACCAGCTTCCCGGTCCACCAGCAGCAGCTTGATTTCCAAACCTGGCGCCAGCATCCGCCATTCGCCCTCCCGCTCGCGCACGGTCACGGTGGCGGGCGGACCGGCCGCGTCCAGGGCCGCTTCGATGGCATCCCAAACCGACGCGCGCGGCGTCACCTCCGGCAGGGTGGCCGCCAGTGGAGTCAATCGCCGTTCCCAGGCGGCAACCTTCCGCTGCAACTCCGGATTCCGGGCCAGATTCGCCTCGAACTCGGCCAGTTCCGGCCCGCTCAGCGCGCCGAGCACGTAATCGCCCGCCAGGCTTTCGGCTTCGTTCGCGTTCATGATTCCAGGCACCCCTTGAGTTGCAACAAGCCCCGTCTCACCCAGCTTTTGACCGTGCCGAGCGGAGTTTGCAACCGCTCCGCCAGTTCCTCGTGGCTGAGGCCATGGAAGAAAGCCAGCCCGATCGCCTGGGACTGATCGGCGGACAGGCGCCGCAAACACTCCTGAATGGCATGAGCCAGGTGGTCGACCGATAACGGGGACTGGGGATCGGGTATCTGCAAGGCTTCATCGGCCAGAGGCTCGGCGTTGATTTCCGCCGCCCGTCGCCGCCTCTGGCGCAGCAATTCGATGGCCCGATGGCGAGCGATCGCCATGAGCCAGACCAGAACCGGCGCCCGTCCGGGCTGGTATTGTCCGGCGGTGCGCCAGACGGCCAGATAGGTTTCCTGCAAGACGTCCTCCGCCGCGTCCTGCTGGCGCAACAACGCCAGCGCGATCGCATACAGGCGACTCCGAGTAAGACGGTACAACTCCGCGAACGCCTGGCGGTCGCCGCGCGCGGTGGCCGCCAGCAGGTCGACCAGCGGATCGGATTGAAGGGGTAACGATTGACGGGCCAAATCCACGGCGCTTTGCCTGCTCCCGATAATGTTGCGTCGGAATTCTAGTCCGCCCGACCGCGCGCGGCAACGCTGCCCGACCGGCCGGAAAGGCAATACGTTGCTCGCGCGCATGGGCCGGCTCCCGGAGCGTCGTCAACGGCTCACGATGTCCTTGGGCGAAGGAACGGCAGGGAACATGACGGTATCTTCCTCGGATGAGTTCAGCTTGGGTTGGAAAAAAGGTTGATGTTCAAACCCCGCTCCAGGCACCAGACCAAGGCAAGGAGGGCGACGGTGGCCGATCCCACCGGCAGGGCCAGCCGCCGGTACAGCCAGGTTTGCCGCAGGGCGAAAGCCAGCGGCAGCACGACCGCGACGATGGCCAGTTGCCCGGTTTCGACGCCCAGATTGAAGCCGGCCAGCGCCAGCGCCAGCGCATCCGCGGGGAGGCCCAACTCCCGCAACACGCTGGCGAAGCCGAAGCCGTGGATCAGTCCGAGCGCGAAGGCCAGCGACCAGCGCCGCGTCGTCACCAGCGGGAACAGGTTGTTGGACGCCGCCAGCACCACGGTCAACGCGATCGCCGTTTCCACCAGCCGGCTCGGCAAATCCACCACGCCCAGCACCGCCAGGGTCAGCGTCAGCGAGTGGGCGAGGGTGAAGGCGGTCACGATGCAGGCGGTTTCCAGCAGCACCGTCCGCAGCGCCATCGCCGGCCGCCAGCGGCCGTTCTCCCACCACAGCACCGCCGGCAGCAGCAGCGCCAGCAGAAACAGGATGTGGTCGAACCCGATCCAGATGTGCCACACCCCTTCCTCCCAGTAGCTCGCGAAGATCCGCCAGCCGCCGACGGGCGCGGCGTTCAACGGATGTCGCGGCCGATCCGGCGACAGCACGGCGGTTTCCGTGCCGGTTGGCGCATCCACCCGCAACAAGCCCCGGTGAGAGGGATCGAGAGCGAAGAACAGCCGGTAGTCCAGCACTTGCGCGCCGGCCGGACAGTCCAGGGCGAAAGCGAGCACCGCGTAGGCGCCGTCGCCGTGCTGGACCACCCGCATGGCGTCGGGCCGGGCGGAGCAGGTCGCGGCGCCGGCGCGCAGCGTCAGATAGTCCAGGGCGTAATCGACCACGGCGCGTTCCCGCGCCCGCAGTTCGCCCCAGGTGATGGCGCCATCGCCGTCGCCATCCAGGCCGATGGCGTATTCGAGATCGCGCAGCGCGATGTCCCAGCGGGCCTCCCAGCCACCGGCGCGGGGCGTCAGGCTTAAATAGCTGTCGCTGGGTTTGTGGGCGAAGGCGGCCGGCGCCAGTCCCAGCAGCAACACCAGCAGGGTGAGCAGCAACGCCAGCGGAACAAACCAGCGACCGACCCGAACCATGCCGGGGGCCCGTTCTCCGGCCGCATTGCCGGCGTCAGGCTTTCGATGTGGACAACCGTTCACGACGCGGTCTCCCGCAACCGCCGGCTCAACTCGGCCAGCCGGTCGTCCTCCAGCTTGACGCGAGCGATCCAGTCCAGCACCTCGCGCGCCGCGTCCAGCCGGCCGGCCGCCAGCGCCGCTTCCAGCAGCAGGCGGGCATCCTGGGGTTCCCGCTGTCCCTGCGCCCAGTTGCGCCGCGCCAGTTCCAGAGCCTCTCGCGGCTGCCCGCGCAGGTCGAGCCGCAGCCGGGCCTCGGCGGCGACGTGGGTGGTATCGCCCCGCTGGCGGGCGGCGGCGAACCGCGCCTCCAGCACCTCCGCATGACCTTGCCAGGCGGAATCGTCCAGCCGCCGTTCCGCCAGCGCCAGCCGCAGCAGCAGGCTGTCGGCGCGCTGTTCGTTGCGGAGCAGCGCGCGCGCTTCGGCCGCCCGGTTCCGGTCGAGCAGAAAATCGGCGTAGGCCCCGAGCAGATAAACGTCCCGCCGGCCGAGATCCAACGCGGCCCGGAAGTGTGATTCCGCCGCCCGGACATCGCCGCGCTGTTCGGCGAGTTCCGCCAGCACGGTCGTGGCCCACAGTCGTTCCGCGACGTCGGTCCCGGGCGAACTCTCCAACGCGCGCCGCAGGGTCTCGTAGGCGAAACCGGCCTGTCCGTTGCGGCCGAGCGCGCCGCTCAGACAGGCGTGGTAGGGCAGCGGGCCGGTCAGCCGTCGCAATGCCAGACAGCCGCGCAGCGCCGCCTCCGGTTCCCCTCGCACCTGCTGGATTACCGCCTGGGTGAGCCAGGCCCGGGCGTTACGGGGATCGACCGCCAGCACCTCTCGCAGATCGGCCAGGGCCCCGTCGAAATCGTGCCGGTTCTGGCGCAGCACGGCGCGCAGCAGGAGCACTTCGGGCGGTGGGGGGTTCTGGTTCCACCAGGGCGCCAGCGCCGCCTCGGCGTAGCCGTAATGACGGGGATCGGCCTCGGCGCGACCGATTTCGAGATTGCGGCGGGCGACCCGCAGCGCCAGCTCGAGATCGTCGGGCCGGGCGGCCAACTGGCGACGCAACTCCCGCAATTCCCGCATCCGGGAATCGGTCGCCGCCAGCGGCAGTTTCTCCAGCACCCGATCGGGATCGGTGGGAACGAACGACTCCGCCAGGGCCGGGCCGGCGACGCTCAGGAGTATCCCGAGCAGGAAATGGAACCGCCGGCGCCCCAGACCTGGGCGGATTCGATCGGTTCCCCACTTTCCACCCCCCCTTTCAGCAGGGAGCGGAGAGCGGTGTGGAGAGGAAGCGAGGAGCAGGTTCATGATCGGTCTCGCGTGCAGTGCGCCAGCCGTCATTCCACGGGGCATTGGTCGCCGGCGCAACCCGCCTCGCGTGGATCGACGTGGCGGCTGTCGCGGCCGGAATGGGCCAGACCGAGATAGGGGAAACTCTCGCGATAGGGCACGTCGTTGGTATTGACGCCGTCGCCGATGCTGTTGTGCGGGAAGCCGGCGAATTTTCCACCCGCCAACACTCCCACCACGGCGCGGGCCGCGATGTCGGTCACGTCGTCCGATAACCGCCGGCCGTTGGGAAACCCCGCCGGGTCTCCGGCCAGCAGACCCAGCCGGCTGCGCTTGACGGCGGAGGTGGGCGCGATCCCCGTGTTCAATCGAAGCAAGTCGGCCACCGGTCCGGCCGGGGTGCCGGGCGCGGCGATCGGCGCCATGTACGTCACCAGGGGCAACAGATCGTTGCGGGGCGGGACCGGAATCGGCAGCGCGTCGGCGTAGATGGCGTTCAGGACCCGCGCCAGCAACGGATCGAGGGCGTAGCCGGCGAACTGGGCGTCGTCCTTGGGCTGGCTCATGCTGAACTTGTCCTTGTCGCCGGTGCCGATGATCAGTTCGTTGAACAGCGGATTGCCCATGCGCTGGATTTGCACGGCGTCGCCCGCCAGCAAGGATGGCCCACCCGGGGTGGACGAATAAATCTTCAACGCGGAGCGGGAGGTAGTGCCCCAGGCGCCGATGGTGGCCAGCGGTTCGCTGGCGGGGTGGGGTTTGCCGTCGCGGGTCAGCAAGGTGATCGGAACCTCGATGGCGATGGCGTTGACGTTGAAGCCGGCCACATCGTCCGAAGCGAAATTTTGGGTGTCGTCGGCGTCCTGCTGGGACGTCAGCACGCCGGCGATGCCGGTACCGTGGGGCAGGGTCCGGAAGTTCAGGGAATCGAAGGCCGCGCCCAGATCGATCCAGAACGGATCGTCCACGGTGCCGGCAAACACGGTAATGCCGTTGCCGAGATCGTGGATGCCCTGTTCGACCAGGCCGGCGTAGTCGGGCATGGTGCGAGGCCCGACGTTGGTGGGCACCGCGACCAGGCCCCTGGCCAACTCGGTGCGTTGTTCGCCGCGCACCAGCGTGACCGTATACCGCTGGCGCAGGCTCAGCCCTTCGGAGCCGGGACCATCCAGCGCGGCGATCGCCGGTGGAATCAGCGGCGTGCCGGGCGATACGGGAGCGGGCGAATTGGACGGCGCGGCGATGCCGTTGCCCGCGCCCACGAACCCGGTGAACACGCCGGGCGCGCGGATTTCGGTGGTGAACCGGAACTCGAAGCGCAGATCCTCCACGGCATCGTGGTTGTTGTCGATGCGGATGGCGTAAAGAATCTCCGGATCGAAGGGGAAGTAATTGGGGCCGTTGCTGGGCTCCAGGAGTGGATCGACGTCCAGAATCAACGTCACCCTGCCGGGATCGTCGTAGCTGACGAAGGCGTAGAAATCGGTGATGTCGGCCTTGGAATCGAGGGCGGTCAGCGGCGCTTCGCGATGGTTGGCGGCGTGACCGCCGGTGGCGACGGCCAGGGTCAGAGCCAGACTCAGGCAGGTGCGGGCAAACAGACGGGGCATGACGATCCTCCTCGGAAAACGGTTCGGTCAGGCGACGTCTCGGGCGTCGCCGCGAATGAAGCACCGATGGCTTCCTTGCCTGTTGCGCCGGAGCGCGCTGTTTGGATGCAGAGTCCGCAGGCAAATTCGAGGATGCATGGGACCGCGATATATCGCGGCTCCCGCGTCATATCGCGGTCCTCCCGCCGCGCCCCCACTTCATATCTTCCGTCGATGAATCGATAAAATATTGATAAATAATAATAAAGTATTCTCGCATACCATGTGGCACGGGATTTGAAACCTCATTGCTCGGGTCGCTGCCGCGGGTCGAATCCCCAAGCAAATCCAACCCAACGGGTTCGGACCGGGACGGCGGTACATCCAGAACACGCCATGGCCACCGGCCGAACCGCCTGGCCCGGCGATCGCGGGAGGGCAGTCCACCCGCAAAACCTTTGCTTTCTTCAACGCTTGTCAATAGAGGAGCCATCGCTCATGAACGGTAAAACTCTCGTCAATTCGGCTCTCGCCAGCGTTTTCGCCCTGGGTCTGGTCGCGACCGCCGGTCAAGCCGTCGCCGCCGAGGAAAAGAACGCCGAGAAATGCTACGGCATCGTCAAGGCCGGCAAGAACGATTGCCAGACCAACGTCCACGCCTGCGCCGGTCAGGCCAGCAAGGACGGTCAGGGGGATTCCTGGATCTACGTCCCCAAGGGCACCTGCGAGAAGATCATCGGCGGCAGCGCGCAGCCGAAGGCCTGAGGCGATTCCAATGACCACCAAGCCGGCCCAGTCCTGGCTTGGTCCCAGTTCGATTCCGGCGCGAGCCGGAATCGGCCTGCGGGCCGAACACTACGACGCGGTGCTCGAAACTCCGCCCCCGATCGGCTGGCTGGAGGTTCACAGCGAAAATTACTTCGGGGCGGGCGGCAAGCCGTTGCGCTACCTGGAACGAATCCGCGCCCTTTATCCCCTGAGCCTGCACGGCGTCGGCTTGTCCATCGGTTCGACCGATCCGCTCGACCGCCGGCATCTGGGAAAACTCAGGGAGTTGATCCAGCGGTTCGAACCGGCGCTGGTTTCCGAACATTTGTCCTGGGGATCGGTCGGCGGCCGTCATCTCAACGACCTGCTGCCGCTGCCTTATACCGAGGAAGCGTTCGATCACATGGTCGCGCGGGTCTCTCGAGTGCAGGATGAGCTCGGCCGGCAAATTCTGATCGAGAATCCCTCCAGCTACCTGCAATACGTGGAATCGGCGATTCCCGAATGGGAGTTTCTCGTCGCGCTGGCCGACCGCGCCGGCTGCGGGGTTCTGCTGGACGTCAACAACATCTACGTGAGCGCCCGCAACCACGGTTTCGACGCCGGCGCCTATTTGCGGGCCATCCCGCCCCACCTCGTTCGGGAAATTCACCTGGCCGGATTTACGGTCAACCGGTTCGAGGAAGGCGAAATTCTGATCGACACCCACAACCGGCCGGTCTGGCCGGCGGTCTGGGCGCTCTACCGCCAGGCCACGCAACGCTTTGGCCAGGTGCCGACGCTGATCGAATGGGACAGCGACCTGCCCGAACTTTCGGTCCTGGTGGAGGAGGCTCGCCGGGCCGACGCGATTCTGGAGGACCGTCATGCCCGGGCTGCGTGAACTCCAACTCGGTTTCGCCGCGGCGGTGCTCGACGATGCCGGCGACGGCTTCGCCCGTCACATTCGAGCCGCCGGCCCGAGCGGCGCCCGCCGCTTGCGGATCTATCGCAACAACGCCGCGCTCAATCTGACCGGCGCGCTCGAAGCAGCGTATCCGGTGGTACGCCGCCTGGTGGGCGAAGAATTTTTCCGGTACGCGACGATGCAATACCTCAACCGTCATCCGTCCCGGTCGGGCGACCTGCACGAGTTCGGGGAATCGTTCCCGGCGTTTCTCGCAACCTTCGAACCGGTTGCCGGGCTGGTCTACCTGCCCGATGTCGCCCGGCTGGAATGGGCCTGTCACCAGGTATTCCATGCCGCCGGTCATCCGCCGCTCGACCTGGCCGCGCTGGCTCGCGTGCCCGCCGAACGGCGCGAGGAGCTGCGTTTTCAGCTCCACCCGGCGGCGCGCCTGCTGGAATCGACCTTTCCCATCGCGCGGATCTGGCAACTCAATCAGGACGACCAAGGCGACGATGCGACGGTGGATTTGACCGAGGGCGGGGTCAGGCTGCTGATCTTTCGCCGCGAGGATCTCGATATCGAATTGCAATCCCTGGAAGACGGGGAGTACGCCCTGCTGCACGCTCTGGCCGGCGCTTGCGATTTCGCCACCGCCTGCGAACGGGCTTTGGCCCTGCAGCCCAATTTGGACGTGCCGGCCTGCTTTCGCCGGCATGTCCTGCAAGGCGCTCTCGTCGCTTTTCACCTGCCCCCCGCTCGTATCGTCGATTGCGGACAACCACCCCGAGGAGAACCCCATGATGACCGCCACTGACATGCTCCACGCTCCACCCCAGCGCCCGTTCCGGGCGAAAATCGCGCCCCTGCTGGGCAAGGCCGACGCGCTGATTCGCAAGGCCTCCAGCCTGCTGGCGCCGGTCGCCGATTTTCTGGCCCGCTATTGGGTCGCCAGCGCCTTCTTCGCTTCCGGACTGAGCAAGACCACGACCGGCAGCCTGACGCTGTTCGGCCATGCCTTCAGCTATCCGCTCAGCCTGTTTCCGGCGGACAGCACCTTCACCCTGTTTGAGTACGAATACCACGTGCCGCTGTTGCCGCCGATGCTGGCGGCTTACCTGGGAACGGCGGCGGAACTGCTGCTGCCGGTCTTTCTGTTCCTGGGTCTGGGGACCCGCTATATCGCGCTGGCGATGTTCGCGTTCAACATCGTCGCGGTGATTTCCTACCCGGACCTGATGCCTGCGGGGCTGAAGGACCACCAGATTTGGGGATTGCTGTTGCTGATCACGTTCTGTCACGGTCCCGGCAAGCTGTCGCTGGATCACCTGATCGACCGGCTGGTTCGCCGCTAACCCACCGTTTCCATGCCACCCGAGGAGTGCGATGCCCCATGAACAGCCTGGCGCAGCTTTCTGGCGACGACGAAGTTGCCGCGGCCGCCCCAGCCGGATTTCCGGATGCCGAAGAGATCGATTTGCTGGGGCGAGTCGGTCTCTTTTCTCCGGACGACGCGCGCGCGTTGCGCAAGGTTTGGCGGGTTCTCCAGGATCGGACCGACGATTACCTGGACATGGTGCTCGGCATGGTGGCCGCCTATCCCGCCCTGGCCACGGCCTTGACCGTGTTGCGCGATGAAAGTCAGGAGGGCTGGACGGACGGTTCCGCAACCGCCCGTCACCTGTTCCGGCGGTGGCTGTTCGAAACCTGTTTTTCTCCCCACGAACCGCCGTGGCTCAAGCAACTGTACGCCGAAGCCCCGCCGGAACGGGCGGAGCGGTCGTTATTGACGCGGCTACCGGGTTTCCGCTACCTCATCGCCCTGTCCTTTCCGCTGGTCGCCGCGGCGCGCACGCTCCTGGTCGCCGGCGGGCTGGCGACTCAGGAAGTCGAGCGAATGCAGACCGCGCTCCTGAAAGCCATCCTGCTGCAAGTCGCCCTGCTGAGCAAACTCTACGTCCGGGAAGGCAGTTGGTGATTCCTCGCGATCGCGATATTTCGCAGGACCGCGAAATATCGAAGGCGCGACTCGCGACTCGATGCCTCCATCGCGGCCGATGGACTCCGCCATATTTCGAACAACAAACCAACATATTGTAAATAAT
>JAVMKJ010000217.1:0-9709 GCA_031732855.1 Candidatus Competibacter sp.
CGGCGATCGACGTGCTGAACGCGGCGCAGGCGGCCAGCGTTCGACAGGACGACAAGGTCAATGCGGTTCGCAGGCGGATTGCCGATATCGAGCGGGCGTTGCAGGCGGCCCGCGCCGTGCTGGCCACCCCTCCGAGCGGCGAGGTGTTTTCGCATGGCAAACGATGGACCGACAAGCATCGAGCCGCCGAATCGGAAGCGAACCTGTTGGCCAGTCTCAAACGGCAGGCAGCTTGGGAACTGGAGCGCCTGAAGGACGAACGTTCGATTCTGACGCTCGAACTGCACACCCAGCGCCGCGTGCTCCGGGGCAAGGTTCTGGATTTGATGGCGCATTTGGATTCGAATACCGTCAGCGAATTCCAGACCGCCGCCGTTCGCGCGGACATGCGCTATTCGCTGGCGGCGGCGAGTCATTATCCGGAAGACACGGGCGCCACTCTCGCCAACTTGGCGGTACGATACAGGATACCCGACTGACGGTCTCCCGCCGGTGGGCGGCGTCCGACGGCCGCCGATACGAGCAGAGCCGGCGCGATCGAACGCGGAACGGGAGTTGCGAGCGAATTGGATGTCTTGATCGATGCCTTCGGGGTCCGCCACGCGTCCGTTACCGCGCCTCCCCGCATCGTGTCGCTGGTGCCCAGCATCACCGAGTTGCTGTTCGCGCTGGGCTTGGGCGATCGGGTGGTGGGCCGCACTCATTACTGCGTCCACCCGGCCCCGGCGGTTGCGGCGCTGCCCAGCGTCGGCGGCACCAAGAAAGTCCAATACGCCCGGCTGCTGGCGCTCCAACCGACCCACGTCGTTCTCAACATCGACGAGAACCCGCGCGAACTGGCGGATCGGCTGACCGCCGACGGTCTGCAAGTCATCGTCACCCATCCGCTGGCTCCCGATGACAACGTGCCGCTTTACCGATTGCTCGGCGGCATCTTCAACCGCCCGACCGAAGCCGAAGCCCTGGTGGCGGAGTTCGAGCGGACCCTGGCGGAAGTGCGGCGGACCGCGTGGCCCCGCCGGCGGGTGCTTTATCTGATCTGGCGCAAGCCGTGGATGGGCGTCAGCCGGGATACCTACATCGCCCGCACGCTGGCGCTGGTCGGCTGGGAAACGCTGCCGGCGGAATGCGACGTCCGCTATCCGGAATTGGCGCTCGATCGAGCCCTGCTGGATGCCGCCGACCTGATCCTGTTCGGCAGCGAGCCCTATCGCTTTCTGCCGGTGGATTTGGAAACCTTCGCCCGCGATTACAACTGCCCGCCGGACAAGCTGCGGTTGATCGACGGGGAAATGACTTCGTGGTACGGCAGCCGGGCGATCGAGGGGCTGACTTATCTGGCGCGGTGCGCCGGCGCGGAATCTCTGTAACCTCCCAAACACATTCGGCTTTACCACTCGCAATGCCACCGACCGACGTCGGACCGCCTTTGCAAAGGGGGAGACCCAGCCCGGTTCGGTATGACCTCTTCAGGAAATCTCCCGAGCCTGGAACGGCTATCCGCGCGCGATCGGTCACGCCAAATCGCGCTGCTTCAACATCCCCACCAGCTTGTACTTGCGCGCGTGAAGCTGCATCAGCCGGGTCCGATACGCTTGCCACGCCGCCTGCTGTCCCGAGGCCAAATACGCGGCCCGCGCCTGCTGGAGCCATTCCACGGCGTGGTGGTAGGCATTGGCCCTGGCGGCATTCATGATCTCCTCGGCCCGGTGAACGGCATTTTCAATCACCCAATCCGGACGCTGGTTCAGGACCGCCGCCATCACCTGTTTCACCAAGTCCGCCTGATAGTAGCCGAGGTCCTTGACCGCCGCGATGGCGTCGTCGAGCAGTCCTTCCTGGAGGAAGATATCGACCTTGGCCGGGTTGCTGTCCCAGCCTTGATGCTGGCGGAGGACTTGCAGCAACTCCGCCCGCACCGCCGGCGCCGCGGTGCCCGCCAGTTCCAGCGCTTTTTGATAGTCCCCCATCGCGGGCTGGGCCTTGAAAGCCGCGATGCGGGCCGCGAGGGCCTTTTGACTATCGCCCAGGCCCTCGGCCAGCTCGCTGGTCCACACCGCCAGTTCATATTGGCGATGGGGTTGTCCCGGCAGGTTCAAGCCGGCCTGGGCGATGGCGAGCGCCGGCGCCTGGGCTCCTTTTTCCCGCAGCGCCCGCGCCAGGGCGAAGGCGGTTTCCAGGGAATCCAGGTGGGTTTTGGCGGCCTCCATGGCGTCTCCCACCCGGCCCAGTCGCGCCAGCATGGTCAGATATTGTTGGGATTGGCTCTCGGCCTCGGCCAGATGCAAATACTCCCGATGCCGTTGCTGGCGATCCAGAATCTTCAGCCGGATTTGCGCCAGGTCATCGGCGTAATCCGGGGCTTCCGCGTCCCAGGCGCCCGACTCGGTGATGTGGCCTCGCAGCACCCGCCGGAGCGGTGGATAGTCCCAGCCCTGGCGCAGGGCTTCCAGGCTCATGGCGAACGAACCGCCGAGTTCGTCCTGCCAGTCGGTCAGGTGCTGCTGGAGCGCCATCTTTTCCTTCGGCGCCAGGTCGGTGCTCAAAATGGCCTCGGTCCACGCCTGATTCAAGTCGGCGACCACCTCATCGCTGTCGGCGCCGTATTCCGCCACCTCATCCCAGTGGTCCGCGCAAGCGCCGGTGATCGCTTCCAGCGCCACCAGGGCGTTGGAGCCGTCGCCGTGCTCGGTGAAGTCCTGGGCCTTGGCGATCAGGGCCTGCAAATCATATTGAATCGAATCGTCGTCCCGGCCGGATTCCCAGTCCCGCACCGCGCCGCGCAGAATCTGCTGCACCGCACGGCGATAGGACGCCGGATCGACCGAGCTGCGCCGCGCTGGGGTTGCGGGCTGTTGGGATGGAGTCGGTTCCGCCAGCCGCTGGACGCAATCATCGACGATCTCCATCAGGCGGGGCTGTTCGGCGATCAGTTCCTGTACCAAATCGCGGGTTTGCGGGAGATCCAGACGCTCCAGCAGGGTTTCCAGGGTCGGCCGCTCTTCGATCGATTCCGGCTCGCGCAGGCAGGCCAGCGCCGTGGCGACGATGTGCTTGCACCATCCGCCGTAGTCGTAGGGGCAACTGCAATCGGCGTCGGTCACGCCCGAGTCGTCGAAGGTCAGGCAAACGGCGTAGGGCTCGACTTCGCTGCCTTCCACCTCGGCCTGGAGGGTGTTACCGCGCTGTTGCAGACGACCCACCGCCCCGGACTGATAGTAGTCCTCGCCCCGTGCGAAAGATTGGGCAGTGGCCTGGCGGCGGACGGTGGTTTCGCTGAGGTGCGGAATGGGCATTCGGGGATCTCCTCGGGTAAGGATCAGTGGCGGTCGCGGCGGATTGCACCGCGCGGGGCGGGAGTGGGCCACCCGCCAAAAATGCGACCAGGGGGCTTCGCCCCCTGGACCCCCGTAAAGGGAAAAAGCAAAGAGGTCAAAGGGTTAATGTCCTGGCCAGACGGAACCCGATGAGGACGTACCTGTTCAGCGGGGCGAGTCCGGAGCGAACAGCCGACCGCAACCTCCCCGATATGACGTTCCACGAGCCGCCCCGCATCACCCGGGGACCACTGCCGAAATTAGACTTCATAACTGACTGATTTGATTCGGAGTAATCTATACTATACGCTGATGCCGTCCATTCCCAGGCATTACCCGCCAAGTCGTGCACCCAGCCATCACCATCCGTCATAACCCGCCACCAGTCCGCTGCTCCACTTGGGAAGCAGCCGACCGCGCTGGTGCGGCCGAGACCCGATTCCCTGCCATTACATCGCCAGGCTTCCCACCCGCCTGCCCAGGGATAGCGTTGCCCTTCCGGCCCGCGCGCCGCCCATTCCCATTCGGCTTCCGTCGGCAGTCGAAACGTTCCGGGTGGAGAATGAAGCAGCTCATTGAGCCAGTGGCAATACGCTTCCGCCTCGAACCAGGAAACCCCAATCACCGGCTGGTTCGGCAAGGTCCAGATGGGATCGCTCCACCGCCAAGGTTCTGACTGGTTTTCTTCAGTCCGCCACTGCCATCCGTCCTTACTCCAGTAGCGCGGCTCCCGATAACCGCCCTGCTCCACGAACGGTTTAAACTGTGCCACCGTCACCGGATAGGCTGCCAGTTCAAAATCGGCGATGTCCAGCGGCAGGGTATCGGCGGGCCAGTTTTCATTGTTGTCAGCTTCGGAATCCGGCTTCGCGCCATTGCCCAGCCGCAGTCCGGTAAATCCGGGAAACTGGCCGCTGCCGAGAACGGCTTGCGTGCCCGGAATCCGCACCCAGAGAAAGTCCGGCAATCCGTCCGGACGCAATCCGACGCCAGACCGATCATCGAAGCCCAGCAACCCCAGCGTGCGCCACAGGTAGTCCCGCTCGGGAGGTTTGAGGTGCTCCAGCGCGTGCTTGCAAGCCCGGCGCAACGGGTCGGCGAAGCGCGCCAGGTTCCAGCCCCGAGCATGGGCCACTTCCAGGCAGTCAGCGAGAAGCAGGGCCGGGTTTGGGTCGGCGACCAGGGGCTCCGGCTCCAGTTGTTGCCGCAGGGAGTCATAGCCCGCCACGGCGCTCTCGGGCGAATCCTGATCGGCGATGGCGCAGAACAGAAAAGTGAGCGTGCGACGCCATGCCGGAATAGCGGCGTACCGCGCCAGCAGATTTGGTACGGTATCGCCGACGCGCCGCAGCCGCACGGCGGCTAGAAACTCCTGGAAAGTCAGGTGATAGAAGCCGGCGCGTCGCCCGGCGCGCGGCAACAGCAGTCCGGAGTTGGACAACAAGTCTTCCCGGCGGCTGGCCGCGTCGGCGCCTCCGCCTTCGGTGGTCCAGTCGCTTTTCGCCAGGGCCGCCAAGATGCGGTCCACCTCGTCAATCCCGACTTCCGGCGCCGGCGTGGTTCTCCGCCTCGTCACGCCCCGGTGCATGCCGAGCGCCACGGCGGACAGGCGCAGCCGCGCCCGGTCACGTTCGTTCTCGGTCAGGTAGCGCTTGTGCAGTACCTGATTGACCACGCTGTCGTAGAGCCGGTAGAAATCCTGAGGCAGGCGCTGGCCCTCGTCGTACTTGACGCACAGCGCCGTCAGCAGCATCGGGTTGGCGCGCAGCTCGGCGAGATCGCGGCGTCCGTCGAGGTGGGCGATCAGGCCGCTGGCCTTTTCCTCGGCGCGCGGCGGGTCGGCGGCGGCATACCAGCGACGAACGAAAGTTTTTTGCAGCGGTTCAGGCAGTTCTCCAAGTTCGGCCTGCGGCAGATTGAGGCTCCGGCGGTCGGTATCATCCAGGCCGTAAGGGCGGCTGGTCAGCAGGACCCGGTTGCCGGCTTTCAGCCATTCGGGCAGCGCATCGGCCAGGCCGCTCAGCAGATTGCGCCGGGGTCGGTGAGAGTTGAGCGTTTCCGGCACTTCGTCCGCGCCATCCAGGATCAACAGGCAGCGACCCTGCTTCATCTCTTCCCGCCAGACCTCCGGTGTCAGCCCGCCGGGCCTGGCTGCCGCCAGCCAGCAAGCGAGGGATTCTTCAAGTTCGGCGCCAGTCCAATGACCGTTGCCCGCCAGGCACGCGCTGTGACCGGCCCACTCGCGCAGCCGGCAGAGCAAGGGAAAGCGACCGCGCAAGGCTTCCGGGAGTTGTTCCTCGAACCCCTCGGGCGTTTCCACCTGATGTACCGGCAGGGAACCGCAGGCAACCGCCAGCGCCAACCAGCGGCAGAAGGTCGTTTTGCCGGCGCCGGGCGCGCCTGGAACGTAGAGCGATTCCTCGCCAAGGCGGTGCAGCAGCAGGTCGTGCTGTCGCTCGCGGTCGAATTCAGCCTTGCGCCCGTCGCGCCGGTCATCCACCTTCCGGGCGGTGACCGCCGGAACGTAGACTTGGCCGAGGCGCACGTTCTGGCTGTCCTTCAGGTCCAGCCCCAGCAGCTCGACGCTCTCGCAAGTGCGGCGGAGCCACGCCAGGTAAGCCTCGCGGATCGAAGCATTCGATGCGGCCGTGTGCGTCACCCCCTGGCGCTTACCCCACTCGCTCAAGGCGTGCAGGACCTCGGTCTCAAGCTGGGCGGATGTGGCGAATTGAACGCGAGTGCCGATCGTATTGAGCCATGCCTTGAACTCCTTGAGTGCCTGGACGTTGCGCCCAACCTCCATGGCGACTTCAGCGATCTTCTCCGGCTCCGCCTCGTTGATGCGGTTCGTCTCGGCAAGCTTCGCGTCCCAAGGCGCGCGTTCATCCACCAAGAACGGAATGACCTCAATACTCGGCTCCAACGCCTTCGCCCGCTCGCATTCCAAGCGAGTGATGCTCTTTTTCCCATCGCCGGGCGGCTCTTGAGGCGTCCAGCCGTGGCGATGGGCGACAATCACCACCACCACGTCGACGTCGTTGACTTTTTCCAAGCAGGTGGCGAGCGGCGGATTGCCGGCGGCGGCCCAGTAGCCGCAATTGATCGGTTGCCAGCCGAGCCGGAGGATAGCGTTCTGCGCCGCCTGGCGGAAGTCGGCGAGATCTTCCAGGGTGGAGGAAATGAAAACCTTGGGTATCGTGTCAGCCATTCGCGGTTCCTTAGGCGATTTCCTGAAAAGGTTATACCGAACCGGGCTGGGTCACCCCCCTTTGAAAAAGAGGGGTTGGGGGGGATTTTGACCGGCGGCGGCAACCCACGGGGTTCAAATCCCCCCTCACCCCCCTTTGCTAAAGGGGGGAACGGCTACGCTTCATTTCGCGGCCGAACAGGTCAGCTTTTTCCCGGAAATCGCCTTATCGAGCATTCATCCAGCCGCAGATACGGTGTCAGCCGCGAGCGCGCTTGTCGAGCGCCTTCTCGATCTCTGCCGCCCACGCGACGGTGTCGCCGCGCGCCGAGCGGGCGTTACGGATCAGGGCCAGATTGCGCGCGGTGGTTTCCGGCTCCCAGTTTTCCCGGACGGCCGCGAGCGCATGGGTAGCGGCCTCCATCGCGGCTTGCTCGTCCTTTTCCAGCACGGCCAGTTCCAGCAGCGTGGCGTGGTCCCAGTAATCCGGCGTACCTTTGGCCAGCCGCCGCTTGACCGCGTAGGTCACGACCGGCAGCAGTTCGAATCGGCGCGGGTCGGGCGGGTTCTTCAGTTCCATCAACGTCACCGCGTTGATGCCGGGGTAGGCGTCGCGCCAGTCGGCTTCGAAACCTTGCAGATAGGTGTCGATGGCCTTGGCGAGCCAGCCGGCGGCGGCGAACGGGTCATTCGCATTGCACGCGTCGTCCCGGCGATCCTTGTACACGCGGCCGAGCAGACCGTTGGTTTCGCTGCTCGGTCCCCGCTCCTGAATCAGCTCGCGCAGCACCTGCTCGGCTTCATCGCGACGCTGGAGCCGGTTGAACGCGAACCCCAGTTGCTCCCGCACCATCACGCTGCGCGCCAGCGGCGCGGGCATTTGGGCGGCGAGATCGACCATCGCCTGCCAGTCGCTTACGGCGCGATAGGACAGAAACAGGTCGATCACCACCCCGGACTCGAGAGCCTTCACGTCGCCCAACGCGCTCGCGGCCTGCTTGAGTGCGTCCTTGCCGACGCGGCGGGCGGCAGTCAAGCGGTTGCGCGCCTCCACCGCGTAGCGCGCCCGATCCCGGAAGACATCGGTTTTCAGCCGGCCGATGTCCGGCGGACTGTAACCCTCCACCAACTGAAATACCGGGCTGTCGGCGCCCGGTTCGCCTTGCTGGGCTTTTGCGGCCTCCAGCAACTTGCGCAAACCCGCGCGAGCGGCCTTCAACTTCGCCGGCTTGCCGTCCGGATCAAGTTGATACGGCAACGCACGCAGCGGCGCAACGTCGAACGCCATGCGTTCCGCGCCCGCGTACAGCAGGACCGTGGTCGCCGGGCGAATGCCGTGGCGCAGGCCAAGTTCGTAGAAGACGTTGGCATTGGCGCCGGTCAGGTCCGCCACGGCGAAATCGCACAGGATCAGCCGCTCGAACATCGGCTTGTGGATAATTCCACCGCCGACTTCCTCGTCCGCGCGCAGCGGTTCCATGCCGGCCGCGCTGATGGCCGGGGCAATCAGGTCCTGGTAGACCGCGTCGAAATCCACCGTGGCGCCGGAGGGGATGGTCTTCTTGCCGAATGGCATCAGCACGAAACAGAGAGGTAGCATCATCATTCTCCTCGCCGAAAGATACGCGTCAGCGTCCGGCGCATCGATTGATCGCCAATCAACTGACTGACATAGAACGCCTGTTGGTACATCGATTCCAGCTCGCGCGGGGTTGCCTCCAGCGTAGGACCAGCAGCCTGGCGGTAGCAGGTGTAGGCTTTCTCTCGCTCGCCCAGCACGAGCCACGCCTCGCCCTGCGTGGCAAAACGCCATTTCCTGTCCGTTGCCAAATCGTTCCGTTCGGCTTGCGTGCACAAATCCAGTACCTCCTTTGCCCGCTCCTGGGCCTTTTGAATGTTTTTGCCGAATGCCAAGTCGAAGAACGTCAGGTTGATCGCGTGGTAATAGCACTGCGTGGGATTGTTGGCGGCGCGTGCCATGGCGAGCGCATCGGCGTACAGCGCTTGCGCGCGCTCGGCGTCGCCCTGCCTTCGCATGAGCAGCCAGCGCCGCTTAATCCGGCCCGCCAGCACGCCCATGGCATCAGTGCCAAGTTGTCCGCGCGAGGTGAGCAACTGGATGGCATCCTCATGCCGACCGACGCCTTCCAAGGCTAATGCCAGCCGCACGAGTCCGTCCTGGTCGAGGCGGTCCTTTTCGGGTTCGAGCAGTTCGACCGCGCATTGGAAGTCCCGCGACTCCACCGCGACGCGGGCGGCGTTCCAGGGTCCAGCCGGGGCGGCTTTCCCGACGAGGCCGTTCACGACGAGGCTCACGCTCAGGCTGTCGGCGGATTTCGGCTTGACGACTTCCAGATGGTTGCCTGGCACAACGTATCGGCACTCGGGGTAGGCATCATCAGGAAAAGGCCCCAGGGATGACTCGAAGGGCACGAACTCGTCCCGTTCGCCACCTACCGCAAAGAAACGAAATGGCAGGCGTTTCTGGTTCTTCAAGCTAAATTGCGCGTCCCAGTCGCCGCGCAATGCGCGGATGAAGCGGCCATCGCGGGCCATATCGCGCAACTGCGGCTTGAGAATGCGAACCAGCGAGGCCTTGATCAACCCCCCGCTGGGCGTGCCAAAGAGAAAGAGGTGGCTGGTTCGGTTCCGCAGGCCCTTGTCATCTAAAAGCGCGCGTTGAACCGCTAGGCCGCCCATACTGTGAGCAATCAGGCAAAGGCTTCGGTATGCATTCAACGCGCCCATTTTGGCGTCAACTCGCAGCTTGAGCGCGACTTCATTCAGATCGGGGTCCGCGCTCCAGAGTTTGAGAATATCCACCCGCAGGCGCGTGTCGTAGCCGAGGGTGAAAATATCCCAGTCAGCCAGTTTGGGCTCGTTTGCCAGAAATCGGGGAAAATCTTCCCACGTTGCCTTCGCGTCACCGCCGAAGCCGTGAACGAAAACGATAGCCGCCGAGGCAGCCAGCGACTTGGCTTGGCGAACCGAAAACAGTTGTGAGTCCATCGTCATATCTCCCATCGAGCAAGTATTCCAAGTATGTTGCGGAAGCCGGTCTATCCTTGAAGGATAGGACATTCCCGTCAACTCAACGGAGACACCATCATGAACCGGACCGGAATCGTCTTGCTGGAATTCGACCCCGATTCGAACAAACTGGGCAAGAAAAAAAAGCTGTCGGATGGACTCTCGGCCGTGGTGC
>JAVMKJ010000218.1:0-35546 GCA_031732855.1 Candidatus Competibacter sp.
ACATGGAGACCTTCCAGTTCTCGCAGGTGCGCGGCTACCGCACCGGCGGCACCGTGCACGTCGTCATCAACAACCAGATCGGGTTCACCACCAGCAATCCGTTGGATACCCGCTCGGCCCTGTACTGCACCGACGTGGCCAAAATGGTGCAGGCGCCGATTTTCCATGTCAACGGCGACGATCCCGAGGCGGTGCTGTTCGTCACCCGGCTGGCGGTCGAGTACCGGATGACCTTCAACAAGGATGTGGTGATCGACATGATTTGCTACCGCCGGCTGGGCCACAACGAAGCCGACGAGCCGGCCGCTACCCAGCCGATGATGTACAAGAAGATCCGGGCGCGCAAAACCACCGCCATGCTGTACGCCGAGAAACTGGTCGCCGAGGGCGTGCTCGCCGAGGCTGATTTTCAGGAGATGCAGGCCAGATATCGCGCCGACCTCGACGCCGGCCGCCAGGTGTCGCGGCCGACCTTGCCGCCTGCCAAGGGTCCGTACTTGATCGACTGGACCTTGTATTTGAACGAAGACTGGAGCGCTCCGGCCCCCACCGCCGTGCCGCTGGCCACCGTCCGCGATCTGTCCGAGCGCCTGCTGCGGATACCCGAAGGATTCGAGATGCATCCCCGCGTCGCCAAGATCATGGACGACCGGCGCAAGATGGCGGCGGGCGCGCTGCCGCTGGACTGGGGCTTCGCCGAGAATCTGGCTTACGCGACCGTGCTGGAAGAAGGCTATCAGGTGCGCATTTCCGGCCAGGACTGCGGGCGCGGTACCTTCTTCCACCGCCACGCCGTGCTACACAACCAGAAGGACGGGACCAGCCACGTCCCGCTGATGCACCTGCGCCCCGGCCAGCCGAACTTCATCGTCATCGACTCGATCCTGTCGGAAGAAGCGGTGCTGGGCTTCGAGTACGGCTATGCCACCGCCGAACCCGATGGCCTGATCGTCTGGGAAGGTCAGTTCGGCGACTTCGCCAACGGTGCCCAGGTGGTGATCGACCAGTTCATCACGTCCGGCCAGACCAAGTGGGATCGGCGCTGCGGGTTGGTCATGTTGCTGCCGCACGGCTTCGAAGGCCAGGGACCCGAGCACTCCTCGGCCCGGCTGGAGCGTTACCTGCAACTGTGCGCCGAGCAGAACATCCAGGTCGTGGTGCCGTCGACCCCGGCCCAATGCTTCCACATGCTGCGCCGCCAGATGAAGCGCGGCTTCCGCAAGCCGCTGGTGGTGATGAGCCCCAAGAGCCTGCTGCGCCATCGACTGGCGGTGAACAGCCTGGAAGATCTGACCGAGGGTCATTTCCAGGAGATCATCCCGGAGGTCGATCCGCACGATCCCGCCCAAATCACCCGCCTGGTGTTCTGTAGCGGCAAGGTCTATTACGATCTGCTGGAGGCCCGGCGCGAGCGCAAGCTGGATCACGTCGCCATCGTCCGCATCGAGCAGCTCTATCCGTTCCCGCAGGCGCTCTATAACGCGGAGGTGGCCCGCTATCCCCGCCTCGCCGATGTCGTCTGGTGCCAGGAAGAACCCATGAATCAGGGCGCCTGGTTCGAGAGCTTCCACCACCTGAGCCGGGATCTGCCGCCGCAGCTCAAAATTCGCTACGCCGGCAGGCCGCACTCGGCCTCGCCGGGCACCGGCTATCACAGCGTCCACGTCGAACAGCAGCAAAAACTCGTCAACGAGGCCCTGGGCCAGTAACCACCGCGACTCAGGCCGAATAACGACCCGGAACCGAAGGGAACAATAAAATGACCATCGAAGTGAAAGTCCCCACCCTGCCCGAATCCGTCGCCGACGGCACCCTCGTCAACTGGAAGAAGAAACCGGGAGAAGCGGTGAAGCGGGGCGAGAATCTCGTGGATTTGGAAACCGACAAGGTGGTGCTGGACATTCCCGCACCCGCCGATGGCGTGCTCGGCGCGATTCTGCGCCAGGAAGGCGAGACCGTCGCCACCGGCGACGTGATTGCCACCCTGGAGGAAAGCGCCGGCGCCGAGGTGGCGGCTCCGGCGGCGTCGCCGATGCCGGCGGTCCCCGCGACGGTCGCGGCGGATAGCGAGGGCCTGAGCCCGGCGGTGCGCCGGCTGGCCGCCGAGCACGGTCTGGACATCGCCAGGATTCCGGGGTCCGGCCGCGGCGGCCGGGTGACCAAGGCCGATGTGCTGGCGTTTCTGGAAGGACGGCAGCCCGCCCGCCCGGCTCCCGCTCCCGCTCCCGCTGTTTCCAGGCCGACGGCCGCGCCGACGGCCGCGCCGGCCGCCGCCGCGCCGCTACCTCCCGACGCGCTCGGCCGGCTGGAGCAGCGCGTGCCGATGACCCGGTTGCGCGCCCGCGTCGCCGAACGGCTGCTGATGGCCAAAAACAACACCGCCATGTTGACCACGTTCAACGAGATCAACATGAAGCCGGTGATGGATCTGCGCAACCGCTACAAGGACGAGTTTGAGAAAAAGCACGGTGTTCGCCTCGGTTTCATGGGCTTCTTCGTCAAGGCGGTGATCGAGTCGCTCAAGCGCTATCCGGCGGTCAACGGCTCGATCGACGGTAACGACATCATCTATCACGGTTACTACGACATCGGCATCGCCGTGGCCTCGCCGCGTGGCCTGGTGGTGCCGATCCTGCGCGACGCCGACCAGATGAGTTTGGCCGACATCGAAAAAACCATCGGCGAGTTCGGCAAGAAAGCCAAGGAAGGAACCCTGACGGTCGAGGAAATGACCGGCGGCACCTTCACCATCACCAACGGCGGCGTGTTCGGCTCGCTGATGTCCACGCCGATCCTCAACCCGCCGCAGAGCGGCATTCTCGGCATGCACGCCACCAAGGACCGGCCGGTGGCGGAAAACGGCCAGGTGGTGATTCGGCCGATGATGTACGTGGCCCACTCCTACGATCATCGCATCATCGACGGCCGCGAGGCCGTGACTTTCCTGGTGACCGTCAAGGAGTGCATCGAGGATCCGGCCCGGCTGATTCTGAACGTCTGAAGTGGACCCACCCCTCACCCTGAACGAAGGTGTCAGCAATGGCTAAGACTTACGATGTGGTCGTGATTGGCGGCGGCCCGGCCGGCTACGTGGCGGCGATTCGGTGCGCGCAACTCGGGCTGGAAACCGCCTGCGTGGAAAAATGGATCAACTTCAGGAACGAACCGGCCCTGGGCGGTACCTGCCTGAACGTGGGCTGCATCCCGTCCAAAACTCTGCTGGAATCCTCGGAACAGTATCATCGACTCATGGAAGGCCTGGACAGCCACGGCATCCACGTCGAGGGTGTCCGGCTGGAACTGGACAAGATGATGGCCCGCAAGGAGGATATCGTCCTGCAATTGACCAACGGCATCGGCGCGCTGTTCAAGGCCAACGGGGTCGAGTGGCTGAAGGGCCACGGCAAGCTGCTGGCCGACCGCCAAGTCGAAATCACCGCCCGCGACGGTTCGGTGGAGGTGGTGAACGCCGACCATGCGATCATCGCCACCGGTTCCAAACCCATCGACATTGGCGCCGCACCGGTGGACAACGCCGAGGGGCTGATCGTGGATTCGACCGGCGCGCTGGATTTCCGCGTCGTGCCCAAGACCTTGGGCGTGATCGGCGCCGGCGTCATCGGTCTGGAACTGGGCAGCGTCTGGAACCGGCTGGGTTCGAAGGTCATCATGCTGGAAGCAGTCGAGGATTTCCTCGCCCTGGCCGACCAGCAGATCGCCCGCGACGCGCTGCGCCAGTTCAAGAAGCAGGGGCTGGACATCCGGCTGGGCACGCGGGTGACCGCGACCGAGAAAATCGCCGACGGCGTCAAGGTTCGTTTCAAGGACAAGGACGGCGAGCACGAAATCACGGTCGACAAGCTGCTGGTCTCGGTGGGCCGCCGGCCCAATACCGACAACGTCGCCGCGCCCGAGGCCGGACTGCTGTTCGACGAGCGCGGCTACATTCACGCCGACGATGCCTGCAAGACCAATCTGCCGGGCGTCTTCGCCATCGGCGACGTGGTGCGGGGACCGATGCTGGCGCACAAAGGTTCCGAGGAAGGCATCATGGTGGCCGAGAACATCGCCGGCCAGCACGGCCACCTGAACTATGACGCCATTCCCTGGGTGATCTACACCACCCCGGAAATCGCCTGGGTCGGCAAGACCGAGCAGGCGTTGAAGGCCGAAGGTGTGCCCTACAAGATCGGAACCTTCCCGTTCAGCGCCAACGGTCGCGCCAAGGCCATGGAAGCCGCCGCCGGCATGGTCAAGCTGCTGGCGCACGCCGAAACCGACACCCTGCTGGGTTGCCACATCATCGGCCCGTTTGCGTCCGAACTGGTCCAGGAGGCGGTGCTGGCCATGGAGTTCCACGCCAGCAGCGAGGATCTGGCCCGAACCATCCACGGTCATCCAACCTTGTACGAAGCCATGCACGAGGCGGCGCTGTCCGTCCACGGTCGCGCTTTGCACAAGATCAATACCTGATCCGGACTGGCGTTGCCATCTCTCGCGGATGGATGCCAACGGGCCGATCGCGAACCCCGCCCTCGTGGTGGGGTTTTTGTTTTATCGACGGCAAGCTACTGTTAGTATTCGCAACAATCAGTATGAATATAGCAACACACGTAGTGCCGGTTAGCAATCACTGAGGCCAGCTCGATTGCGCGGGTGCAGGTCAGAGAGGTCAAGATGATGTTGAATGGCAAGAACACCAAGCCCGTGGCGGTGGTGACGGGCGCCAATCGCGGCTTGGGTTTGGAAACGGCCCGGCAACTGGCCAAGCTCGGCATCCGCGTGATCGTTACCAGCCGCAGTCCCAGCAGGGGTGAGGCGGCACTGGAAAAGTTGCGGGCCGAGGAACTGGACGTCGTGCTTCACGCTTTGGATGTCACTTCGGAAGGCAGCGTGGCCGAGTTGGGCGCCTTCATCCATAGCCGCTGCGGCCGCGTGGATATTTTGGTCAACAACGCCGGGGTTTTTCTCGACAGTCACGGCTCCGAGGATGCGGATGCGGGGGGCGCCAGCGTGTTCACCGCCAGCCTCGAAACCCTGACGGCTTCGTTGAAAACCAATCTTTACGGCCCATTGTTGCTGGCTCAGGAACTGGTGCCGCTGATGAAGCAACAACACTATGGCCGCATTGTGAATGTCTCCAGCGGCATGGGTCAGTTGAGCGAGATGGAAGGCAAATCACCGACTTACCGGATTTCCAAGACCGCCCTGAACGCCCTGACCCGCATCCTGGCGGCGGAAACCCGGGGCTACAATATCCTGGTCAACTCGGTTTGCCCCGGCTGGGTGCGCACCGACATAGGCGGTCCCCATGCCGAAAAAACGGTGGAGCAGGGCGCCTCGGGCATCGTCTGGGCCGCCACGCTACCGGACGACGGGCCAACCGGCGGGTTCTTCCGGGATGGGCAACCGATTCCGTGGTAAGTCGCGCGCCCGGACGGAGCCGGTTTCCCAAGCCGCCAGCACCGCTTCAAGCTCCGCCAGACTGCTGATTTCCGCATCGGCCCGCCGGTCGCCCGGCCACTCGCGGCCGTTACGGTTGACCCACACGGTCCGGAATCCCGCGTCCGCCGCGCCTCGAACGTCGTGCTCGGGGTCGTCGCCGACATGAGCGATCTGTTCGGGGCGCGCCATTAGCCGGCGGCACGCCTCCTCGAACATCGGCGGTTCGGGCTTGGCGGCGCCGATATCGATAGCGTTGAGCGAGAAGGCGAACACATCGTCCAGCCCGATCAGCCGGAGGTCGGCGTTGCCGTTGGACAGGGACGCCAGGGTGTAGCGCCGGGCCAGCCGCTCCAAGGTGGGACGCACCTCCTCGAACGGCTCCACCGCGTTGCGGGCGACGAAGAACACCGCGAACGCGCTTTCCACGTCGAATTCCTGATAACCGGCCCGCCGCGCCGCCAGATTCAATGCCTCCTTGCGCAACCAGGTGCGGTCGTGGGCCATATCCGGGCGGGCGGCGATGACCTCGCCCGACAGTTCCCGCAGTTCCAGCGGCGCGAACCGCTCCGGGATGCGCGGGTAGCGCGCCGCCAGCCACTCGTGCAGCAACCGTTCGGCGCGCTCGACCACCGGCCAGACATCCCAGAGGGTGTCGTCCAGATCGAAGGTGAGGGCTTTGATCATCGGGTGAGGCGGATCTCGCCTGCTTCAGGCTAACTGGCGGAAACCACGTTCCAGATCGTTCTGGATATCCGCCACATCTTCCAGGCCCGCCGAAATTCGCACCAGTCCCTCGCCGATGCCGGCCCGTTCGCGCTCCTGGGGCGTCAGTCGACCGTGGGTCGTGGTGGCCGGATGGGTGATGGTGGTCTTGGTGTCGCCCAGGTTGGCGGTGATCGAAATCAGCCGGGTCCGATCGATCAGCGTCCAGGCTGCTTCCCGCCCGCCGCGCAGTTCGAACGAGACGATGCCGCCGAAGTCGCTCTGCTGCCGCTTCGCCAGTTCGTGCTGGGGATGCGAGGACAGGCCCGGATAGTAGACCCGCTCCACCGCCGGCTGCGTCTCCAGCCAGCCGGCCAAGCGCAGCGCCGACTCGCTGGACGCCCGCATCCGCAAGTGCAGGGTTTCCAGTCCCTTGAGGAATACCCAGGCGTTGAACGGGCTCATCGTCGGGCCGGCGGTGCGCAGAAAGCCGTAGATGTCGACGCCGACCCGCTGGCGGTCGCCCACCACCGCCCCACCCACGCAGCGGCCCTGCCCGTCCAGATACTTGGTGGCGGAATGGATCACCAGATCGGCGCCCAGCTCGAACGGCCGCTGCAGGGCGGGCGTGCAGAAGCAGTTGTCCACCACCAGCAGGATGTTGCGGGAATGCGCCAGCTCGGCCAGCGCTCGAATATCGGCCAGTTCCATCAGCGGGTTGGAGGGCGTTTCCAGATAGAACAGCCGGGTTTCCGGCCGGATGGCCGCTGCCCAGGCGGCGAGGTCGGACAGTTGCACGTAGCTGCTGGCGATGCCGAACTTGCCGAGATACTGGGTGAACAGCGAGATGGTGCTGCCGAAGATGCTGTTGGCCGAGACGATGTGATCCCCGCTCCTGAGCAATGCCATGCAGGTCGCCAGAATCGCCGCCATCCCGGATGAGGTGGCGATGCAGGTTTCGCCGCCTTCCAGCGCCGCCAGCCGCTCCTGAAACATCCGCACGGTCGGGTTGGTGAAACGGGAATAGATGTTGCCGGGAATCGCCCCGCTGAAACGGGCGGCGGCTTCGGCGGCATTGGCGAAGACGAAGCTGGAGGTCGCGAAAATCGGTTCGGCGTGCTCGCCCTCCAGGGTGCGAACCTGGCCGGCGCGCACCGCCAGGCTGGCGAAGCCGAGTTCGGAAATATCATCGGGGGAAAGCATGGCCGGGTACCTCCGCGGTCGATGGAACGGTGCACGATCGCCGCGGAACGCCCGTGGCGCCAGCGGCGCGCGGGCATCAAAAAACCTGCTCGGAGCAACACTCTGGGCAGGCGGGGACCCGCTTTAGCAAAATTTGTTAAGCGCCCGCAAGCTGAGAACTCAAATCGGCGCTGGCGCGAAGCTTAATGGAATTGCCGCTCCCCTGTCAAAAGTTGAGGGCTGTGCTCAGGCATTGTTGTGCAGGTCGATGATGGCATTGTCGGCGCTTTCGCGAGCGTTCTTGATGGCGTCGGCGCGCTCGCGGGCCAGACAGTCCAGATATTCCCGGTCGATGTCGCCGGTGACGTACTCGCCGGTGAAGCAGGAAGCGTCGAAACGCAACAGCGCCTGATTGCCCCGCCGCACGGCCTCCTCCAGGTCGACCAGATCCTGGAAGATCAAGCGATCGGCGCCGATGGCCCGGGCCACTTCCTCCTCGGAGCGGCCGTGGGCGATCAACTCGCGGGCGGCCGGCATGTCGATGCCGTATACGTTGGGATAGCGCACCGGCGGCGCGGCCGAGGCGAAGTAGACCCGGCGGGCGCCGGCTTCGCGGGCCATGCGGATGATTTCCCCGGAGGTGGTGCCGCGGACGATGGAATCGTCCACCAGCAGCACGTTCTTGCCGCGGAACTCCAGATCGATCGCGTTCAGTTTCTGGCGGACCGATTGCTTGCGGATCTTCTGGCCGGGCATGATGAAGGTGCGGGCGATGTAGCGGTTCTTGATGAAACCTTCCCGGTACTTGATGCCCAGGATCGAAGCCATCTGCAGCGCGGCGGTGCGGCTGGTGTCGGGGATCGGGATCACCACGTCGATGTCCTGTTCCGGCCAGACCCGCAGGATCTTCTCGGCCAGGTATTCCCCCATGCGCAACCGGGCCTTGTGCACCGAGACCTGATCCAGGATCGAATCGGGTCGGGCCAGGTAGACGAATTCGAAGATGCAGGGCGAATGAACGGGGTGGTCGGCGCACTGGCGGGTATGGAGCCGGCCGTCCAGGTCGAACAGCACCGCCTCGCCCGGCGCCACATCGCGGATGCGCTGAAAGTCGAGCACGTCCAGCGCCACGCTCTCGGATGCCACCATGTATTCCACGCCGACTTCGGTTTCGCGGCGGCCGAACACCAGTGGCCGGATGCCGTTTGGGTCCCGGAAGGCCACCAGTCCGAAGCCGACGATCAGCGCAACGGCGGCGTAGGCGCCCCGTACCCGCCGGTGTACCGCCGCCACCGCCGCGAAGATGTCCTCGGCATCCACCGACAGCCGGCTGCGCTGCTGCAACTCGTGGGCGAAGACGTTGAGCAGGATTTCCGAGTCGGAATGGGTATTGATATGGCGCAGGTCGGAGCGGAACAGTTCGTCCTTGAGCTGGGCGGCGTTGGTCAGGTTGCCGTTGTGGGCCAGGGTGATGCCGAATGGCGAGTTGACGTAGAACGGCTGGGCCTCGGCGGAATCGGAGCTGCCGGCCGTCGGATAGCGGACGTGGCCGATCCCGATGCTGCCGTACAGGTTGCGCATGTGACGGGTGCGAATCACATCTCGGACCAGGCCGTTATCCTTGCGCAGGAACAAACGGGCATCGTCGCAGGTGACGATGCCCGCCGCGTCCTGGCCCCGGTGTTGTAGCACCGTCAGACCGTCGAACAGGCTTTGATTGACCGGACCACGCCCCGCGATACCGATGATTCCGCACATTGGCCATCACCCTCCGCGAACGAATTCAAGGGAAGCGTATGTTCTGGGCCAGTTCCGGCGGCAGGAAACCTTGCAGCCAGACGGCGCCTTCCTGAAAGTGGCGCAGCAGCAGCGCCTGTTGCCACCACGGATCCTTGGGCAGGGGCGTCACACCCGCCGCCAGGACCAGTAAGACGATGACGGCGGCGCCGCGCGCCAGGCCGAAGACCATGCCCAGCACCCGGTCGGTGCCGGTCAGCCCGGTGTAGTGGACCAGGTACGATGCGAGGACGCCCACCAGTCCGCCGAGCAGCAGCGTGGCGAGGAACAGTCCGCCGAACGCGGCCGCGACCCGCAGCGACGGAAGGTCCAGGTATGGGGTGAGGTGAGCGGCGCCGTCCTCGGCGAACAGGAAGGCGATGGCGAAGGCGGCAATCCATGTGGCCAGCGAAATGACTTCGCGCAACAGGCCACGCCAGAGTCCGATCAACATGGAAAGGGCGATGACGATGACGATGAGGTAATCCGCCCAGTTCATGTGTCGCTGTGTCCCGCCCCGAGTCGTTGGCCCACGCTGGTTCGCCGGCTCACCGCCGTTTGGAAGGGCGTATCCTAACAGAAAGGATCACGGGCTGAAACGGCGCGGGCATTGGGATTAACGCCAGATTCGCACCTGAAACATCGGTCGGCCGTTGATCGTGACCCGTTCGACCCCGGCCCGGACGTTCTGGCTGCGGTAGTAATCGCGGAGGGCGTAGGCGTTTTCCTGCAGCGCGTAACTGCCGACCACGGCGCCGCCGCTGGCCGAAGAGCTGGCGGGGGCGGCCGCCGGTGCCGGCTGCGGCCGTGGCGGCGGCGCGGCGGATGGAGTCGCGGGCTCGCGCGAAGCAGTTCCTGGTATTTCCGAGCGGGCCACCAGTTCGATCCTGGGCAAAGTGGTGGATGGTTTGGAGCGAGGAGCCTCGGTACGGGCGGTGTTATCACGAGTGCTGGCACCGCTGGCACTGGCACCGCTGGTACGGCTGGCTTCCGCTTGCGCGGCCTTGCGGGCGGCCTCGGCGCGGGCGGCCTCGGCGCGGGCGGCCTCGGCTTGGGCTGCTTTTTGGGTGGCTTCCGCTTGCGCGGCCTTGCGGGCGGCCTCGGCGCGGGCGGCTTCCTGCCGCGCCGCTTCGGCGGCACGGGCCGTCTCGGCTTGTGTGGCCAGATTCTCCGCCGGGGTGGAAAAGTGTGGATTTTCCGTTTGGGCCGCTTCAAGACGAGTCGCCTCACTTCGGGCGGCGGCGCTGCGCTCGGCTTCGGCGCGCGCGCGGGCCTTGGCTGCCTCGGCCTGCGCGGCCTTGCGGGCGGCCTCGGCGCGCGCCTTGGTCGCGGCAATGCGCTCGGCTTCGGCCTTGGCCTTGGCTTCCTGCGCCGCCTTGAGGCGCGCCGCTTCCTCCTGCGACTTTCTGGCGGTTTCAGTCTGGATGGGAGGCGCGGATACTGGAGCGGGCGGAGCGGCGGGTTCGGCCGGCGCGACCGAAGGCGCGGGTTGGACCGGCACGGGTTGGACCGGCGCGGGTTGGACCGGCGCGATGGCGACGGGCGTCGCCGGAGCCGTCGGGGTCTGATCGGAGGTTGGGGCCGTCGCCGGCTTGGGTTGCGAGAACGTCATGGCGGGGGTATCGCCGGTACGTCGCGGCTGAGTCGCGGTCGGTTCGGGAGCGGGCGGCGGCGTTTCCCGCGGTTGCCGTTCCAACAATTCGGGTACGAAGATAACCGCCAGCGCCGCGATCACGGCGGCGCCGACGAGGCGTTGGGTCAAGCGAGTGTCCAAAATCAAGCCTCCCGTGAGTGCGGCGGGGGAATATCGAAGAACCATGGCCGGGCGGCCAACACCGGGGCGACGGTGTGAAACGAGCCCAGCGCGATGATGCGGTCACCCGGGTTCGCGGCGGCCCGCGCGGCCCGACAGGCGTCTATTATATTGTTACCAGCGGCCGTCGGCTCGACGCCGGCGGCGTGCAGAATGGCGGCCAGTTCGGCGCCGGTGCGACCGCGCGGTCCGGCGAGCGTGACCGGGTACCAATCGTCGACGACGTCGGACAACGCCTGGATCACCCCGCTGGCGTCCTTGTCGGCCAGCATGCCGAGAATGGCGCGGGTCCGCCCGAAACGGGGTCTCGCTCTCAGATTGCCGGCTAGGACGGCGGCGCCATGTGGATTATGGGCAACGTCGAGAATCCACTCAACGGGGCCGGGAACGATCTGAAACCGGCCCGGCAGGCGTACCCGCGCGAGTCCGGCGCGGATGGCGTCCGGTGGGACCGGCAGCCGGTGGCGCAGGCTGGCCAAGGTGGCGAGCGCGGCGGCGGCGTTGCCGATCTGGTGTTCGCCGGCCAGCGCCGGCGGCGGCAGCCCGTCGAGCCGCGATTCGTCCGACCACCAGCGCCAGGTCGGCCCGTTACGGGCGAAGCCATAGTCGTGGCCGACCCGCTGAAACAACGCGCCGATTCCTTCGGCGCGATCGACCAGCCGCCGGGGTGGGTCGGAGTCGGCACAGATGGCCGGTCGACCGGGGCGGTAGATGCCGGCTTTTTCGTAACCGATGCCGTCGCGGTCCGCGCCCAGCCAGTCCACATGATCGATGCCGACGCTGACCACCAGCGCGGCGTCGGCATCCACGGCGTTGACTGCGTCCAGCCGGCCGCCGAGTCCGACTTCCAGCACCGCCACTTCCACTCGAGCTTCCCGGAACAGTTCCAGGGCCGCCAGCGTGCCGAATTCGAAATAGGTCAGGGAATCGTCGCCGCGGGTGGTGTCGATGCGGGCGAACGCCCGGCAAAGGGCGGCATCGTCCGCTTCCATTCCATCGATCCGAATCCGCTCGTTGTAGCGCAGGAGGTGAGGCGAGGTGTAGGCCCCAACCCGATAACCGGCTGCGCGCAGGATGGCATCCAGCAAGGCGACGCAGGAACCCTTGCCGTTGGTGCCGCCTACGGTGATGATGGCAAAGGGCAGCGGTTCCAGCCGCAGCCGCCGCAGTACCGCCCGCACCCGATCCAGGCCGAGTTCGATGGTTCGGGGATGCAGGGTTTCCTGCCAATGCAGCCAGTCGTCCAGCGTCGTGAAGCGCATGTCCGTCATCCCTGGGAACTCTTGCTGGGCCGCGATTCAAGCCGTCGGCGCGTCGCGCCCGGTCAACATCGCCAGCAGGCTGGCCAGTCGGTCGCGCAGTTCGCGGCGGTCCACGATCATGTCGATGGCACCGTGTTCCAGCAGGAATTCGCTGCGCTGGAAGCCTTCCGGCAGTTTCTCCCGCACCGTCTGCTCGATCACTCGCGGGCCGGCGAAGCCGATGAGCGCCTTCGGCTCGGCCACGTTGATATCCCCCAGCATCGCCAAGCTGGCGGAAACGCCGCCGGTGGTGGGATGGGTCAGCACCGAGATGTAGGGAATCCCGTGTTCGGCCAGCCGGGTGAGTGCCGCGCTGGTCTTGGCCATCTGCATCAGCGACACCAGAGCCTCCTGCATCCGCGCGCCGCCGCTTGCGGAGAAACAGACGAAGGGAATGTGCTCGTGCAGGGCGGTTTGGGCGGCGCGGACGAAGCGTTCGCCCACCACCGAACCCATCGATCCGCCCATGAACTCAAACTCGAAGGCCACGGCGACCACCGGCATGCCCTTGAGGGGGCCGCGCATGGCGATCAGTGCATCCTTTTCCTCGCTGGCTTTTTGCGCTTGCGCCAGCCGGTCCCGGTATTTCCTGCCGTCCTTGAATTTCAGGAAATCGATCGGTTCGATGTCATCGCCGATTTCGGTCGGGTCGCCTTCGTCGAGAAAGCTCCGCAGACGCTGCCGTGCGCCAAGGTACATGTGATGGCCGCACTTGGGGCAGACCTGTAGGTTGCGCTCCAGCTCGGCGCCGTACAGCACGGCGCCGCACTCCTCGCACTTGCTCCACAGTCCTTCGGGAATCTGATGCCTGTTGCGACCGTCGGTACGGATCCGCGAGGGAACGAGTTTTTCGTACCAGCTCATTGAGAGGTTGCCAGGGATGAGGGGCGGGGAGCGAGGGCTGATGGATTGAGGGCGGCGCGCCGCGCGCCGCCTACGGTTCGCCAGGGGACTGACCGACGGCTTCCGACATTGCCTGTCGCATCGCGGCGACCAGTTCGCCGACTTCCCGGAGCATCCGCCCGGGATCGTCGGCCAGTTCGCCCATCTTGCCGACCAGGGCGCTGCCGACCACCACGGCGTCGGCCACTCGAGCGATGGCGGCGGCGGTCGGGGGATCCTTGATGCCGAACCCGACCCCGAGCGGCAGATCGGTGCAGGCTCGGATTTCGGCCAGCTTCTCCGCGACCTCGGCGACGTTGAGGGTCGCCGAGCCGGTCACGCCCTTGAGCGAGACGTAGTAGAGATAGCCCCGCGCCAGTTGGACGGTGCGCCGGATGCGTTCGGCCGAACTGGTTGGGGCCAGCAGGAAGATCGGGGCAATGCCGGCGGCGTCGAGCAGTTCGACCAGTTCGATCGCTTCCTCCGGCGGCAGGTCCACGGTCAGCACCCCGTCCACTCCGGCGGCACGGGCGCCGGCGATGAAGGCATCGTAACCCATGCGCTCGATCGGGTTGAGATAACCCATTAGCACCAGGGGAGTCACGGTGTCGGTCCGGCGGAATTCGCGCACCAGTTCCAATACCCTTCGCAGCGACGTGCCTTGGGCGAGCGCCCGCTCGCAAGCTTTCTGGATGACCGGGCCATCGGCCATCGGATCGGAAAACGGCACGCCCAATTCGATGATATCCGCTCCGACCCGGACCAGGCCGTGCAACATCGGCACGGTGAGTTCGGGGTGCGGGTCGCCGGCGGTGATGTACGGAATCAGTGCCTTGCGGCCCGTGCGACGCAATTCCTGGAAACGGCGGGTGATGCGATTCATTCGGTAAAACTCTTGGATGCTTTGATGCCTCTCGCCCTTGGTGAAGAGGGATTGAGGGTGAGGATTCACAGTTGGATGCCTTCCAGCGCGGCGACGGTGTAGATGTCCTTGTCGCCGCGGCCGGACAGGTTGACCACGATGCGCTGGTCGGGGCGCATCGTCGGCGCCAGTTGGGCGACGTAGGCGAGGGCGTGGCTGCTCTCCAGCGCCGGGATGATGCCCTCGATGCGGGTCAGGTCGTGGAAGCCCCGCAGCGCCTCCTCGTCGGTGACGGCGACGTATTGCACGCGGCCGATGTCCTTCAGCCAGGCGTGTTCGGGACCGACGCCGGGGTAGTCCAACCCGGCGGAGACCGAGTGGGTTTCGGTGATCTGGCCGTTGTCGTCGTTGAGCAGGTAGGTGCGGTTGCCGTGCAGCACGCCGGGCCGGCCGGCGCAGAGCGTGGCCGCGTGGCGGCCGGTTTCGATGCCCGAGCCGGCGGCCTCGACCCCGTAGATCGCTATTTCGCTGTCGTTCAGGAACGGATGGAACAGACCGATGGCGTTGGAGCCGCCGCCGACGCAGGCGACCAGCGCATCGGGCAGGCAACCGTGATCGACCAGCATTTGCTCGCGCGCCTCGCGGCCGATGACCGCCTGGAACTCGCGCACCATCAGCGGATAGGGATGGGGGCCGGCCACCGTGCCGATCATGTAAAACGTGTCGTCCACGTTGGTGACCCAGTCGCGCAGCGCCTCGTTGAGGGCGTCCTTGAGCGTGCGAGAGCCGGAGGTGACCGGTCGGACGGTCGCGCCCAGCAGCCGCATTCGGTAGACGTTCAGCGCTTGGCGCTTGATGTCTTCCGCGCCCATGTAGATCGCGCATTCCATCCCCATACGAGCGGCGACGGTGGCGGAGGCGACGCCGTGCTGGCCCGCCCCGGTTTCGGCGATCAGCCGGGTTTTGCCCATCCGCTTCGCCAGCAGCGCTTGGCCGACGGTATTGTTGATCTTGTGCGCGCCGGTGTGGTTGAGATCCTCGCGCTTGAGGTATATCTGCGCGCCGCCGAGTTGTCGGCTCCAGCGTTCGGCGTGATAGAGTGGGGTGGGACGGCCGACGTAGCGGGCCAGGTCGGCGTCCAGTTCCGCCAGGAATTCGGCGTCGTTGCGGTAGGTCCGCCAGGCTTCGTCCAGCTCGTGCAACGCCTCCATCAGCGTTTCGGCGACGAACCGGCCGCCGTAGCGGCCGAAATGGCCGGTACGGTCGGGGAACTGGCTGTAATCCACCACCTTATTGCGCATGGTTTTCACAATCGTTCACCCCTCGCAGAAATGCGCGCATCAGTTCGGCGTCCTTGATGCCCTTGGCCGTTTCCACGCCGCTGCTGACATCCACCGCGAACGGACCCACCCGGCGGATCGCCTCGGCGATGTTGCCCGGATGCAGTCCACCGGCCAAGATTAACGGCTTGTGGCGTGCGGCGGGAATGCGGTTCCAGTCGAATCCCTGGCCGGTGCCGCCCATTTTGTTGCCGCCATGGCTGTCCAGCAACAGGCCCGCCGCCGTCGCGAACCGCTGCTCGTAATCCCCGACGTCGGCGCCGGCGCCCATCGGTATCGCCTTGATGTAGGGCAGGCTGAAGTCGGCGCAGTAGGCGGGATCTTCGTCGCCGTGGAATTGCAGCAGGTGCAGCGGTACCCGGTCGAGCACGGCCCGCACCGTCGCGGTTTCGGCGTTCGCGAACAGGCCAACCGCGGCGACGAACGGCGGCAACGCCGCGACGATCCGCCGCGCCGTGTCCGGTGTCACGAACCGGGGGCTGGGAGGATGGAATACCAGTCCGATGGCGTCCGCGCCCAGTCGAGCCGCCGCCACGCCGTCTTCGGTACGGGTGATGCCACAAATTTTGACGCGGGTGCGGGAAATTGGAGTCATGGAGCGGGTGCTGGGAGGGCAGGGACGGCCAGCGGAAAATAAAGACTACCAGAAATTTGCCGGGTTTGTAGGGGAGGGGGGCGAAAAACCAGGGCAATCGCGCTATATCAGGATAAAAGATTGATTTTAATCGATATTAATTTGCTTACACGTCATGCCTCCCATATTTCTTACTATATTGACCAGTGTCATGAAAATCAAATGGCACGATTCCTGACTTCACGCCAACGCTTTGGGAACCAAGGGCACAATTGACCAGTGTCATGAAAATCAAATGGCACGATTCCTCCTGCGAGGGGGCTCGCAAACTGGCGTGAGACGAGGGCAAGGGGTAGTAGCCAATGTCAACTACAACACACCCTGCATCCGGAGGGAGTCACTATCGCCGATCGTGAACTGGAGGTCGCGTTGGCCGAGGAGAAATTTCGGCGCAGCGAATTGGACCGGCAACGGCAGTTTTGCAGTGGAGGCAACCGTTCGCTCCCCTTGCCCGCTTGCGGGAGAGAGGTTTGGGGTAAAGGCCACAATTTCAAAGACTTACCCCCACTCCAACCCTCTCCCCCATGAATGGGGGAGAGCGGACCGAACAGTTGCAATTGAGTGTCATGGGGCGGCTGGAATGTGACTGGGTGATGTATACTTTGTACAAGTGGTCGACCTTATCCGGGTGTCTTGGAAGCGCGACTGCCTGAAGTTGCCGTGTAACGTCACGTTCGGTCCCAAGGAACCGCAGATCGCCATCGAGCTAGCCGACCAAGACCCGCCGACCAAGACACCTCTTCAGCAAATGGCGCGGTTGGTCCCCGGCTTTGGTCAGTTCGAGGGTAAGAAAATAGCCATCTCGATCTCGAAATTACCTAGGTGGCATGTAGCAATAGTTCGGACAGTAATATAGGGGTTTTAAGGCTTAAACGCGAAAATTAATCTCTTTTAAATTTTTCGCAAGTCAGGGTTACGCTATGACATGGATTTATTTTCTAAATCTAACCTCTTGATTCAATCGATTAAAACTGTCCGAAGTATTATTGTATGCTGATGATGGGTAATTTTTGGATAATCTGGCGAGATTAAAGTTGTTTGACAATCCTAATATAACTGGGAGCATACGTCATGATGAAATTAAATTCAAAATGTAATCAAATGATAGGTTTTCTGATATTCTTATTTATGCAGCAAGGATCGGCATTAGCGATAGAAAACGTAACTACTCCGCTCTCGGAAATTACTGAAATATCTTTGCAACCACTGGTAAAAATTATTAGGCCCAGTTTAACAAAAGTAAAAAGTTATTCAGACCGAATGATTTCTTATCGATATCAGGAACACTCGTGGCTTACTGATGATAGTGCACTGCATGCCGTAATTAATTTGGGCAGCAGTAGCCAGAATGCCAGTTTAACACTTTATTCCAGCTTTGATAAAGGTCAGAATTGGTCCTCTAAAGTATCAATTAATGGAACAAATGAGAAATCCACATCGGATGGATTTCTTTATGAAAATAAACTTTTCTTAACTCATTCGTCTCTAGATGGGCATATAATTTTTAGTGTATTAGAATATGACAAAATAGTAAAAAATTGGCGATTTATTAAAAATACAATTGTTTATCAAAATGCTGATTTTATGGCAACTGGTCCAACTTTAATTCAAGATGTTCAAGGAAGATTCTGGGTTGTATTCACACGCATGAACAACATACTTGGATTATATGATATATCGGTTTACTATAGTATTAATAATGGTGATAGCTGGATAGATACGCACCTTATCATTGGTGCAGTTGATGGTTCCTCTGAAAGGAGCGCAAAACTTGTTTTATTACCTGACCGTATTGGGGCTGTGTATACAAACGGGAATACCATAAACTGGTCATATCGACTGAATAATTGGGATCCCACTACACCTTGGTCAGGACAGTTATTATTCCAGTACTCAGGAGATGATAAAGATCCGTTTGCCAGTCATTTTAGCATTGCTACTGATCAGAAAATGAATATCCATATTGCAACACGGGAGAATAAACAACTATTGTATTTGCGATTTGACAATCAAACTCAAAGCTGGGATAGTCCAAGGATCTTAACGAGTGATGCTTCGGTTGCATATATGCAAGTTAGCGTCTCAACCGATAGTCGGATCCTGGTTCTATATAATACCAATACTATTGTTAAAGTATTACAGAGTACAGATTATGGTAGTACTTTTTCGCTTAGAAGTCTCTTGATTCACCCCTCTAAAAGTAATCTTCCTAGCGGAGCGGATTTTTCTAACCCAAGGGTTGAGAGTCCGAGTTTGATTGGTTCTTGGCTCCCAGTATTACAGCAGTTTGTTCTAAATGGTTATCAAAGTCTGCTTTATTATTATATGCCACTAAATTAACGCTTTTTCAGTAAAACTTTGATGGATTTAGCCCTTTAAGAATCATTAAGCGGAGGATAGCTATTCGTCGGAAGAACGATGATAGAGCACTAGAAACCTATTCGTTCATCTCATTGCAGGCTGATACCTGAGACTAACCTTTTAAGGAGGTCAAAATAACTATCATTTAAATTAATTACTGGTCCTTATATTTGGCAACTTTCTCATGGTTAGGCCCACTATTTATCCGAGCCAAATCACTGGGAATCAGGCAGTTACATCGGCCGCCAGCCGTAACTTAAGAGCTTGTAACCGTTCGCTCCCCTCGCCCGCTTGCGGGAGGGGTTGAGGGTGAGGGTAGCAGTTTCAAAGGACTACCCCCTCACACTAGCCCTCTCCCCCACTCATGAGGGAGTGGGACTGAATAGATTAGCAAGAGCTGGACTCCTATCTGAACTGTGGAACATCGTCTCGAACCAACCGGGCGTTCCACACCTCCCTTCTTGGATAAGGAGGGGAGATTCCACAAATTGATACAGGAGACCTAAAATGAGATCAATAACTTGGAATATGTTGTTGAACTTGGGTGTTTCGGTTGCCACTGTCGTGCTTGCCTGCACGGCAATTAAGGTAGTGGCGCAGTCCGAGATCCTACCGGAAATCCAAGTATCGAGCAGTGAGATCGTCGACTTCGAGTTTGATTGGGCACGCGACGGCGTTTATTGCCCATCCTGCAACTTCGGCGACGGCAATTCGCGCTTCACGTTCACTGACCGCGAGCACAATCTGTGGCTGGGGTACATCGACTTCCAAACCGGCGAGTTTTACCCGACGAACGGTCATGCGAGACTTCTCGACAAACGCGCCGCGTTTGCCACCGAATTCGGCAATGGCCCCGAATGGATGTTTTCAAAGGGTGGATCCGAAGTCGTCTACACGAAATATTTTCCAGGCATGCCGATGAATAACCTCTCAGCCTCGGTCGCGATCGCATCGATGGTCGCCGGCAACTGGCAGGCAGGCATAGTCGACAACGGGATCAGGAAGCAATCGCCGCTTGCGACGCTCGATCTCGATGATCCGGAACCGTGTATCACCTATGAGAACTTCACAAGAAAAAAGGTCTACTGGCGTGTCGCCCACGATCCGGACAGCGAGGCGTTGCTGCCCATTACCGATCAAATTAGTGCTGGTTCCAGGCGCTGGGTTCCGGGCACACGCAAGGTTATCTTCTCTGGTTCAGCTGCACCCGACGCGAACGGCGTAATCTATCCACAGATCTTCATGTTCCACACCGACTCGAACAAGCTTGAGCAGCTCACGTTCGATCCAGTGAACAAAGTTGGCGCCTTCATGTGGCGTGCCCCGGAGTACAACAATGAGTTCATTTTCTTCACGATGCTCGGGCGCAAAAGTACCACCGTTTCCGAGATTACCAGCATCGGCATCTACAGGCAATTGCCCGATGCTAACAGCGCGAAGCATTGGACTCTCGTCAATTTGATCGCAATGCCTCCAGATCGGCCTTATGTTTGGTCACCGGAGCCGTTCGTTTACAACGGGCGCTCGTACATCTTTTTTGTGGTCAGCTCGAGTCCGAACGCGAGCGATCTATCCGTGCCAACGCAAATTGCAATAACCGGTATCGATCCGCAAAAACCTAGCTTTCGCATGCTGACCAACGATTCCATCAACGAGCGGGTACGCATGGATCCAGAGTACTTCATCACGGCCCACGGCCCGTTCATCTATTACTTCCGGTATATCCCATCGACTTCGATGCGCAAGGCCGTCAACGATGGCGTCTGGCGCGTGGACACAAAACTCGGCCCGCCTATGGTGGCGACTACACCCTGATTTTGGTTGTGTCGCGTCGACATGTTGGTCTGCGTGGCGCGAGTGTATTTAAGACTTCGCCCGGAGCATAGGTGGCAGAGTTGGAATAACGACGGCAATTCCCGGTGTCTTGATTTATAAGGACTTTTTTCGTATAATCAAACAATAATGTTTATGAAAAATATCCTTAAAAACTTATGTCTCAAAAACAAGAGGCCGGGAATTGCTGGATTAACGGCACGTTGGCCGATCATGATGCCAGCGATAGATTATATATTGATCATTTTCGCAGCATGGCACCGATGGTGACCGAACTGCCGTTGGAACCACCGGACAGCGATCTGACGCGATAGCTGATTGGAGTTTCGATACTAACAGCCTGTCTGGTTTAATTTTTCTGAAGTTTTTTGCATTATTATTGGCATTTTATCGAAATTTTGGCGTTTATTCCCAATGTTTTTCTCTACTGGCGTAATACGAAAATACGTTTCACACATCACGCCAAAAAATCCATAGCCCATTCGTTTCGAAAATAAAAAGGAATCTTGGCATGCCTGCTTTTCGGTTTTTGGTATACACCTTGGTGGGACACCATGACCCCGGGTTGGCGATTGCCGCCAGTCGGGCTGGGGGGATCGGCATTTTTAACGGGGAATGGCATAGCGAAGGACATGTGGTAGTCGCGGGTTTGGATAAGCTGGCGAAGTATGCTGGCAACCCTTATGGGGTCAAGTTGGGAGCGGCAAGCCCGCAGGATTTGTTTGACGATATTCTTGCCCGTATCCAAACCGGGTTACGGTGGTTAATCGTCGAACCGGACTTGGCCGACCGGTGCCGGGAAACCCTGCATGCGTTTCGATCCGCCGGAGGAAACGTGCTGTTGGAGCTGTCCGCTTGGCAGCCCGAGTTTAGGGAAATCGTTGCCGGTTGCGATGGCTGCATCGTCAAGGGACACGAGGCGGGCGGCGCGGTGGGCGAGGAAACCGGTTTTATCCTGTTGCAGAAGTTGCTCGGGAGCCAGGATAAGCCGGTGTACGTGCGTGGCGGCATCGGACTGCACAGCGCCAGCGCCTGTTTTGCCGCGGGCGCGGCCGGGGTGGTACTGGACAATCAATTACTGCTGATGAAGGAGTCGGCCCTCAAGGATCGGTTGCAGCCTTTGCTCGAGGGTCTGGCAGGCAACGAAACCACTCTGATTGGGGATCCGGCCAATGGCCGTTACGTGCGGTTGTTCGAGCGTCCGGGTTATCAAACCCTCAAACTGTTGAAGGAAGAGGCGCATCAACTGGCTTTTGCCGAGATCCTGCAACGTTGTATCGATACGACGGGATGGGAGAATCCACGGTACCACCTCATGCCGCTTGGCCAGGACGTGGTGTTTGCCGCGGATTGGGCGAAACGGTACGGTAACGTTGCCGCCGTGTTGCGGGTTCTGGACAAAGCCTGCCGTGGGCATCTGATCGTGGCCAAAAACCACCCAAGCCTAGGGCAAGATTCGCCGCTGGCCAAGTCGCACGGAACGCGCTATCCCATCGTGCAAGGTCCGATGACGCGGGTTAGCGACACCCCCGGTTTCGCCGAGGCGGTGGCCGACGCGGGCGGTTTGCCCATGCTGGCCCTGGCATTGATGCGTGGTGAAGCGGTTACGACCCTGCTCGAGGAAACCACTCGCCGGCTGGCGGGCAAACCCTGGGGGATAGGGCTGCTCGGATTCGCCCCCGCCGACCTGCTGCGAGAGCAGGTGACCCTAAGCCGGCCTTTCCAGCCGGCTTTCGCGATTATTGCCGGGGGACGCCCGGATCAGGCGCTGGTCTTGGAGCAAGCGGGGATACCCAGCTATCTGCATGTGCCTTCGCCGCGCTTGCTGACCTTGTTTCTGGAGCAGGGAGCGCGACGCTTCGTATTCGAGGGGCGGGAGTGCGGCGGGCATATCGGTCCGCTGTCCAGCTTCGTGCTCTGGGATACCATGGTGCAAACTCTGTTGGATACCGTGCGCGATCACAAGGTGGCGGCGGACATTCACGTTCTTTTTGCCGGAGGCATTCACGATACCCGGTCGGCGGCGATGGTGGCGGTCCTGACGGCGCCCCTCGGCGCGTTGGGCGTCAAGGTGGGGATTTTGATGGGGAGCGCCTATCTGGTCACCCGGGAAATCGTGAGCAGCGGCTCGATTGTGTCCGCTTTCCAGCAAGAGGTGCTGGCCTGCCGGGACACGGTAAGTCTGGAGACGGGTACCGGTCATGCCAGCCGTTGCGCCAAAACCCGGTTTGCGGAGGAATTTCTCGCTCTCAAGAAAAAACTGCGGGTCGAGGGCAAGAGCGCCGACGAAATCCGAGATGCGCTGGAGGATTTGAATCTTGGCCGCTTGCGGCTCGCCAGCAAAGCCTTGGATCGGGATGGACAGAGCGGGCGGTTGAAAACCGTTCCCGCCGAGCGGCAGCACCGCGACGGCATGTACATGGTGGGTCAGGTCGCCACCCTGATGGATGCGCTCCACGGTGTGGCCGACTTGCACCAGGCGACCAGCGGCGCGGTCGGTGACTATCTGAGGAGCCGGGTGGAAGGATTGATCGAATCGCCGGCGGCAACACCACAACAGTCCAAGCCGGCCGATATCGCCATCGTCGGCATCGGCTGCGCCTTTCCCAAGGCCGGATCGTGGCGGGAATACTGGGATAATCTGCTCGACAAGGTCGACGCCATCACCGAAATACCCCGCGCCCGCTGGGACTGGCGCCTGTACTTCGATCCCGACCGCCAAGCCGATGACAGGATTTATTCAAAGTGGGGCGGTTTTCTGGACGATATGCCTTTCGACCCGCTGCACTACGGCCTGCCACCGAAGTCGATCAAGGCGATCGATCCCATGCAATTGATGGCCTTGGAAGTGTTGCGGCAAACCTTGGACGATGCCGGCTATTTGCACCGCGACTACGATCGCGAAATGGTATCGGTGATCCTGGGGGCCAGCGGCGGCACCGGTGATGTTGGGGCCCAGTATGCGGTCAGGGCGGAAACCCCCCGTTTCGAGGGCGAGCTGCCCGTCGATCTGGCGACGCGCCTGCCGAGGTGGACCGAGGATAGTTTCGCCGGCATTTTGCTGAACGTAGCCGCCGGGCGAGCGGCCAATCGCTTCGATTTCGGTGGCGTGAATTATACCGTCGATGCCGCCTGCGCCTCTTCCCTGACAGCCGTCTATCAAGGTGTGGTCGAACTCGAGGACGGGCGCAGCGACATGGTGATCGCCGGTGGCGTGGATACGGTGCAGGGGCCGTTTGGTTACCTGTGCTTCAGCAAAACCCAGGCGTTGTCTCCCCGCGGACGCTGCAGTACTTTCGATGCCAGCGCCGACGGTATCGTGATTTCCGAGGGCATCGCGATGGTGGCCATGAAGCGTCTGGCGGATGCCGAGCGGGACGGAGATCGCATCTACGCGGTGATCAAGGGTATCGGCGGGTCGAGCGATGGCCGGGCTCGCAGCATGACGGCACCCCATCCGGACGGACAGCTTCGAGCTCTGCGCCGGGCCTACGAGAAGGCGGGTTATTCACCGGTAACCGTGGGCCTGTTCGAGGCCCACGGTACCGGGACCGTCGCTGGCGACACCGCCGAATTGGAGACGGTGACCCGGTTGCTGTCGGAGGCCGGGGCCCGGCCCAAGCAGAGCGTTATTGGTTCGGTGAAGACCCTGATCGGCCATACCAAGGCCACCGCCGGGATCGCTGGCATGATCAAGGCCACCCTCGCGCTGTACCACGGCGTATTGCCGCCTCACGGCAATGTCGTCCAGCCGAATCCCAGGATCGCCGACCCCGACAGCCCCCTGTATTTGCTACGGGAAGCCAAACCCTGGGTAGGGCAGCGGGATTATCCCAGGCGAGCCGCGGTTAGCGCTTTCGGTTTTGGCGGTACCAATTTCCATGTGACTCTTGAAGAATACCAGGAGAATTACCTGGACTGGCGGGTGCCGGCGGCCCAGGATCGGTGGCCTGCGGAGTTGCTGGTTTGGCGAGCCTCGGACCGTCAGGGTTTGGTGAACGCTCTCAAGCAACTGCTAGCCGCGTTGCAGGCCGGCGCCAGACCTCGGTTGCGGGATCTGGCTTTTACGTTGGCGCGCGGCCTGTCGCCGGAGGGTGTCGCGGCCGCGCTCGTCGTCGGCGAAAAAGACGATCTGGTGCTGCAGATCGAGCGGTTTGTCGCACATCTCGGGGATGCCGGAAAGCCCTTGCCGCCGGGTGCGTTCCATTCACCGGAGCCCTTGGCCAAAACCGGCAAGCTCGCGCTTCTATTTGCCGGGCAGGGTTCCCAGTACCCCAATATGTTAAGGCGGGTGGCGGTTAATTTTCCCGATATTCCACGAGTGTTGGAACAGGCCGACGCGGTTCTGGAGACCCAGCTCGGTTGCAGCGTGGGCCCCGGAACCAAATTAAGCCGGCTGATCTACCCACCGGGCCTGTATGCGGCCGAGGAAGAGGCGGCGGCGCTGGCCCGGCTGACCCGCACTGAGATTGCCCAACCCGCCTTGGGCGTGGTGGAGGCCGGATTATGGCATCTCTTGCAGCGCCTTGGCCTGAAGGCGGATATGGCGTGCGGTCACAGCTATGGCGAATATGTAGCCCTGTATGCCGCCGAAGTATTGGCTCTCGACGATCTGCTGCGTCTTTCCGAGGCGCGCGGCCGTTTTATCGTGGAGGCCGCCGCCGGCAAGGATTTGGGTACCATGGCGGCGGTCCCGGTAAGCCGGGAGGAGGCTGAAGGCGTGGTTCGGCACTTTGCGGATGTCTGCGTGGCCAACCATAATGCGCCCCGGCAGACCATACTCTCGGGTCCGCGTTCTGCCATCGAGGCGGTGGTCAAAGAGTTCCGAGACAAGGGGATTAAGGCGCAGCGCCTTCCCGTGGGCGCCGCTTTCCACTCGCCGATCGTGGCTCCGGCACGCGATGCGCTGGCGCGATTCATGGCCACGGTCGAGATGCGACCGGCAAGATTTCCGGTGTACTCCAATACCACCGCGCAACCCCATGCCGAGGATCCCACCGAGTTGCGCCAGGTGTTGGCCGAGCATCTGGGCAGGCCGGTGGAGTTCCTTGCCGAGATCGAGGCGATGTATGCGGCGGGCGCGCGCGTGTTTCTGGGGGTGGGGCCCAAGAACGTCGTCGAAGGGCTGACGGAACAAATTCTGGCGGACCGGCCGTATCGGGTGGTGCGTCTGGACGATCAGGAAGGAGGGCTCAAGGGGCTGTTGAAAGGGGTGGGCGCTTTGTTTGCCGAGGGTGTGGCGCTCGACCTCATGCCCCTGTTCGATAATCGGGATTGCCGGGAACTCAAGCGGGACGAACTCGAGCGCGACGGCGGCAAGCCGCCCTATCCGGCCCATGTCTGGTTGTTGAACGGCAGTGGTGCCCGCCCCATTAATGAATCGCCAACTCAGCCTCTGACCCTGGAAGAGGTCGAGCAACGCCGGCAGAGGAAGCAAGACGTTTCCGAAGTCGGCGATGCCGTCCTATCCAGCAGGCAGACAACCCAAACCATGTGGGAGAACGTCACTATGGCAGACAATCCGCTACTACCCCGGGAGGAGCAACAGATCACTCCGGCGGTCGAGGGTGAATCCGAATATGTTGTGGATGCGAGCGGACGGGAATCAATGCTGATCTCCTATCAGGAAACCATGCGGCATTTTCTCCAGGTTCAGGAAAGCGTCATGCTGGCCTATCTGAACGGGACCGCCACCGAAGGGCGTGCGAACCGGCTTCGCCGATTCGTCGAACCCAAACGGTTTCCGGCGCCGACCCGGGTGGTGCAATTTCCGAAGGCGCCTGTCGAATCTCCGCTCGCCGCCCCCGCGCCCGCCGAACGAAAACCGGTCAAATCCGCGCCGAAAGCGACCTTGGCTCCCGCATCCCCCCAGCCATTGTCGATCCAGCCTGCCGTAACACCGCAGCCCCCCGAGGCGGCGCCTCCGGGGCGTCCGAATACCGAAACCATCACCAAGCTCCTGCTCGATATCGTCGAGGAGCGTACCGGCTATCCCCGGGATATGCTGGCGCTGGATCAGAATATGGAGGCGGATCTCGGGATCGATTCCATCAAGCGCGTGGAGATCGTGGGTATCCTGCTCAAGATGCTGCCGGAAGCGTTTGTCAAGGAACTGGGCGATGCCGCCGGTGCCCTGAACGGTCAGAAGACCCTGCAGGGCATGATCGATTGGTTGAGTGCCGGCGCCGCGCGGACGGAGGCCGCCGACCGCCCTTTTGAGCAAACCGGGCCAAGGGACTCGAACGAGAGCCGCGCCTCCTTGCCCCGGTATGTCATGCAGGCGCGGCTCGAAAGCGTGGACGACATCGTCCTGGAGTCCCTCCCCGCGGGTGTGTATGTCATTGCCGACGACGAACAAGGGGTGGGCGAGGCGTTGGCGTCCCTGATCCGGGAGGCTGGAGGCACGCCCGTTCTCGCCCGCGCTTCCGATATGGCTGACCGACAGGCTCTGCGGGAGACTCTGGCAGCGGTTCGCGGAGATGCCGGCCCGGTAAGGGGGTTCATCCATCTGTTGTCCTTGACACCGCCCCTGCTACAGGCTGGGACACCATTGGCCGAGTGGAAGGCGCAGGTTAAACGCTGCATCAAGAGCCTGTACGATGTATTGCGCTGGTTGGCCGACGATCTGTGCGCCGGGGGGCGGATCGTGGGGGTGAGCGGCTTGGGAGGGTATTTCGGGCGACGGGCCACAGCGAAGGATTCCGCCGGCCTGGCTCCCCAGGGCGGTGCGGTCGGTCTCCTCAAGTCATTGAGCGAGGAATGGCCGTCCGTCCGGGTTAAGGCCGTGGATCTGGATGGGACCCTGGAGCCGGCGGAAAATGCCGGTCATATTCTGACCGAGCTGCGATTGGTGGGCGGACGTATGGAGGTGGGCTATCCGGAGGGCAGGCGTACGATCTTCGTCACCGAGCCGGCAAGCTTCGGGAATACGGAGGACAAAGACAGACCGCCTGGGTCCGACTGGGTGGTTCTGGCGACCGGTGGTGCCCGGGGGATTACGGCCGAGGTTTTACTGGAGCTGGCGGCGGCTGGCGTCACCCTGGTACTGGTCGGTCGTACCCCACTGCCCGGCCCGGAAGACCCCGAACTCGCCGTGTATCGCGACACCCAGGATCTGCGCCGATATTTGGTGGAGCGGGCACGGCGGGAAAAGCGTTCCGCCAAGCCCGCCGACCTGGAGCGGGATTTGGCGCGGATCCTCCGTGATCGTGAGATCGCGATCAACCTTGAGGATCTGCGCGCGGCTGGCGCCAGGATCGATTATCGCGTCGCCGACGTCCGGGACGAAGAGCAGGTAGCCGCTCTCTTGCGGGATATCGGTAACCGTTACGGCCGTTTGGACGGGGTGGTGCATGGGGCGGGCGTTATCGACGACCGGCTGTTGATCGACAAGACACCGGAGAGTTGGGACCAGGTGTTCGATACCAAGGTCGACAGCGCTTTTTTACTGGGCAAGCATCTGCGGTCCGTGGGACTGAAGTTCCTGATTTTTTTCACTTCCGTGGCAGGACGTTACGGCAATGCCGGGCAGACCGATTATGCGGCGGCCAACGAGATTGTCAACCGGCTGGCCTGGCAACTGCACCGGCAGTGGCAGGGCAAGGTAAAGGTTGCGGCCATCAACTGGGGGCCTTGGCTGGCAACCCGCAACGGAACAGGAATGGTCTCGCCCGAGACGCAGCGCAAGTTCGAGGCCAAGGGGGTGATTCTGGTGGACCCCGAGGCCGGCAGACGCTTTTTCCTGGATGAAGTCGTTCGAGGGGGCCTGGATGAGGTGGAGGTGGTGGCCGGCGCCGGTCCCTGGGAGGAGCATGAAGCGAAAGTCGGCGCGTTGCCTGGGGTCGTTCCTTCCTCGGAGGGAAGGGTAGCGGCTTATCCTCTGTTGGCGAACGTCAGTCACACGAGTGGCCCCCGTGGGGAGATCATCCTGACCCGCTGGCTGGATCGACAGGTGGATCGCTATCTGGCTCAGCACACGTTGGATGATGTTCCCGTTTTTCCCGCCGCCGTGGCTTTGGAGATGATGGCCGAAGCTGCGGCATCGATATGGCCCGGCTGGAGCGTCAACGAGATCAGCGAGTTGCGCGTGCTGAGGGGGATCCGGCTGCGGGAGGGGAGGCTGCCGGTGGAAGTGGTCATGTTGGCCTCCAGCCATGGGGATGCCGATGGGTTTGAGGCCAGGCTCGAGCTACGCCCGGCCGACGGTCGGGGGACGGCGTTTTACCGCGCCACTGTCCATTTGGGCAGCACGCCTTTGGAACCCCCATCCTATCAGCCCCCCTTATCGCCCGCGCCAACCGCCCTGACCGCTCGGTACGCTTACCAGCACCTGTTGTTTCATGGCCCTTGCCTGCAGACGGTAACCCGATTTATCGGCTTGGATCGGGATGGTGTGCTGGTGGAAGTCTGTCCGAGCGATCCGCGGGCGTGGATGGTCGGCGTCCGGTTCGAGAAGGGATGGCTGTTCGATCCGGGTATCGTGGACAGCGCGCCGCAACTGGCCTTGGTCTGGGCCCATACGGTTCGTGGTGAGTCTGCCCTGCCCAGCCGCTTTGGACGAGTGCGCCGCTACGGCGACGATCCCTTGGAACTCTGCCGTCTCCATTTTCGCCTGCATCCCCATCTGACCGAGCATCAAGTAAACGCGGACGTGGCTTTGGTGGATGGCGCCGGACGGCTCAGGCTGTTTATCGAGGAGTTGGAATGCACCTCGAGTCCGGCCCTGAATCGCCTCGGCGGAAGCTGGAAGGGGGCAATTGTCGTTTGACTGGGGTGGCGAGGGACAGCCGCTGCTTTGCGGTCGATCCGAATGAATGAATCAATCAAGCATATTAGATGTGGTCAAAGCGTGAGCGAGTTCGCACAAGACATCGCCGTTATCGGTATGGCCTGCCTGTTTGCCCGGTCGGCAGATTTGGCCGAGTACTGGACCAACATTCTAGGCAAGGTCGATTGCATCGGAGAACCCACTCCGTCCTGGGGAGCGGAGCGCTACTATGATCCGCAGCACGCCGGCGGAGACCGCCTCTATACGACGATGGGCGGATTCCTGGGCGACCTGTACCGATTCAATCCCGCCGAATTCGGGATCATGCCGAATTCGCTGGACGGCGGCGAACCCGATCAATTTCTCGCCCTGAAAGTGGCGCGCGATGCGCTGCGGGATGCGGGTTATTTCAAGGAGGGGATGGATCATGCCAGCACCGGTATCGTATTGGGTCACAGCACTTATCTACACCGCGGCAACGCGGCCGTGGTGCAGCACGGGGTGGTACTCGATCAGACCGTGCAACTGCTTGGGGAGCTTTATCCGGCGATGCCGGAGTCCGTACTGACCCAGATCCGCGCCCTGCTCAAAGCCAAACTGCCTCCCTTCAATACCGACACCGTCCCAGGTCTGGTACCCAACGTGATGACCGGGCGTATCGCTAACCGGCTCGATCTCGGCGGACCGAACTACCTGATTGACGCTGCCTGTGCTTCCTCCCTGCTGGCCGTGCACGCGGCTAGCGAGGAGTTGCGCGCCGGCCGCAGCGACCTGATGCTTGCCGGAGGCGTCAATGCCTCGATCCCCGCCGAAGTGTTCATGGTGTTCTGCCAACTCGGCGCCCTGTCCAGACAATCGCGGATCAGACCCTTTGCCGCCGACGCGGACGGTACCCTGCTGGGCGAGGGGCTGGGCATCGTGGTGTTGAAACGGCTGGCCGACGCCCGCCGCGACGGTGATCGAATCTATGCCATTTTGAAGGGGGTGGGCCAAGCCAGCGATGGACGGGCACTGGGGCTGCTGGCGCCCCGTCTGGAAGGCGAGGAGTTGGCCATCGCCCGGGCTTACCGGGAAACCGGTATCGATCCGCGTGGTGTCACCCTGATCGAAGCCCACGGTACCGGTATTCCGCTGGGCGACAAGACCGAGATCGCGGCGCTCGGCCGCGTCATGAGCGCGCGCCGGGGTGATTTGCCCATCTGTGCCCTGGGGTCGGTGAAATCCATGATCAGCCACTGTATTCCAGCGGCTGGCATTGCCGGATTGATCAAAACGGCCCTGGCGCTTTACCACAAGGTGTTGCCACCCACCTTGTGCGAACAGGTGAATCCTGACCTGGAAATTGAGAAGACGCCCTTTTACATCAACACCGAGCCTCGTCCCTGGATTCATCCCCAGGACCGACCGCGACGGGCAGGTGTAAACGCCTTTGGGTTCGGCGGAATCAACACCCATGCGATCCTGGAGGAAGATACGGAGAGTAGTGGACCGGCGTTACCCATGACGGGTGTCTGGGGCAGCGAGTTGGTGGTGCTGAGCGCCGATTCACGGGTGGGTTTGCTGGCCGAAATCGAACGAATTATCGCGCTGGTTCGGCAGCAGTTGGAGCCATCCCCCGATCGAGCCTCGCCGGACGCGATTCAGGACGGCGGTTTCACTCTGCGCGATTTGGCTTATACCCTGGTGCGGGAACCCCTTACCGGCCGGCAGCGGTTGGCAATCGTGGCCGCCAGTCTGGACGATTTGCGCCAAAAACTCGAGCGGGCGGGATCGATGTTGGGCGCCGAGCAGCGCCATCTGATCCAGGCGCGCAGCGGCATTTACTTTACGGATCAGCCACTGGAGGGCAAGCTGGCGTTCATGTTTCCGGGTGAAGGCTCGCAATATCGGGGCATGTTGGCCGAGTTGGCCGTTTATCTGCCGCTGGTCCGCGAATGGTTCGATTTTTGGGACACGCTCTATCAAGGACAGCAGGAAGTCTTGCCCAGCCAGATCGTCTTTCAACCGCCTACCGGGGTGGATGCCGCCGTTCGGGAAATGCTCGAGACACGCCTGAACGACGTGGCAATTGGCTCGGAAGCGGTTTTTATCGCCAGTCAAGCCCTGTTTGCGCTGCTTTCGGCGCTGGGGTTGGGCGCCGATGCGATGGTCGGCCACAGCAGCGGCGAAAATACGGCCATGGTGGCGGCTGGTGTGATGCGACTCGTGGATCGGGAAAAGTTGCGCCAATACATTCTAAATCTTAAACAACTATACCAGCGGATCGGTTCGCTAGGGGTTATTGCCAGCGGTTGTCTGCTTACCGTGGGAGCCGTGGAGCGGGAGAAGGTGCTTGAAGTAGTGGCGGGCAGCGCCGGTCAGTTACATCTGGCGCTCGATAATTGCCAGCATCAGGCAGTTTTGTTCGGACCAAAGGTCGTATTAGAGGAGGCGGCGGCCGAGCTGCGCAGGGCTGGAGGTCTATGTGCGTATCTGTCCATCGACCGGCCCTATCATACTCCCTTATTCGAACCGGTAGCCCGAGCGATCGAGGAGTTCTTGCAGGATATACCGGTCGGGCCAGGCCGGATTCCGCTGTACTCCTGTGCCAGTGCGGGCCCCTTTCCGGATGACGCTCCCGCCATCAAATGCCTGGCGGCGAGACAGTGGTCGTCGCGGGTGCGGTTCATGGAGACGGTGCGGCGCCTTTATGCCGACGGCGTGCGGCTGTTCGTCGAGGTTGGGCCGGCGTCCAACCTGACCGGTTTCGTGCAGGATATTCTGAGGGACGAGCCGCATCTGGCCGTGTCCTGCGATAACCGCAGCCGATCGGGTTTAATCCATCTGCAGCATGCCTTGGCGCGCCTGTTCGTGCATGGGCGAGCCCTGAATCTCCGCTATCTGTTCGAGGGTCGGGATGTCAGGATCATCGATCCGCGCCAACCGCCGAAGCTCCACCGACGACCGCCCCGACTGGAGAATACCCTGCCGTTTGTGCGGCTGGACCCGGCGCAGGTCACCGAAATCCGGCGGTTGCTGGAGCCGCTGCGGTTTGTCGAAGTACCGGATTCAATCGACCCTTTGGTGTTGGAATCGGCGCAAGCAAACGTTCGCTCCCCTCGCCCGCTTGCGGGAGAGGGGTTGGGGGAAAGGGTAGAAGATTCAATGGCTCACCCCCTCTCCCCCATGAATGGGGGAGAGGGGACCGAACGGTTACCAGCGCAATATGCGGCGGCGACCGCGCCGTCGCTCCACGATCCCGGCGCCGAATTGCTCGAGCGGCATCTGAATTTGATGCAGGCTTTCCTGAACCAGCAGGAGAGAATTATGAAAGCCGCCTTGGGCGGTGAGGAAACATCTCCAGGTGGGCCGTTTATTGCCAGGCTGCTGGAACTGAATGAGACCACGGCGGTGGCGGAATTTGATTTCATCGCTGCGGAGCAGCGTTTTTTACGGGACCACATTCTGTACGCGGTCCATGTATCGGATCTGAATCCGGCACTTCATGGTCTGTCGGTGGTTCCGCTGGCGGTGAGTCTGGAGATGCTTGCCGAGGTGGCCGCTCTTGTGAGTACAAAACCAGTGCTCAGGGCGCTGGAAAATGTCACCGCTTACAACTGGATTGCGCTCGACGACGGGGAGAAGACAGTGCGGCTTGTCGCCCGTCGGGTCGATGTCGAAGGCGACAGAGAACGATTGCACGCCGCCCTTTATGAGGGGGAAGCGATGTTGGTCGAAGGCGATGTGGTGTTCGCTCAAACGGTCGCTACCCATGGGACACCGCTGCCGGCGCTGGTGATGTCGCAGCCGTCCCGCTGGCGCGACGATCAACTATATGCCACCACCGGCATGTTTCATGGCCCACTGTTTCAATCGATCCGCCATCTGATTGCCTGGGATGGGACGGGGATGGATGTGGAACTTGCCGATACTCCAGCACGGGGCTTTTTCGCCGGGGATACGACGCCTGCTTTCCTGTTGAATCCGGTACTGCTGGATGCGGTTGGTCATCTCACCGCTTTCTGGATCTCGGAGAGCGTCGGGACCGATTTCAGTTCGTTCCCTTCTCGGGTCCAGCGTATCGAGCTGTTTGCTCCAGCGATCCAGGCAACGGCGGGTTACCGGCTGCGGGGTCGACTATCGTTTCTGGAGGGCCAAGGCGCGCAGGGTCGTGTGTTACAGGGGGATTATGATTGTCTGGATTTGACTGGTGCTGCCATATATCAGATTACCGGCTGGCGAGATCGGTTTTTCCCGGTGCCCCATCGATTTTATTTTGCCCGCACAAACCCCAGGGAGGGCTGGTACGGCGAAAGTTGGCAGGGTCTGTTTCCAAATCTGCCCCGCGATACCATCATTTGGGCGGTACCATCTTTTGAAGCCGGGTTCCTGGATGACGCTGGCGCCATCTGGAAGCGGGTTTTGGCTCATACTGTCCTGGCTACCGAGGAGCGGGAGAGTTGGCGCGCGATCCAAACGCAGACTCGACAGGCCAGCGAATGGCTGTTGGGTAGGGTAGCCCTGAAGGAGGCAGTGCGATGCTGGTACTGGCAACACAGTGGAGTGTTGTTGCTGCCATCCGATGTGGATATCGTTGTCGATGAATCCGGTAAACCCTATGTCGCTGCTCGCATGCTGGCGGAACTGGGACCGCCACCTCGGATTTCCTTGTCCCACGTTGAGGGATTGACCATCGCGGTTGCCGGACCGCCGGAGTATTCGATAGGAATCGATATGCAAATGACGGGTCGGATGAAGACCGCTGACTTTATCCAAAGCGCGTTGAATCTTCAGGAACGGGAAAAGGTGGAGTTTCTCGCGGGAGACAAACGCGATGAGATGGTGTTGCGCATATGGGCGGCCAAGGAAGCCGCTGCCAAAAAGCTGGGTTTGGGTGTTAAAGATTGGTCAAGCGTGCTCGAAGTAACGGAAATCAGCCCTAATGGGACGTCGGCTGTAGTGAGTGGCTTTGGGGTGCAAATCGCTGTCTCCATAAGACGGCATGGAGAAATGTTGGTTGTTTTGACTCATGTCGATTGACTGTAATAATTGAATCAGGATTTTTGCTCAAGCGGGTTGGTAAGCGGTAATATGCGGATTTCGTAGCTCGTTACGCAAATAATAGAGTTATCCATCAATAAAGCATAACTTCTAAAAAAACCTGGTAGCCTGACTATTCGGCTAGGGAATGTACACGCTGGCGGATGAGTACCGACGAAGGTGGAATGGCCTGATCCCCTCGAATACAGTCAGGCAGATAGTGCCAAAAGGATAAGCCCAGTTTGCAGAAATACCGTGTCGAAGCGGGCCGCCAGGTCTTCTCGCTGGATATCGTCCGGCTGGAGGCCATGGGCTTTGAGGTGGTGTTGGTACAGGTCCGGATCTCCCCCGCACGCGCTCCACGGTCGCTTGTTGGAAGGGGTTGCCAGGGTTCGGCTTGTGAATGGTCCTCCCGGCATGAACCCAGCACGGACCATGCGGCAACAACGGCACCGCGAACTGGCTGGCATCGTCGCTGATGATGATGATGGCCAGATGCTTCCAGTGCATATCACAGGTCATGGCCTTGGACAGAGGGGGTGCCAAGAGTCTTTGGGAAGTTGCGTTGCATGGAACTAACTTTTTGATTAAAAAGGTTATAGCTAGGGTGCAACGTGGCAAAATCCGGAAGATCCCCGGATTCCAGCCAGTTAGGCTGCATCCAGATCACGAGGTTATTTGCGGTCACGGAAGAGGCTAACCCGCTGGTCTATTACAGTTGACGTAAATAATGCCTTGCCCTAGACTGGAAAAATATTTCAGCGGCTGCCGGGAAGTCTTTCACTGTAAAATCAGTGCCTTGGTGTCGCGCCAACTATGTTCCCAAGATTCACACCCAAACAACAAGACACGACACCTTGTGATGCTGGAACATGATCCCCCCGGTATGATGCCGCTGTCGCTGTCTTTGATGATCCCATTTTTCCCGCTGGCGAGCCACGCCCCCGGCTGTCGCCATTGTTCTGGCCGCGGTGACCCGGCGGACCATGTCGCCCGTGCGACCAGGCCAATCTGCGAGTTTTGGCTCCGCGCATCACATCGGGCAGTCCGGTGTCCGGTTAAACTCCACGTTGGGTAAGATAATGAGCGAGGACTTGGTCGATATCGAAGTCAACGGCATCCCGCTGAAGGCGCGCAAGGGCGCGATGCTCATCGAGGTCACCGATGCGGCGGGTATTCCGATACCCCGTTTCTGTTACCACAAGAAGTTGTCCATCGCCGCCAACTGCCGAATGTGTCTGGTCGAGGTGGAGAAAGCGCCCAAACCGCTGCCGGCCTGCGCGACCCCGGTGATGGAAGGCATGAAGGTCTACACCGAATCGCCCAAGGCCATCGCCGCGCAGAAGGGAACCATGGAGTTTCTGCTGATCAATCATCCGCTGGACTGCCCGATCTGCGACCAGGGCGGCGAATGCGAACTGCAGGATGTGGCGCTGGGCTACGGCGGCGACGTGTCGCGGTTCGCGGAGCGCAAGCGGGTGGTCAGGGACAAAAACATCGGGCCGCTGATCGCCACCGACATGACCCGCTGCATTCACTGCACCCGTTGCGTGCGCTTCGGCGAAGAAATTGCCGGCCTGCGCGAACTGGGCGCCACCGGCCGCGGCGAGCACACCGAAATAGGCACCT
>JAVMKJ010000218.1:35646-49470 GCA_031732855.1 Candidatus Competibacter sp.
GGCCTGCGCGAACTGGGCGCCACCGGCCGCGGCGAGCACACCGAAATAGGCACCTACGTCTCCAGGACCGTGGCGTCGGAACTGTCGGGCAACGTCATCGATCTCTGCCCGGTCGGGGCGCTGACCGCCAAGCCGTCCCGCTACAAGGGCCGTTCCTGGGAGTACGTGCAACATGCCGGCGTCGCCCCGCACGATTCCATCGGCTCCAACATCTTCATCCACACCTTGCGCGGTCAGGTGATGCGGGTGGTGCCGCGCGAGAACGAGTCGATCAACGAAACCTGGCTTTCCGACCGCGATCGGTTCAGCTACGAGGGCATCTATGGCGACGACCGATTGGCCAAACCGCTGGTGAACGGCGCCGAGATCGAATGGGAAGCAGCGCTGCAAGCGGTCGCCAGAGGACTGAAGGACGTCATCGCCCGGAACGGCGCCGAGTCGGTCGGGTTCCTGGTCGCGCCGACCGCGACCCTCGAGGAATTGTATCTGGCGCAGAAGCTTGCGCGCGGTTTGGGCGTGGCGAACATCGACCATCGCCTGCGGCAGGCCGACTTCAGCGATCAGGACACGGCGCCGGTGTTCCCATGGTTGGGCCAGAATCTGGAGGATCTGGAGAAGGTTAAATCGGCGCTGCTGGTGGGCTCCAACGTGCGAATGGAACAGCCGCTGGCCGGCCATCGCTTGCGCAAGGCGGCGCTGGCGGGGGGGAAAATCATGTTCGTCAACCCCCGCGATTTCGAGTTCCGCTTCCCGGTCGCGGCCAAGCTCGTCGCCGATCCCGCCGGGATGGTGGCGGCGCTGGCCGGCGTGGCTCAGGTCGTCGCCGAATCGAAGGGTGAAACGCTACCGGCAAACCTGGTGGGTCTGATCGCGAACGCTCCGGGCGAAACCGAACGGGTCATTGCGTCCCATCTTATCAACAACGCGCCGGCGACCGTGCTGTTGGGCAATCTGGCCGTGGCTCACCCAGCCTTCGCGCAACTGCGGGCGTTGGCGGGCTTTGTGGCCCTGCACGCGGGCGCCCGGCTGGGTTATCTGCCCGAGGCCGCCAATTCGGCCGGCGGCTGGCTGGCAGGCGCGGTGCCGCACCGCCTGCCGGGTGGCAGGCAGGCTCCGGCGGTAGGTCTGGACGCGCGGGCAATGGTGGAGTCGCCGCGCAGGGCCTACGTGCTGCTTGGAATCGAACCGGAACTGGACTGCTGGGACGGTGCCGCAGCGCTGAAGGCCTTGCAGGGCGCCGAATTCGTGGTGTCCCTCAGCCCCTTCGCCGGTCCCGCCGGCAAATCCTACGCCCAAATGGTCCTGCCGGTGGCGACCTTCGCCGAGACTTCGGGTACCTATGTCAACGCCGAGGGTCGCTGGCAGAGTTTCCAGGGCGCCAGCAGACCGTTCGGCGAAGCGCGGCCGGCCTGGAAGGTATTGCGGGTTCTGGGCAACCTGTGCGGCGTCGACGGATTCGAGTACGTGAGTTCCGATGAAGTGCTCGCCGAGGTTCGGGGTGCCTGTGGCGGTGTCGAGCCGGATAACACGCCGGATCTCGGCAAACCGCTGGCCTGGTTCCGAGCCGAGGGATTGCTGCGGGTGGCTGACGTGCCGATTTACGCGGCGGATCCGCTGGTGCGGCGCGCCCGCTCGCTGCAGGCAAGCCCGCTAGCGCGGCCGGCCGATGTGCGGCTGCATCCGGACATGGCGCGCGAACTGGGCGTAGCCGGACGGGAACAGGTCCAGGTGCGCCAGAACGGAGCGGCGGTCGATCTGCCGCTGGTGCTCGATGAAAGCGTGCCCAAGGGTTGTGCCTGGATTCCGGCGGGTTTGAGCGCCAGCATCGCGCTCGGTCCGGCGGTGGGGCCGGTGACCATCCAATAACAACAAGGATCCTGGATCGTGGAAACGCTGCTGGCGGTCATCATCATCCTGCTGAAAATCATCGTCCTCCTGGTTCCCTTGTTGATCGGAGTGGCGTATCTGACCTTCGCCGAGCGCAAGATCATCGGCTACATGCAAATCCGGATCGGTCCGAATCGGGTGGGTCCGAAGGGTTGGCTGCAGCCGATCGCCGATGCCATGAAGCTGATGTTCAAGGAAATCATCATCCCGAGTCGGGCCGACCGCTTCCTGTTTCTTCTGGCCCCGGTGCTGTCCTTCGGGCCGGCGCTGGCGGCTTGGGCGGTGGTGCCGCTCGGCGACGGCATGATGATTTCCCATCTGGACGCCGGCCTGCTCTACCTGCTGGCGCTGACCTCGCTGGGCGTCTACGGCGTGATCGTCGCCGGCTGGGCATCCAACTCCAAGTACGCCTTCCTGGGTGCGATGCGTTCGGCGGCGCAGATCGTCGCCTACGAAATCGCCATGGGCTTCGCCCTGGTAGGCGTGCTGATGGCGGCCGGCAGCCTGAATCTGAATCAGATCGTTCTGGCTCAGCAGGGCAGCCTGCTGCACTGGTTCTGGTTGCCGCTGCTGCCGCTGTTCCTGGTCTACTTTATCTCCGGAGTCGCCGAAACCAACCGCGCCCCCTTCGACGTGGCCGAAGGTGAATCCGAAATCGTGGCCGGCTTCCACGTGGATTACTCCGGCATGGCGTTCGCGGTGTTCTTTTTGGCGGAATACGCCAACATGATCCTGGTGTCGGCGCTGGCGTCCACGATGTTCCTGGGAGGGTGGTTGTCGCCGTTCGAGGGTATTCCGGTGCTGGGCGATTTGTTCTCCTTCGTGCCCGGCGCGATTTGGCTGGTGCTCAAGATCTCGCTCCTGCTGCTGTTTTTTCTGTGGTTCCGCGCTACGTTCCCACGCTATCGCTACGATCAGATCATGCGGTTGGGCTGGAAGGTTTTCATCCCCGTGACGCTGGTCTGGTTGCTGGTCATCGGGCTGGGCGTGCTGGCGCACGTGGGTCCGTGGTTTGATTGATGCGGAGTAATGTGATGAATGCCCTGAACGCTCTGCGGCACTACTTCAAGAGCTTCCTGCTTTGGGAGTTGTTGCTTGGCTTGCAGGTTACCGGTCGACACCTGTTCGCCAAGAAGATCACGGTGCAGTTTCCGGAAGAGCGGACTCCGCTGTCGCCCCGATTCCGCGGCCTGCACGCCCTGCGACGCTACCCGAACGGCGAGGAGCGTTGTATCGCCTGCAAGCTGTGCGAGGCGGTTTGCCCGGCGCTGGCGATCACCATCGAGTCCGAACAGCGGGAAGACGGTACCCGCCGCACTACCCGCTACGACATCGATCTGTTCAAGTGCATCTTCTGCGGGTTCTGCGAGGAGGCCTGCCCGGTCGATTCCATCGTGGAGACCCGTATGTTCGATTATCATTTCGAGAAGCGCGGCGAGCAGATCATGACCAAGGAAAAACTGCTCGCCCACGGCGACCGCTGCGAAGCGCAGATCGCCGCCGACCGGGCCGCCGACGCGGCGTATCGCTAGCCGGCCTCCATTGCCAGAGATAAGAACAGGTCCGCTCATGGGATTTGAAAAGTTTTTGTTCTACGCTTTCGCGCTCATCCTGATCTTCGCGGCGGTGCGGGTCATTACGGTTCGCAACTCCGTGCACGCCGCGCTGTTCCTGGTGCTGGCGTTCTTCACCAGCGCCGCGCTCTGGTTGCTGATCGAAGCGGAATTTCTCGCCATTACCCTGGTTTTGGTCTACGTGGGCGCGGTGATGGTGCTGTTCCTGTTCGTGGTGATGATGCTGGACCTCAACGTCGATCCGGTACGCGAAGGTTTCATCAAATACCTGCCTGTCGGGGCGACGGTGGCGTTGCTTATCGTCGTCGAGATGGGACTGGTGGTGGGGTCCAGCTATTTTGGCACGGACCAGTACGACATGGTTTCGCGAGCGGCCGACTACAGCAACACCAAGGAGTTGGGCAGCGTCCTGTATACCTTCTATGTCTATCCGTTTGAAATCGCCTCGGTGATTCTCCTGGTCGCGATCATCGCCGCCATTTCCCTGACGATGCGTCGTCGAGAGGGCGTCAAATCCCAAAATCCGGGCCAGCAAGTTCGAGTGTCGCGTGACGACCGGGTACGGTTGGTCCGCATGGCGCCGGAAAAGAAACAATAATGCGACGGACGGGTTTGCCGGTCTTTCGGCGCGCCCATCCGGCTTCCTTGACCGATTTCCAACATTCCAAAAAAGCAAAGGCGGGGGATAGATGATCGCGCTTACTGATTATCTGGTGCTGGGAGCGATCCTCTTTTGTCTCAGCGTGGCCGGCATCTTTCTGAACCGAAAGAACGTCATCATCCTGCTGATGTCGATCGAACTCATGCTGCTGGCGGTGAACTTCAATTTCATCGCCTTCTCGCGGTTCCTCGACGATACCATCGGCCAGGTTTTCGTCTTTTTCATCCTGACGGTGGCCGCGGCTGAATCGGCCATCGGCCTGGCCATTCTGGTGGTGCTGTTCCGGAATCGCCGCACCATCAACGTCGCCGACCTCGACACGCTGAAGGGTTAGCCGCATGCGAAACGTCTACCTCGCAATTGTGCTCGCGCCTCTGCTCGGCGCCATCATCGCTGGTCTGTTCGGCCGCAAGATCGGCCGCGCCGGCGCCCACTGGGTCACCATCATCGGCGTGGCGATCGCCTTCCTGCTGTCGCTGGTGGTGCTCCGGCACCATGTCCTGGATGGCGCGGAGCCGTACAACGGGTCGATCTACACCTGGATGATCGTCGAAGGCATCCGCCTGGAAGTGGGCTTCCTGGTGGACAACCTGACTGCGGTGATGGTTACGACCGTGACTTTCGTATCTCTGATGGTCCATATTTACACCATCGGCTACATGCACGATGACGACGGCTACCAGCGTTTTTTCAGCTACATCGCGTTGTTCACCTTTGCGATGCTCATGCTGGTCATGTCCAACAACTTCCTGCAACTCTTCTTCGGCTGGGAAGGAGTCGGTCTGGTGTCCTACCTGCTGATCGGCTTCTGGTACAAGCGCGAGAGCGCCATATTCGCCAGCCTCAAGGCCTTTCTGGTCAACCGGGTGGGCGATTTCGGCTTCCTGCTCGGTATCGCCGCCGTGCTGATGGCCTTCAACAGCATCGACTACGCCGACGTCTTCGCCGCCGCGCCGCTAATGGCCGACATGAGCGTGCAGGTCATTCCGGGCGTCGACTGGTCGCTGATGACTCTGATCTGCATCCTGCTGTTCATCGGCGCGATGGGCAAATCCGCCCAGGTGCCGCTGCATGTATGGTTGCCGGATTCGATGGAAGGCCCGACCCCGATCTCGGCACTGATCCACGCCGCCACCATGGTGACCGCTGGTATCTTCATGGTGGCCCGGATGTCGCCCCTGTTCGAACTGTCGGAGACCGCGCTGAGTTTCGTGCTGGTGATCGGCTCGATCACTGCGCTGTTCATGGGCTTCCTCGGCATCGTCCAGAACGACATCAAGCGGGTGATCGCCTATTCGACGTTGTCGCAACTGGGCTATATGACGGTCGCGCTGGGCGTATCGGCCTACTCCGCCGCCATCTTTCACCTGATGACGCATGCCTTTTTCAAGGCGCTGCTGTTCCTGGGCGCCGGCTCGGTGATCATCGCCATGCATCACGAGCAGGATATCCGCAAGATGGGCGGGTTGTGGAAATACATGCCGATCACCTGGTTTACCTTCCTGCTCGGCACGCTGGCGCTGATCGGCACCCCGGGCTTCGCCGGTTTTTACTCCAAGGACAGTATTCTGGAGGCGGTGCATTACTCCCACATTCCCGGCGCCAGTTTCGCCTACCTTGCGGTGACGCTGGGCGTTTTTGTGACCTCGTTCTACTCCTTCCGGCTGTATTTCATCGTGTTTCACGGCAAGGAGCGAATGGATCATCACACCCAGGAGCATTTGCACGAGACGCCGGCGGTAGTGACGATACCCTTGATCCTGCTTGCCATTCCCTCGGTGGTCGTCGGCGCCATGACCATCCAGCCGCTGCTGTTCGGCGATGGGTTTGGAAACAGCATCTTCGTGGCGCCCGAGCACGATGTGCTCGAACATCTCAAGGAGCATTTCCACGGGGCGATGAGCTTCGCGCTGCACGGTTTGACGGGGCTGCCGTTCGTCCTGGTGCTTGCCGGATTCGGGTCGGCCTTCTATCTGTACATGGCGCGCCCGGATTTGCCCGAGCAAATCCGGCAAAAAGTCGCGGTGCTCTACGACATCATGGACCGCAAGTACCTGTTCGACGAGTTCTATCAGTCGTTCTTCATGCGCGGCAGTCGGAATCTGGGGACCGTGCTGTGGAAATATGCCGATGCCGGTCTGATCGACGGCCTGCTGGTGAACGGCACGGCGCGGCTGGTCGGCTGGTTCGCGGCCGTGACTCGACACCTGCAGACAGGCTACCTGTATACCTATGCATTCGCGATGATCATCGGCCTGCTGATCCTGTTGACCTGGTTCGTCACCCGCTAACCTGGAAGAAGAAAAACCATGCTGTCGGAACTGCCTCTACTGAGTCTTGCCATCTGGTTCCCGATTCTCGGTGGTATCGCGGTGCTATTCGTGGGTGACGACAACCCCGTGCGCGCCAAGGCGCTGGCCTTGACCGTGGCGATCGTGACTTTCCTGATCGGCATCCCGCTGTTCACGCTGTTCGATCCCTCGACGGCGGCGATGCAGTTTCAGGAATTCATCCCCTGGATTCCGGCTCTCAGCGTCAACTACCATCTGGGTGTGGACGGCTTTTCGATGCCGCTGATCCTGCTCACGGCGTTCATGACCGTGCTGGTGGTGATCGCCGGCTGGGAGGTGGTGCAATATCGGGTTGCCCAGTACATGGCCGCCTTCCTGATCATGGAAGGACTGATGATCGGGGTGTTCGCCGCGCTGGACGCCATCCTGTTCTACGTGTTTTTCGAGGCGATGCTGATCCCGATGTTCCTGATCATCGGCATCTGGGGCGGACCGCGCCGGGTCTACGCCACCCTCAAGTTCTTCCTGTACACGTTCCTTGGCTCGGTGTTCATGCTGATCTCCCTGATCTACATGTATAACCAGGCCAACAGCTTCGAAATCCTGGATTTCCACAAGCTGCCGCTGAGCCTGACCGAGCAGGTGCTGATCTTCTTCGCCTTCATGGCGGGCTTCTCGGTCAAGGTGCCGATGTGGCCAGTACACACCTGGTTGCCGGATGCTCACGTCGAAGCACCCACCGGCGGTTCGGTGATCCTGGCGGCCATCACCCTGAAGATCGGTGGCTACGGCTTTCTGCGCTTTGCTCTGCCGATCGCTCCGGATGCCTCCGCCACGCTGGACTGGCTGATCATTACCCTGTCGCTGGTGGCGGTGGTTTACATCGGCTTGGTTGCCCTGATCCAGCAGGACATGAAGAAGTTGATCGCCTATTCCTCGATCGCCCACATGGGTTTCGTCACTCTCGGCTTCTTCATCGCGTTCGGTATCCATCGCCATACCGGCAGCCTGAGCGGCGCCGCCATGGGTATCGAAGGTGGCATGGTGCAAATGGTATCGCACGGCTTCATTTCGGGCGCACTGTTCCTTTGTGTGGGCGTGTTGTACGACAGGGTTCATTCCCGTCAAATCAAGGATTACGGTGGAGTGGTCAATACCATGCCGATCTTTGCGGCGTTCATGGTGCTGTTCGGCATGGCCAACGCCGGTCTGCCTGGTACCTCGGGGTTCGTCGGCGAGTTCCTGGTGATTCTGAGCAGCTTCAAGGCCAGCTTCTGGATCGCTTTCCTGGCCTCCACCACCTTGATTTTGGGCGCGGCCTATACCCTGTGGCTAGTCAAGCGGGTCATCTTCGGCGACATCGGCAACAGCCATGTCGCCGAGTTGGAGGATGTCAACACCCGCGAGATCGTCATGCTCGGTCTGCTGGCCGCGGCGGTGCTGCTGCTCGGCGTCTGGCCCGACCCGTTGACCTCGGTGATGCACGCCTCGGTGGATAACCTGCTGCAGCACGTCACCCTGTCCAAGCTGTAAGGGCTCCTCTCGCAGAGAAGATTTTCGGAGAATAGGGAAACCCAATGAACTTCGTCGCCCCTGACTTCCTGCCGGTGATGCCGGAACTGTTCGTGCTGACCATGACCTGCCTGGTGCTGGTCGTCGACGTGTTCCTCGAACAGCGGCAGCGGCACATCACCTATGGGCTGGCGCAGGTAACCTTGCTGGGCGCTGCCCTGCTGACCCTGGCGACTTACGCTCAGGCACCAGTGACCACCATGTTCGGTCACTACATCAAGGATGCCATGGGCGATCTGCTGAAGCTCTTCATTTATCTGGCCTCCGCCGCCGTATTCCTCTATTCGCGCGACTACTTGCGGCAGCGCGATCTGTTCAAGGGCGAGTACTACGTACTGGGGTTGTTCGGCGTGCTGGGCATGATGGTCATGGTGTCCGCCCACAGCCTGCTCAGCGTGTATCTGGGGCTGGAACTGCTGTCGCTGTCGCTGTACGCCCTGGTGGCCATCGACCGCGATTCGCCGGTTTCCTCCGAGGCCGCCATGAAGTACTTCGTGCTGGGGTCGCTGGCCTCCGGCATGTTGCTGTACGGCATTTCGATGATCTATGGCGCCACTGGCAGCGTGGATCTGCAAGTGGTGTCCGATGCTGTCGCCAGGCAGGGCAGGGACAACCTGGTGCTGGTATTCGGCCTGGTGTTCCTGGTCGTCGGACTGTCCTTCAAGCTGGGCGCGGTACCCTTCCACATGTGGCTGCCGGATATCTATCAGGGTGCGCCCACCTCGGTGACGCTGTACATCGGTTCGGCGCCGAAGCTGGCGGCTTTCGCGCTGGTGATGCGGGTTCTGGTGGATGGACTGGGCACGCTGCAGGGCGACTGGCAGCAAATGCTGATCATCCTGGCGGCGCTGTCCATTGCGCTGGGCAATCTGGTTGCCATTGTCCAAAGCAACATCAAGCGCATGCTGGCTTATTCGACGATATCCCACGTCGGGTTTCTGCTGCTGGGTATCCTGGCCGGTTCGCCGGAAGGTTACGCGGCGGCCATGTTCTACGCCATCGTCTATGTGCTGATGGCGGTCGGCGCCTTCGGCGTGATCATCGTGCTGAGTCGATCCGGCTTTGAGGCCGAGAACATCGACGATTTCAGGGGTCTGAACGACCGCAGCCCGTGGCTGGCCTTCCTGATGATGATGATCATGATGTCGATGGCCGGTATCCCGTTCCTGGTCGGTTTCTACGCCAAGTGGGTGGTGTTGCAGGCCATCATCCATGTCGGGCTGATCTGGCTGGCGATTCTCGGCGTGGTGTTTTCGGTGATCGGGGCATTCTATTATCTGCGGGTGGTCAAGTGCATGTACTTCGACAAGCCGGAGCAAAGCGATCCGGTCGAATTCAGCCGGGATACGGGGATCGTCATCAGTGCCAACGGATTACTGCTGGTGGTGCTGGGCTTGTATCCGTCCGCGCTGATGACTTGGTGCGCCGCGGCGCTGTGAACTGAGGGCCGGTTATTAGCGGGGCCATGTCGCAGAGTATTGTCGTCGGCCTATGGCTGGGGTTGGCGGCGGTCGCCGCCAACCTGCCTTGGTCGAGCGAACGCTGGTTGTTGATCATCGCCCGCCCTGATCGGCGGGCGAAGCCGTTTTGGCTGCGGCTGATTGAATGGAGCCTGTTGTATGGTCTGATCGTCGGCATGGGGTTTGGGTTTGAGTACAAGATGACGGGCACGGTCCATGCCCAGGATTGGGAATTTTACGCCGTGACGCTATGCCTGTTCTCGGTCGGCGCCGTGCCGGGGTTTATCCATCGCTATCAATTGCGGCGGCTGCTGGAACAGTCGGGCAGGATGGGAATCCAGGGAGGGGGGTAAATTCATGGTCAATTCTGCATCGTGTTGATGCGGGGATCGGTGTTCCAACCCGCTTATCTTGGACGTTGCGCCAAGCGGTTTCCATTTCGGCATATCTTGCTGTGGAGCGGGATATACGGAATCAGATAGCGGGGCGGCCTGGCTTGTTCGCCATCCTTATGCTGCACTGCAATATAAACCAGATTATAATACCGCCCGTGATTTTTACACGGGGCGGCCATGTCGAAACAGCATCCGATTATCGCTATTACCGGTTCGTCCGGAGCCGGCACTTCGACGGTCCGGGTCGCCATGGAGCATATCTTCCGGCGGGATGGAATCAGCGCCGCCACCATCGAGGGGGACAGCTTCCACCGCTACGACCGCGACGAAATGCAGGTGCAGGTCGAACGGGCGAACCGGGAAGGCCGGACGCTCAGTCACTTCGGCCCCGAGGGCAATCTGTTCGACCGGCTGGAGGCGCTGTTCATGGAGTACAGCGAGCGGGGCACGGGGCTGCGGCGGTATTATCTGCATAACCGGGAGGAAGCAAGACTTTACGGCCAGGAACCCGGTGCCTTCACTCCCTGGATGCAGTTACCCGGGGGGACCGACCTGCTGTTCTACGAGGGATTGCACGGCGGAGTGGTGACCGACAAGGTTAACGTCGCCCGTTACGTGGATCTGCTGATCGGCGTGGTGCCGATCGTCAATCTCGAATGGATCCAGAAGATCCACCGCGATACCGCGGAGCGTGGTTACAGTCCCGAGGCGGTAACCGATGCCATCCTGCGGCGGATGTATGATTACACTCATTACATCGTGCCGCAGTTTTCGCGCACCGACATCAATTTCCAGCGGGTGCCGACGGTGGATACTTCCAACCCCTTCACCGCCCGCGATATTCCCACCCTGGATGAGAGCTTCGTGGTGATCCGGTTCCGGGAACCGCGCAAGACCCGTCCGGATTTCAATTATCTGATCCACATGATCCACGATTCGTTCATGTCGCGCCGCAACACCATCGTGGTGCCCGGCGGCAAAATGGGGTTCGCCATGGAACTGATCCTGCAACCCCTGATCGAGCAATTGATCCGCAAGGAATTCTGAACCGCGAAAGTCGCGCTGCTACCCCGAATCGGGCACCCGGGCGCGTCCATGTCCGGGCAGGGTGATGATGGCGATGCCGGACAGGGTCAGCAGGCCGCCGACGATCAGCTTCCAGCTCAGGACATCTCCCCAAAGCAGCACGCCGAAGGCTACCGCCAGGACGGGCGTCAGCAGCATCAGCGGCGTGGTGACGCCGACCGGATAGCGGCCGAGCAGATGGTAGACGATACCGTGCCCGACCAGCGAGGCGCCGATGGCGGAATAGAACGGCGCGGCCAGTTCCAGCCAGGTCGCCGTGCGTATCGCGGTCCATTGTCCCCGTTCGAACAGCAGCGAGAGCAGGGCCAGCGCCGGTGTGGCGCAGACCGCGATCCAGGCTTGCAACACGAACACGCTGACGCCGCGCAGCCTCCGCATCTGGATGGTGGCGACCGCCATGGCCAGCGCCCCGGCGGTGATCAGCAGCAGGGCGTGGAGATGTTGGAGCACCACCGGATCGAAGCCGATCACCAGCACGCCTCCGAACGCCGAGGCGATGCCGAGCCAGCGCCGCCAGTCCAGAACCTCACCCAGCGTCAACAACGCCAGCAAAGCCGAAAAGGGGACGTACAACTGGCTGGCGATGGCGACCGAAGCGATATCGCCGCTGGCCTCCAGGCCGGCGAACACCAGGCTGAAATGCAACACGCCCAGTACCAGGGCGATACCCAGAACACCCCGCATCCTTCCCGGAATCCAGCGCAGGAACGGAAGCAACGCAAGCAGCAGGATGCCGAAGCGCAACGCCGTGAACAGGAACGGATGGAAGTGAGTGACGCCCGCCTTGCCGGCGATGAAGTTGAAGGCCCAGGCGGCATTCGCCACCAGGGCCAGCAGCAGATCGGTGGATTTCATGTCGAGCAGGCCGCGATGCCGTGGCCAGGCAGGTTCAGTCCTCCTCCCGCTGCCACCAGGTCTGCACCGCGCGCAGGAAACGGGCGTCCAGTTCCGCCGCCGCCTCGAGCGGAAGCGCTCCAGTCAGACACCACCGCTCCTGCAATTGGCGAGGATCGTAGATCGCATCGGCTTTGGCGGTGGCGCCGGCCAGGGAGGCCGACAGGCGGGCAACCTGATATTCCATCCGCAGTTGGGTTTGTTCTGGTGGCGATTCGACTCCGGCGACGATTTCCATGCAGACGCACCAGATCCTCTTGCGTTCGAGATTCCGTTCGAGATTGGCGCGCAGATCTTGGGCTTGTTCGGGGGTACCGGTCAGGGCCTGACAGACGACGTTGAAACGCTGCTGCATGGATTCCAGCAACGCGGCGGGCAGAGTGGGCAGACTGGTCCATTCCCGCTGGGTCGAGGCAATGGCGGTATCATCCATCGGATCGCCCAGCAGGGCTTCCAGACGCGCGCACGCTTGCGCCCGCTCGCGTAGATGCCGGAAGGTTTCCCGGGCGCTGGTCCGGCGCAAGGATCGTTCGTGCAGGGCGAATCGCCGGATGGCCGCCTCGAAGCGCTGGCCGAGCGCGCGCTGTTCGGCTTTGGGGATCGGGCCGATCATCTCCCACTCGTGCTGGGCCGCCTGCAGCCGGACGCGGGCCTGCGCCAACTGCTCGTTGCCGGCATTGGCCAGCGCCTCGACTTCCTCGCACAGCGCCTGTTTTTGCGCCAAGTTGTCGTGTCGTTCGGCGCCAGCTGCCTGCTTTTCGGCCTGTCGGCGGGCGAACACGGCGTCGCAGGCGGCGCGGAACGCCCTCCACAGTGCCTGCTCCTGTCGGGGGAAGGCTTGCACGGTCGGATGCCATTCGGCTTGGGCGTGCTTGGCGGCCTCGATGGCGGCGCGCAGGTCGGGGCTATCCGCCATGGCCTGGATCTGCTGGATGAGTTGCTGGCGCCGCTGAATTTCACGCTCTCGTTCGGCGCCGAGGCGTTCGTCCAGCCGCCTCAGGATCTGATGAAAGCGGCGATCGAGACTCTTGCGGTCGGAGCGGTTGATTGGCCCGGATTTGTACCATTGTTCTTGTGTGCGCCGGTGCAGGCGGTCGGCCTCGCGCCAGTCCACCCGTTGCCAGTCGGTCGTGGCTTCGAACTGCTCGAGCTGTTCGCAAAGTGCTATTTTCGCCTGGAGGTTTTGCTGGCGTTCGCGAACCCGGGCCTCGAAGTAAGCCTGGCAGGGCGCGTAGGCGCGCTCGCAGGCGGTGTTGAAACGCTTCCACAACGCCTTGGGGGCGGCGCCTTCCCTGTGGTCCAGTTCCTTCCAGGCATCGCGGGCCTGCTGGATACGCTGAGCGATATCGACTGGATCGGTATTGAGTCCGATCAAGCCTTCGGCGGTGGCGCAGAGTTGTTCTCGCGCCTGATTGGTGCCCCAGCGTCGCCAGTCGCGCAGTTCGCCAATGCGGGCGGCGCAACCGTGCAGGCGTTCCTCGGTCGCCGCCATTTGCGCGCGGCTCAAGCCGATATTGTGCTTGAGCCGCTGGCGAGCCTGTTCCTGAAGTTGGGTGGCTTGCTGCAACTCACCTTCGTCGACCGCCGCCTCCAATTGGCGCGTGAGTTCCTGGATCTCCTGCCATTCCTGATCTCGCTGTTGGACTTGCCGCTGCAATCGGGCGCGCAGCCGGTCGAGCAGATTGTCGAACCGAGCCTGCAGGTCGTTGGCCAGGCTGCGAGATTCGGGACTTTCCAGCCCTTCCCAGCGCTGCCGCAGATGCTTGACATCGGTGTCCTGCACTTCGCTGGGCTGTTGGAGCAGGGTTTCGGTCTTCAGGAGGATTTCGCGCAAGCGGGTGGCGCGGACCTGGTTGCGGCGCAGGATGCGCTCCTGCTCGTGAATGTCCTGAATCAGTTGCTGGAACCGCGACTCCAGCCGCCGGGTTTCGGCATCCCGGGCTGGGCCAAGGTGATTCCAGGCGGCCGGCGCCTCGAGGGTGGCGTACTGGATGGATGCGTTGA
>JAVMKJ010000219.1:0-9470 GCA_031732855.1 Candidatus Competibacter sp.
TGCTGGAAGGTTACCGACGACTGATCGGACTGGCGGTTTACCGCACCGACGGCCGCCTGGTCGCCGCCGGCAAGGGCGTCGCCGATTTTGCCACCATACTGCGGGAGGCGGTTGGCCAGACCTTGACGGAAGGGAAGGATACCGTCGCAACCCCCCGCGCGGCTGACACCCACCTTCACCTGCTCGTCTCGGTAATCCGTACGTCCGATGGCCAGCCGCAGGGCGCGCTGGCGGTGCTGCACGATCTGGTGGGTCTGGACGAACGGGCCACTTACCGGCAGGCGTTGTTCGGGTTCTGGATCGGTTTCATCGTGTTGTCCCTGCTGATCCTGACCGTGGCCGGCGCCTGGCTGCTGTACGACCGACCGCTCAACCGGCTGGCGGAATGGATGCGCCGGTTACGAACCGACGACGAGGTCGGAGCGCCTCCATTGGAGTTGCCCGTCGCACGGCTGGCCAGCGAGAGCGAACGGCTGGCGGCTTCGTTCCGCGCGGCCCGCACCGCCCATCAGGCGCAGGCGCGGGCGGTGGTGCGCGCCGACAACATCTGGACCCGCGACCGGTTGCGCGCCCATGTGGTCGATTGCCTGCGCGGCGGTGAGTTGATGGTGGTCAGCAACCGCGAGCCCTACATGCACGAACTGCGCGACGGCAAGCCGCGGCTGATCGTACCCGCTGGCGGGTTGGTGACCGCGTTGGACCCGGTTCTGCAAGCTTGCGGCGGAGTCTGGGTCGCCCACGGTTCCGGCGAGGCCGACCGGCAGATGGCCGATGCGCAAGGTCGCTTGGCGGTCCCGCCGGACGATCCGACCTACACCTTGCGACGGGTGTGGCTGAGCCGCGAGGAAGAGCAGGGCTATTACTACGGCTTCGCCAACGAGGGCCTGTGGCCGCTTTGCCACCTGGCCCACGAACGGCCGATATTCCGGGTCAGCGACTGGGAACACTACGTCCGCGCCAACCGGCGTTTCGCCGACGCGGCGCTGGAGGAAGTCGGCTCCGGCCCGGCGGTGGTGCTGGTGCAGGACTATCAGATGGCGCTAGCGCCGCGTTTCCTGAAGGAGGTCCGTCCCGATCTGGCGGTGGGCATCTTCTGGCACATTCCCTGGCCCAATCCGGAGGCGTTCCGCATTTGCCCCTGGGCGCCGAACCTGCTGCGCGGCCTGTTGGGCGCCGACCTGATCGGCTTCCACCTCCAACAGCATTGCAATAATTTTCTCGACACCGTGGACCGGATGATCGAGGCACGGCTGGACTGGGACCATTTCGCGGTGGAATTGCAAGGCCATACTTCGCGGGTGCGGCCGTTCCCGATCAGCGTCGAAAGCTGGACGGAGCGCCATGTCCTGACCGGGGCGGAACTGGAACGGCAGATCGCCGATTTCCGGGAACGGTACGAACTGGGCGACCTGCGCCTCGCGGTCGGCGTGGATCGTATCGACTACACCAAGGGCCTGACGGAACGGTTCCGCGCCGTGGCCCGGTTTTTCGAACGCTGTCCGCACTACCGGGGGCAATTGACCTTCGTGCAACTGGGGGCGCCCAGCCGCACCCACATCCCTCGCTATCGTAACTACATCCACGAACTGGAGGCGCTGGCTGACGACATCAACTGGCGCTTCCAGACCGAGTCCTGGAAACCGATCCGCTTCCTGGTCGGCCATCACGACGGCGTCACGGTTCACACCTTCTTGCACATGGCCGAGATCGGCATCGTCAGTTCGCTGCACGACGGCATGAACCTGGTGGCCAAGGAATTCGTCGCCGCCAAGCCGGACCTGGACGGCGTGCTGATTCTGTCCGAATTCGCCGGCGCGGCGCGCGAGCTGGCCGACGCGCTGATCGTCAACCCCTACGACACCGAGCAGTTCGCCGAGGCGATTCGCCGGGCGCTGGAGATGCCGTCGGACGAGCGGGAGGCGCGAATGGGTCGGATGCGGCGGCAGGTGGAGGAAAACAACATCTATCGCTGGGCGGCCAATTTCCTGGCCGATCTGACCGCCGTGCCGATCTCGAATCCACCCGCCCAGGAGGCTGACTGATGCCGCCGGCAAGCTCCACCATTCTCGAACGCCTGATAACCGCCTACCAGCGCGGCGAGCGGCTGGTCCTGGTCTTCGACTACGATGGGACGCTGACTCCCCTGGTCGCGCATCCCCGCCTGGCGCAGCTCGATCCTGCCCTGCGTGACGTGTTGGCCCGGCTGGTCGCGACGCCCCGCGTCGCGGTCGGCGTGGTCAGCGGCCGAGGACTGGACGATCTGATCGGCATGGTCGGTCTGGAGGGGCTGAGCTACGGAGGTTCCACCGGCCTGGAATTGGAACTGGCTGGCGAACGCCGCATTCCCACCGAGGCCCTGGAAAGCCGCGCCTTGCTCGATGCCCTGCGCGCCGCTGTGGAGATCTGCCTGGCGGCTTATCCCGGCGCCTGGGTGGAAAAAAAGCCGTTCGGTTTTACCGTCCACTACCGGCAACTGGCAAGGGACCGGATCAAACCGCTGCGAGCTGAAATGGCGGCCTTGCTGGAACCGCACGCCGGCGGTCTGCACGTGCTGGATGGGCCGATGGCGATCGAGGTGGTGCCGGCCATCGCCCGGGACAAGGGGACGGCGTTGCAGGCTATCGTCGCCCACAGCGGCGATGAACCGGTGACTGTGTTGTACGCTGGCGACGCCGCCAATGATGCCCATGCGTTGGCTGCGGCAGCGGAATTGGGCGGCATCGCGCTCGGGGTTGGCCCGGAACCGCCAGCCGTCGCGGACTATCGCCTGCCCGATCCCGCCACCCTGGCCGAACTGCTGGTGGCGCTGGCCAAGGCCCTGACCGTCGCCGGCTCCAGCGCCCGAACCGATCCGCCCCCGTAACACTCCTTCAGCAAAAATTCACTCAAACCGCTTTATCCCCACGCTCTAGGGAGATCGCTCATGCACGGCTCCGACAACATCATCCCGTCCGTTATCTTCGGCTTGGACCCCATGTGGTTCGCTTCGCTGCTCTTCCTGTTGACCTATGTGGTCATCATGAGCGAACGCATTAACCGGGCCATCGTGGCGCTAGCGGCGGCGGGACTGATGATCATCGGTGGGGTGCTCAACCAGGAAGCCGCCATTCGCGGCATCGATTTCAATACCATCGGTTTGTTGGTCGGCATGATGGTGATCGTCGCCGTCACCCGACCGTCCGGGGTTTTTCAGTATTTGGCGATCTGGTCGGCCAAGAAGGTGAACGCCAATCCTTGGGGTATTCTCGTGATGTTGTCGCTGGTTACCGCCGTGACCTCGGCGTTGCTCGATAACGTCACCACCGTCCTGCTGGTCACCCCGGTCGCATTGTTGATCACCGAGGAGTTGAAGGTGCCAGCCTATCCCTATCTGTTCTCGATGATCCTGTTTTCCAATATCGGCGGTACCTCGACTCTGATCGGCGACCCACCCAACATCATGATCGGCTCGGCGGTCGGACTCAGCTTCAACGATTTCGCGCTCAACCTGGGGCCAGTGATCGTCGTGGTCATGGCCGCCACCCTGATTCCCCTCTATTTCATCTGGGGTCGGCGTCTTCACGCCGCCGTCGAAGATCGCAATCGGGTGATGGCCTTCAATGAACGCGAAGCGATCACCGATGCGACGCTGTTGCGGAAGTGCCTGGCGATCATCGCCGTGGTGATCTTGGGGTTCGTCTTCGCACATTCACTGGAGCTGGAGGCGGCCACCGTCGCCATGACCGGTGCCGCGCTGCTGCTGTTGATCACCAACTGGGGTCACGACGCGGAGCACCAGAGCCACCAGGTCAGGCATGCGTTCTTTGAAGTCGAGTGGATCACTATTTTCTTCTTCGTCGGCCTGTTCGTCGTCGTGCATGGGTTGGACAGCACTGGTCTGCTCAAGCTACTGGCCGAGCAGGTCGTGGAGTTGACCGGTGGCGATCTGAGCGCTACCGCGCTGATGATCCTGTGGGCTTCGGCCATCCTGTCGGCTTTCGTGGACAACATTCCCTTCGTCGCCACCATGATCCCCCTGATCAAATCCATGGCGCCGACCTTCGGTGGGTCGGAAGGTTTGATGCCGATGTGGTGGTCACTGGCCCTGGGCGCCTGTCTGGGTGGCAACGGCACCCTGATCGGAGCCAGCGCCAACCTGGTCGTATCGGGTTTCGCCGAACGAGCTGGCCAGCCGATCCGCTTTGTGCCTTTCCTGCTGATGGCGTTTCCACTGATGCTGCTCTCCATCGCCATCAGTACCGTCTATCTGTACCTGCGCTATCTGTAGCGATGGACCCGCGCCACGCCCTGGGAAACCGCGATGCGGCGCGAATCACGAAGCTTTTTCAAACCATGACTTGCCCTCGCCTACGAGATCGAGGAACCACGGTTGCGTAATCAGCGACCATCCCCAACCACTTTCGAGCAGGCATTAACCAAGAGGAGGCTCGCGTGATCCGTCATCCAAAAAATTGGCCCGGCGTGGACGATCCCCTCTGGTACCAGGACGCCATCATCTATCAACTGCACGTCAAGGCTTTCGGCGACAGCAGTCAGGATGGGATCGGTGATTTCCGGGGTCTGATCCAGCGGCTGGACTATCTCCAGGGCCTGGGGGTAGATACCCTGTGGCTGATGCCCTTTTATCCTTCGCCGCTGCGAGACGACGGCTACGATATTTCCGACTACCAGAACGTTCACCCCGATTACGGCACGCTGGCCGACTGCCGGGCCTTCATCCGCGAGGCGCACGCTCGGGGACTCAAGGTGATCACCGAACTGGTCATCAACCATACTTCCGATCAGCATCCCTGGTTCCAGGCCGCGCGCCGCGCGCCGCCCGGTTCGCCGCAACGGAATTTCTACGTCTGGAACGACGACGATCGAAAATTTCCGGAAACCCGCATCATTTTTACCGATACCGAGATCTCCAACTGGGCCTGGGACCCGGTGGCGAAGCAATACTACTGGCACCGTTTCTTCTCTCACCAGCCGGATTTGAACCACAACAATCCGGCGGTGGTGAAAGCAGTGATCAAAATCATGCGGTTCTGGCTGGATCTGGGGGTGGACGGCCTGCGGCTGGACGCCATCCCCTATTTGTGCGTGCGCGAGGGCACTCCTAACGAGAACCTGCCCGAAACCCACGCCGTGATCCGGCAAATGCGGGCGGTGGTGGACCAGCATTACCGCGGCCGTCTGTTTCTGGCCGAGGCCAACCAGTGGCCTGAGGACGTGCGCGACTACTTCGGCGACGGCGACGAATGCCACATGGCCTACCATTTTCCGCTGATGCCGCGCATGTTCATGGCCATCGCCCAGGAAGACCGCCATCCCATCGTCGACATCCTCGAACAAACGCCGGATATTCCCGAGAATTGTCAGTGGGCGATCTTTCTGCGCAATCACGACGAGTTGACGCTGGAAATGGTCACCGACCGGGAGCGGGACTACATGTATCGCACCTACGCCGCCGATCCCCGGATGCGGGTGAACGTCGGCATCCGCCGGCGGCTGGCGCCGTTACTGGACAACGATTCCAGCAAGATCAAACTGATGCAGAGCCTGCTGTTCTCGATGCCCGGCACCCCGATCATCTATTACGGCGATGAAATCGGCATGGGCGACAACTTTTACCTTGGCGACCGCAACGGCGTGCGCACGCCGATGCAATGGAGTCCCGACCGCAACGCCGGTTTCTCCAAAACCGATCCGCAACGCCTGTACTTGCCGCCGATCATGGATCCGATCTATGGCTATCAGGCGGTCAACGTCGAAGCCCAGCAGCGCGAACTGGCCTCGCTGCTGAACTGGATGAAACGGATGATCGCGGTACGCCGGTCCTGTCAGGCGTTCGGGCGCGGTCGGCTGGATATGCTCAAGCCCGGCAACCGCAAGATTCTGGCTTACGTCCGAACGTATGCCGATGAAACCATGCTGTGCGTGGCTAATCTGTCACGCTCGGCGCAGCCGGTGGAATTGGATCTCAAGCCGTACAAGGGCCTGGTTCCGGTGGAAGTGCTCGGTCAGACCGCGTTTCCGCCGATCAGCGAGTTGCCGTATCTGCTCACGTTGCCCCGCCATGGATTTTACTGGTTCCGGCTGACCCGAACCGCGCCGCCGGTCTGGCACGAGGACGCGCTACCGGGTCTGGAATTGCGGGTGCTAGTCCTGTTCCACGGCTGGAAGAGCTTTTTCGTCGACCAGGTCGAACCAGGGCGGCGGGCGATGGCCGCGGCCCTGCACGAGCGGCTGGTCCGGCAGGTGTTGCCGGAGTTTCTTCCGACCCAGCGCTGGTTCGCCGGCAAGGGCGGGCGGATCGAAAAGATCGAGTTCGAGCAGTACGATCTCTGGCCCGACCGCAACGAGTGGTTGCTGGCGCGCATCCGGGTCTGGCTGGCCGGGCGACCGGAACCGCAGGACTACGGGCTGCCGCTGGCGCTGGCGTGGGGGGACGACAGCGACGAAAAACTCCGGCCTCTGTGGCCCCACGCGCTGGCCAAGGTGCGGATGCGGTCCAGGATGGGGCTGCTCTACGGTGCCTTCGCCGACGAGCGGTTCTGTCAATACCTGGTCGGCATGATCGGGCGCGGCGCCCGACTGTCGCTGGGCCAGGGTTGGCTACGATTCTCCGCCACGCGGCGGTTCGCCGAACTGGCCGGCGACGCCCCGGAATCGCTGCCGGCCAAGCGGCTGGCGCTGGACAGCAGCAACACCACCATCGCCTTCGGCGACCGACTGCTGATGAAAGCCTATCGCCGCTTGCAGCCGGGCATTAACCCCGAACTGGAAATGGGCCGCTTCCTGACCGAAATCGCTTTTCCCAACATCGCACCGCTGGCCGGCGCGCTCGAATATGAAAGCGAGGGAAACGACAGCACGACGTTGGTGTTGCTGCAAGGCTTCGTCGCCAACCAGGGCGATGCGTGGAGCTTCACCCTGGATTACTTGAAACGGTTTCTGACGGACTGCATCGAGCAGCCCAACGTGGTTCGAGAGGCCGGCGAGAAGGTGCACGCGATCTACCGGTTGTTCGCCGGGACTCTGGGCCAGCGTACCGGGGAACTGCATCGGGCGCTGGCGCAAACGACCGGCGATCCGGCTTTCGATCCCGAACCGATCGTGGCGACTGATATAGCGCAATGGTCGGAATGCATCCGCACGGAGGTGGAGACCACGTTCGAGCGGTTGGAACAGGCCCGAAGCCAGCTCTCGGAATCGGTCCGGTCGTTGGCCGAACAGGTGCTGAAACTTCGAGGCGCGGCCTCCGCGCGGGTGGCGCCCATCGAAGCGTTGGCTCCGCAAGCCATGAAAACCCGCTACCACGGTGATTACCACCTCGGCCAAGTGCTGGTGGCCAGGGACGACGTCATCATCATCGACTTCGAGGGCGAACCGTCGCGGTCGCTGGCGGAACGACGCGCCAAGCACTCGCCGTTGCGAGACGTGGTGGGCATGCTGCGCTCGTTCGGCTATGCCGCGCACGCCGCCCTACGCCAAGCCACCGCCGATGGCACCGGTGACCGGTCGGCACTCTTGCCGCATCTGAGCGATTGGGAGCAGCAAACCCGGGCGGCGTTCCTGGAGGGTTACGTCGCGGCCGTCGGTGACAGTCCGAGTTATCCCTCCGACCCCGAGCAGGCAAAGGCGCTGCTGGAACTGTTCGCCTTGGAAAAGGCTTGTTACGAACTGCGCTACGAATTGGATAACCGTCCCGACTGGGTTGAGATCCCGCTCGGGGGGTTGTACGAACTGCTATCCCTCGAGACGAAGGACGCGCCGCAATGAAACAACCCAACCGGTCACGATCGGCTGTCTGCTCGCCGGGCGTGCTGCTCGCGCCGTACCCAGCGTCCTCCAGGCAATAACGAAAGGTTTGGAAACCCTGGGTGGCAAACCAATGTTAACGGCGCTTTGGATTGTGACCGGCGCCAGCGGTTTCCTCGGGCGGCTTGAGGGCGCGGAAGCGGCGATACAGCAGCAGGTCGTAGACGATCTTCAGCCCGCCGGCGAGGAACAGGGGCGCATTCACGAGCAGTGGGTTGGCCAGCAGCAGCCCGCTCAGCAGGGGTGACAGGGCGGCGCCCATGGAGCGGGCGATATTGGTGATGCCCGAGGCGGCGGAACGTTCGTCGGGCGCGACCACCGCCAGGGTATAGGACTGACGGGTCGGCACGTCCATCTGCGAGATACTGAAGCGCAGCAGCATGACGGCGATCGCCAGCGGCAGGGTCGGCATCAGCGGCACCAGACACAGCAGGACGTTGGACGGGATATGGGTGAACACCATGGTGTTGATCAACCCGAATCGCGCCGCCAGACGCGCGGCGAGCAGGGCGGACACCCCCGCCAGCACGTTCGCTCCGAAGAAAATGCCGCCGAGCAGGCCGGCGTCCGCTCCGAAGCGCAGATGGAACCAGTAAGCCAGCAGGCTTTGCACCACGAAGCCGCCGGCGAAGGCATCCAGGGCGAACAGGCCGCTCAGGGCCACGACCACGGATTTCGATTCGGGATGGTGCAGTCCAAACCGCCGGCGTGGAACGACGGAGCGCGCCGCCGGCGCGACCTCGACCCGCGGCGACAGGCCGAGGAACAGCAACGCCAACACCCCGCCGCCGAGGGCATAGCCCGCCAGAACCACCCGATAGGCGTCCAGCGCCGGCATTCCGGTCGCCTGCAGCGCCTGCGCCAGCCAGCCGCCGCCCAAGGCGCCCAGCGCGGTGGTGAAGGAACCAGCCAGGTTGTACCAGGCGAGGACGTGGGTGCGGCGCCGGTCCGGCAGCAATTGCGCCAGCGCGGCCTGTTCGATGGAGAGAAAGGGGCCGATTTCGTTGCCGCTGGGGCTGATCACGCCGACGATGGCGGCCAGAACCAGCAGCGCCGGCCGGTCGGTCAGCAGGAACGCCACCCCCGCCGCCGCCATCAGCAACGCACCCAGCCGCAACATGCGCCGCCGCCCCAGCCGGTCCGCCGTGGTGGTCATCGCCAGCGAGATGCCCGCGTCTCCGATCAGCGTCGCGGTAAGCAGCGCGCCGATCAGAGGGTCGCCGAGACCCAGTTCCGCCAGGTAGAGCACCAGCACGACCGACAGCGCTCCATAGGCGAATAGCCGGGTCATCCGTGCGGCGAACAGCAAGATCGTATCCTGTTGGGAGCGATTCATTTGGAACCTTGATGCAGGCATGATCGGTCTTGGCCGGCTCGCGATTGTTTTCACATTCCTTGGGCTCCCGTTCTATATATAAAATATCGATAAGTATTTAATTTTATATTTGTTAATCATATAAGGAAGGCGCCGTACATCGCTCCAGTTCATTAAACTCTGGAGAACCGCAAGACGATTTACGCCGAGTCTGTCGTAGGCGTTTGTAGGCAAAAGCCGGTCTGGCTCCCACGCTGGAGCGTGGGAGCCAGACCGGTGGTGGAGCCGTTCCTAGATTGACCTCAATGAGGTGTGGCGATGAGCGCTCTATATATCACTGGATGGAGTC
>JAVMKJ010000220.1:0-9354 GCA_031732855.1 Candidatus Competibacter sp.
CACCCCGTGGGGGGAAGTCAGACGCCACCGGGAGGGGGAGATGAACGCTTACCTCCAAAATATCGGCGACCCACGCCCAACCTGCGATCACCGCACGAATCATCATGGCATCGCTTTCCGCAACCTCAAACGCTGGAGCAATGACCGCATGGATAATCGCATTAACCTCGATCGAACCTCCGCCAAGCTCGTCCTGACCGCGCCGCTCTCCGGCCCGCTGGTACCGCTCGAACGGGTTCCCGATCCGGTGTTCGCTCAGAAAATGGTCGGCGACGGCATTTCCATCGACCCGCTCGACCAGTGCCTGCGCGCGCCATGCGCCGGCCAGATCGTCCAGTTGCACCCGGCCGGCCACGCCGTCACCGTCGCCAGCCCGCAAGGCATCGAAGTGCTGATGCACGTCGGTCTCGATACCGTCGGACTCAAGGGCAGCGGCTTCACTCCGAAGGTCAAGGCGGGCGATTCGGTCGAGACCGGCGACGCCCTGATCGACTTCGACGCCGATTACGTCGCCACCCACGCCAAGAGCCTGCTTACCCAGATCGTCGTCACCAACAGCGAGCGGGTGGCGGCCTTCGCCCCGCGTTCCGGCGCCGTCGCCGCCGGTCGGGATGTCATTCTCGAACTGACCCTGGCCGGCGCCCAGGCGGAAACCGCGACCGAGTCGGTCAAAACCGTCACCTCCGAAGCGATTGTGATCCCCAATCCCACCGGCCTGCACGCCCGCCCGGCGGCGGTGCTGGCCAACCTCGCCAAGAAATTCAAGGCCGACATCCGCATCCAGAAAGGCGATCGACAAGCCAATGCCAAGAGCGTGGTCGCCATCATGGGTCTGGAAATCGGCCAGGGCGATAAAATAATCCTGGTCGCCAAGGGCGACGACGCCGAGGCGGCGGTCGAGACGCTGACCCCGCTGCTCTGGGAAGGTTTGGGCGACGAGGGTTGCCAACCCGCGCCCGCGCCGGCCAGCGTCGAAGTCTCGCCCAGCGCCGCGCCCGCGCCGCGCCCGCGCTCGGAAGACCCGAACCTGCTGCTCGGCGTGGCCGCATCGCCAGGACTGGCGGTCGGCGAGGTGTTCCAGGTTCGGCATCAGGAGATTCAGGTCAGCGAAACCGCCGAGGGCGACCCGCAACGGGAGCGCGACCGGCTGGACGAGGCGGTGAATCAGGCCAAGGTGCAACTGGAAGCCTTGCAGGCGAGCCTGCACGGCCAGCGCGCCGCCGACAAGGCCGCCATCTTCGCCGCCCATCAGGAATTGCTGGACGATCCCGACCTGCTGGACATCGCCCATTCGGCGCTGGCCAAGGGCAAAAGCGCCGAGTTCGCCTGGCGGCGGGCGTTTACCACCCACGCCGACCGACTGGCCAGCCTGCGCAACGAACTGCTGGCGGCTCGCGCCAACGATCTGCGCGACGTGGGGCGGCGGGTGCTGACCCTGCTGACCGGGGCCGAACCGGAGCGCCGGGAACCGCCGGTCAACGCCATTCTGGTGGCCGAGGAACTCACCCCGTCCGACACCGCCAGCCTCGACCGCAACCGGGTGCGGGGTTTCTGCACCACGCTGGGCGGCGCGACCTCGCACGTCGCCATTCTGGCCCGCTCCCTGGACATCCCGGCGGTCGCCGGCATCGAACCCCGGGCGCTGGAGCTGCCCGACGGCGCGCCGGTGATTCTCGACGGCGGCAAGGGCACCTTGCGGCTGAATCCCAGCCCGGAGCAGATCACCCGCATCCGCGAAACCCAGGAACGACTGGCCGCCCGCCGGCAAACCGAGATGGCGGTGGCGCACGAACCGGCGATCACGCTGGACGGCCACCGCATGGAAGTAGTCGGCAACATCGGCGGTCTGGCCGAAGCCGAACAGGTTCCGGGCCTGGGCGGCGAAGGCGTCGGACTGTTGCGCTCGGAATTCCTGTTCCTGGAACGCAGCACCGCCCCCAACGAAGACGAGCAGTTCGAAACCTACAAGGCCATCGCCGAGGCGCTGGGACCGGACCGGCCGCTGATCGTTCGCACGCTCGACGTGGGCGGCGACAAACCGCTGATTTACCTGCCCATTCCCAAGGAGGAAAACCCGTTCCTCGGCGAACGCGGCCTGCGCATCGGGCTGGATCGCCCGGAAATCCTGCGCACCCAACTGCGGGCGATCCTGCGCGCCGCCGCCTTCGGCAAAATCCGGGTGATGTTTCCGATGGTCGGCCTGCTGTCGGAACTGCGCGACGCCAAGGCCATGCTGGAGGAAGAGCGGCAGCGGCTGGGCGTCGGGCGGATCGAAACCGGCATCATGGTGGAAATCCCGGCGGCGGCGATCATGGCCGCGCAGTTCGCCCGCGAGGCGGATTTCTTTTCCATCGGCACCAACGATCTGACCCAGTACACCCTGGCGATGGATCGCGGCCATCCCAAGCTGGCGCCCAAGGTGGACGGGCTGAATCCCAGCGTGTTGCGCTTGATCGCCTGGACGGTCGAGGCCGCCCACGCCCAGGGCAAGTGGGTCGGAGTCTGCGGCGGCATCGCCAGCGACCCGCAGGCCGTGCCGTTGTTGATCGGCCTGGGCGTGGACGAACTCAGCGTCAGCCTGCCGACCATCCCCGGCATCAAGGCCCAGATCCGCACGCTGTGGCTGCACGAATGTCAGGAACTGGCGCGGCGGGCTCTGACCCTGGAAACCGCCGCCGAAGTGCGCGCGTACTGCCCCGACCCCTTCACCACCACCGTCTGATCGCCCGGAGATCGCCGTCATGTGGCAACACGCATTCGCATTCCTGCAAAAAATCGGCAAGGCGCTGATGCTGCCGGTGTCGGTGCTACCGGTCGCCGGCATCCTGCTCGGCATCGGCAGCGCCCATTTCGCCATCTTCCCGGACGTGGTGTCCAACATCATGGCCCAGTCCGGCGGCGCCATCTTCGGCCTCATGGCCATCATGTTCGCCATCGGCGTGGCGCTCGGTCTGACCAACAACGACGGCGTATCGGCGCTGGCGGCGGTGGTCGGCTATGTGGTCATGCTGGCCACGCTGGGTGTCATGGCCCAGGTGCTGGGAGTGGAAAGCAAGGAGTTGATGGGGATGGTGTCCATCGACACCGGGGTCTTTGGTGGCATCCTGATCGGCGGCATCGCGGCGGCGCTGTTCAACCGCTATTACCGCATCAACCTGCCGCCCTATCTGGGGTTCTTCGCCGGCAAGCGCTTCGTGCCGATCGCCACGGCCTTCGCCGCCATCGGACTCGGGCTCGTGCTCAGCTTCGTATGGCCGCCCATCGGCGCGGGCATCAAGGGCTTTTCCCACTGGGCGGCGGAAAGCAATCCGGCGCTGGCCTTCACCGTCTACGGCATCATCGAACGCCTGCTGATTCCCTTCGGCCTGCACCACATCTGGAACGTGCCGTTTTTCTTCGAGGTGGGCAGCTATCTGGATCCGACCACGGGCAAGGTCATTACCGGGGAAATCCAGCGCTACATCGCCGGCGATCCGACCGCCGGCAACATGGCCGGCGGCTATCTGTTCAAGATGTGGGGCCTGCCGGCGGCGGCGATCGCCATTTGGCACTGCGCCCGCCCGGAGAACCGCGCCAAAATCGGCGGCATCATGGTCTCGGCGGCGCTGACCGCCTGGTTGACCGGCATCACCGAGCCCATCGAATTCGCCTTCATGTTCGTCGCTCCGGTGCTGTACGTCATTCACGCCCTGCTGGCCGGGGTCGCCTATTTCCTCTGCATCGAACTCGGCATCAAGCACGGCATGACCTTCTCGCACGGGACCATCGACTACGTCGTGCTGTACGCGAAGTCCACCCACGGCTGGTGGCTGCTCGTCCTCGGACCGCTGTGGGCGCTGCTGTACTACACCATCTTCCGCGTCGTCATCACCAAATTCGACCTCAAGACGCCGGGCCGCGAGGTCGAGGAGGCGGTCATGTCGAGCGACGCGGCCACCGGCATCGCCCACGGCTTCGCCAAGCAACTGGTGCTGGCTTTCGGCGGACGCAGCAACATCAAGAATCTGGACGCCTGCATCACCCGGCTGCGGGTGGAGCTGAACGATGTGAGCAAAGCCAGCCCCAACAAACTCAAGGCGCTGGGCGCAGCCGGGGTGGTGACGGTCGGCAACGGACTGCAAGCCATTTTCGGCACCCGGTCCGAGAATCTGAAGACCGACATGGAGGAATATCTCAAGACTGCCGGACCGGAAGCGGACGCCGTGGAGGAACCCTCGCCGGTGACGGCGCCGGCACCCGCCGGCATCGTCTCCAGGCTGCGCGACCCGGAGGCCGCCGGCAAGGCGCGGGATATCATCGCCGCCCTGGGGGGGACCGGCAACATCCAGCGGGTGGATGCCTGCGCCGAGACCCGGTTGCGGCTGGTGGTCGGCAACGACGGGGCGGTGAACGAAGCCGCGCTGCAAGCGGCCGGCGTGGTGGGCGTGATGCGGCTGGCCAACCGCACCCTGCATCTGGTGGTCGGCCTCAACGCCGATCAGTACGCGGCGGAAATGCGGGGGCAACTGGCTACGTAGGCCGCGCTCCGACCCGGGGAGCCGCCGGCGACGAACAACCAACGCGTGCAAGCCGAAACCAGGGCGGTTCCCGCACTGTCTGACCGAATGGTGCGAGCGATCCGCCCTGGAGGAAGCTACCGATGACGACCGAACAACACCCGCCGCGCTACACGCTGGGCGAGGAAATCGCCAACAGCGTGACTCATGGCGTGGGGATCGTGCTGGGTATCGCCGGTCTGGGGGTATTGACCGCCTTCGCCAGCCTGCGCGGCGATGCCTGGCACATCGTGGGATGCAGCATCTTCGGCGCGGCCCTGATTCTGCTCTACACCACCTCGACCCTTTATCACAGCATCCCTCACCCACGCGCCAAGGCCGTGATGCGGACGCTCGACCATTCCGCGATTTTCATTCTGATCGCCGGTACCTACACGCCGTTTCTGCTGGTGAACCTGCGCGGACCCTGGGGCTGGTCGCTGTTCGGGATCATCTGGGGGCTGGCGCTGATCGGCATCGCGCTGCGCATCGCGCGCGGGCGTCGCTCGACGCTCCTGTCGGTGGGACTTTACGTCGGCATGGGCTGGGCGGTTGTGGTGGCCATCGAGCCGATGCTGGACGTCGTCGCGCCGGGTGGTTTGCTGCTTCTGCTGCTGGGAGGGCTGGCGTACACGCTCGGCGTCGTTTTCTATGTCTGGAAGCGCCTGCCCTATCACCACGCCATCTGGCACGGCTTCGTGCTGGCCGGCAGCATCCTCCATTTCTTTGCCATCCTGTTCTACGTCATTCCGCTGGCGACGCCAAACCCCGGCAGCTAGCGCGAGCCGATCGAGCGAATCGACCGACTCCCGCCGCAGCGGCTTGCCATCATCGCCGAATCCGATTCCGCCTCACGTCGCCAACGGATCATGTCCTGCACCGCCGATTCATCATCCATCTCCGACTCCCTGACCGCCCTGGTCCGCTTCGTCGAACGGTATCCGCGCCTGTTCGTGCTGACCGGCGCCGGGTGCAGCACCGATTCCGGCATTCCCGATTACCGGGACGGCAACGGCGACTGGAAACGCCGGCAGCCGGTGCGCTATCAGGAGTTCGTCGGCTGCGAGCGGACCCGCCGGCGCTACTGGGCGCGCAGCCTGCTCGGCTGGCCGGCGTTCGCCCGCGCCCGGCCCAACGCGACCCACGGCGCGCTGGCCCGGCTGGAAGCCGCCGGCTTCGTGCATCAGATGGTGACCCAGAACGTCGATGGTCTGCATCAGCAGGCCGGCAGCCGGCGGGTGATCGACCTGCATGGCCGGCTCGATGCCGTGGACTGCCTGAACTGCCGCCATCGCGGCCCGCGCGAGGCATTCCAGCGAATGCTGGCGGAAAACAATCCGGCCTTCGCGACGCTGGCGGCGACGGTCGGACCGGATGGCGACGCCGAGTTGGAGACGGCCGATTTCAGCGGATTCCGGGTGCCGGACTGCCCGCGCTGTGGAGGGATGCTGAAACCGGCGGTGGTCTTCTTCGGCGAATCGGTGCCGAAACCCCGGGTCGAGCGGGCCGGCCAGCGGCTGGCCGAAGCCGATGCCCTGCTGGTGATCGGCTCGTCGCTGATGGTGTTTTCCGGCTACCGCTTCTGCATGCAGGCGGCCGCCCGCGGCCAGCCCATCGCCGCCGTCAACCTCGGCCGTACCCGCGCCGATGGCGCGTTGGCGCTGAAGGTGAACCGACCCTGCGGTCCGGCGCTGAACGGTCTGCTGGAGCGGCTGGGTTGCTGAGCCCCCATTCCAACATGCCGACGCCGAAACCCCCTTGAACCGTCCACCTGCTTCCCGCCGCCGGCCGATCGCCGCCGGACTGGTCATCATCGCCCTGTCGGTCGCGGCGCCACTGGTTCTGGATCACCTGTCGCCGTTGCCGCTGGACCGCGCCCGCCGGGTGTCGGCGCTGGTGCTGGACGGGCAGGACCGCATCCTGCGCGGCTTCACCGTGGAGGATGGCGTTTGGCGACTGCCGGCCCGGCCGGCGGATGTCGATCCGCTCTATCTGCGGATGCTGCTGGCCTACGAGGACCGGCGCTTCGAAACGCATCCCGGCGTGGATGCCCTGGCGGTGGGGCGAGCGCTGGGACAGTGGTTGAGTCATGGACGAGTGGTGTCGGGCGCATCGACCCTGACCATGCAGGCGGCCCGGCTGCTGGAACCGCATCCGCGCGATCTGGCGGGCAAGCTGGGGGAAATGCTGCGCGCCCTGCAACTGGAACGGCGTCATGCCAAGGATGAGATTCTGAGCATTTACCTGACCCTGGCGCCCTACGGCGGCAACCTGGAAGGCGTGCGCGCCGCCGCGCTGGCCTGGTTCGGCAAGGAACCGTCCCGCCTGACGGCGGCGGAAGCGGCCCTGTTGGTGGTGCTGCCGCAGGCGCCGTCCCGGTTGCGCCCGGACCGTTTTCCCGAACGGGCGCGGGCGGCGCGCGACAAAGTACTGGCACGCATGGGGCAGCTCGGCGTGCTGACCGCGCGGCAAGTGGAGGAAGCCCGGCAGGAACCGTTGCCGGCCGGGCGCCGCCCCCTGCCCTTTCTCGCCCCACACCTCGCCGGCCGGTTGCGGGCGGCCCGGCCGGACGCGACCCTGCACCGCACCTTCGTCGAACGGGGCTTGCAGCAAACCCTGGAAAGTCTGGCCCACCAACAGCAGAGCGTGCTGGAGCCCGGCGGCAGCCTGGCGATCCTGGTGGTGGCGAACCGCGACCGGCGGGTGCTGGCCTACGTCGGCGCCAGCGATTTCGCCGACCCGCGCCGCTCCGGCCAGGTGGACATGGTCCGGGCGGTGCGCTCGCCCGGTTCCACGCTGAAGCCGCTGGTCTACGGGCTGGGCTTCGACGACCTGCTGATCCATCCCGAAACCCTGATCGAGGATGTGCCGACCCGGTTCGGCGGCTACAGTCCCACCAATTTCCGCAACACCTACGCCGGACAGTTGACGGTGCGCGAAGCCTTGCAGCAGTCGTTGAACATCCCGGCGGTGGCGGTGCTGGAGCAGGTCGGGCCGGCGCGGGTGGCGGCGCGGCTGCGCGAAGTCGGCCTGCCCCTGCACTGGAGCGCGGCCCATCCCCAGCCGGGGCTGCCGCTGGTGCTGGGCGGGGTGGGCATGACCTTGGAAGAACTGGTGACCTTGTATGCCAGCATCGCCGACGGCGGTCGGGTGGCGCCGCCGCGCTTCGGCCCCGCCGATCCGGACGGACCCGACCCGCGACTGCTGACGGAAACCGCCTGCTGGTATCTGACCGACATCCTGCGCACCGCTCCGACTCCACAGAACGTCCTGACCCCGGGCAGCGTGGCCACGCCGCGCCCCATCGCCTACAAGACCGGGACGTCCTACGGGTTCCGCGACGCCTGGGCGCTGGGTTTCGACGCCGATCGCACCGTGGGCGTCTGGGTGGGACGACCGGACGGGTCGCCCAGTCCCGGCCATTACGGACGCAACACCGCCGCGCCGCTGTTGTTCCGGGTATTCGACCTGTTGCCGGAACCAGCGGCCCGGCCTGCCTCCTCACCGCCCGCCGGGGTATTACAGGTCGGCCGCGACCAATTACCGGAACGGCTGCGCTATTTCCGCACCCGGCCGGCGCTGGAAACGGCCGGCGTTCCGCCGCTCGGCATCACCTTTCCGGTGGCCGGTTCGACGGTGGAATTGCCCGGACGCGACGGTATGCTGGCCGACTTGCCGCTGTCGGCCAAGGGAGGCGTCAAGCCGCTGCGCTGGCTGGTGAACGGCCGACCGATCGAGGCCGCGCCCTGGCGACGGGAAGCGTTCTGGCCGCCGGATGGCGAGGGGTTGGCGCGGATCACCGTGCTGGATCAGGCCGGCCAGACCGCCAGCGCCGAGGTGTGGATCAGTCGGGGGGAGTAGTCCGCCCTTACCGCCAATGATTCAGCACATGAAATTGCCCGTGGATCGGCATGCCCGAAGCTTCCAGTTTCGATACCGCCCGCCCGATGTCCTGGTGCGTCATGTTCTTGCGCGGATCGCCATCGCGGTGGATGGCGATCACGCCGCAATGGTCGGGATGGGCCAAAGCCAGCGCATGAAAGTCCGCCACGTTGTGGGTCAACAGCACCCGTTGCGACGACTGCGCCAGGGCGAAGACTTCCGAATCCAGACTTCCGTTCGTGTCCAGTTCCGCGATGCTGACCACATCGTGGCCGGCACCGCGCAGGACATCCAGCTGCTTGCGCGCTTGTGAGTCCTCATCCACCAGAGTTCTCACGCCGCCGCCCTGCCGTCCACATCGATACCGGCCAGTTTGAGTCGCTGGCGTTCCTCGTCCGCCTCGGCCTCGATCAGATTCTGGTGCGCTTCGCAGTACGCGAAAACCTCTTCGCAGGCTTCCAGCGGCAAGTCCCAATGCACGGCCGCTTCGCGCGGTCCCAGGCCGTTGGTCAGCGCGTCCAGCCAGACGCTGGACGCCAGCAGCTTGCGTCCCTTGATCCAGAGCTGACGCCGCCAGGGATGCGGGCGCTCGACCAGCCATCGCCATTCCGGTTCGGCGCGGCCCTCCAGTTCGGGAATCACGAACCGCATCGCGGCGGCTGGGTTCCTGCCGACAAACAGCCGATTGCCAAGACGCATTTCACGGATCAACAGGGTCGTCAATTGCGCCGCCCGCAGCACGGCATCCTTGGTGCTGGACGCGGACAGCAAACCGCGAAGGTTCGTCAGCAACTCGTCCTGCTCGGGCGATAGATCGAAATTGGCGCGTTTGGTGTCGGAAGCCATGACTACCTCAGATGAGTATGATTAACTCATTATATGATACCATTTACGGCTAGATTGTATTATAATACTCTTTTCAACCCTACTTTGATGA
>JAVMKJ010000221.1:0-9339 GCA_031732855.1 Candidatus Competibacter sp.
GTCGAGACGTCGGCCTGTTCGAAGGCGGCGAAAATCCGGCGTTGCTGGTCGGGGGTCAGCCCGATCCCGGTGTCCCGGACCTCGAACCGTACCAAGAGCCCGGTGGTTGCTTCCTCCAGCAACCGGGCCCGCAGGGCGATCGTTCCGCGTTCGGTGAACTTGACCGCGTTGCCGGCGTAATTGAGCAGCGCCTGGCGCAGCCGGGTCGCGTCGCCGCGCAGCCAGTCCGGCGCCGGGTCGCCGTCCACCGCCAGCGTCAGTCCCTTGGCCTGGGCCGGTTCCGCCATCAGCGTCCGCACCTGATCCAGCAGGGACCCGAGGTGAAAATCGCTCTGCTCCAGCACCAGTTTGCCCGCCTCGATCTTCGACAGGTCGAGCACGTCGTTGAGGATCGCCAGCAGGTGGCGGGCTGCGGCGTCGATTTTGTTCAACCGATCGGCCTGCGCGGGTATCGGCTCTGCCTGCTTCAGCAGATGAGTCAGCCCGAGGATGGCGTTCAGCGGCGTGCGGATCTCGTGGCTCATGTTGGCCAGAAACGCGCTCTTGGCTCGGCTGGCCGACTCCGCCGCTTCCCGCGCTTCGGTCAACTGCGCCGTGCGTTCGGCTACCAACTCTTCCAGATGGTGGCGGTGGCGATCCAGTTCCTCGATCAGTCGCTGGCGGTCGGTGATGTCGATGTTCAGGCCGAGAATGCCCCGGATTTCGCCCTCCATCCGGATCGGGGCGACGATGTTCTCGATAGAGCGCTGTTCGTCGCCCACGCGGTAGCTGACCTCCTCGTCCACCACTTCGCCGCCGAACGCGCGCCGGTTGTTGGCTTTCCAGAGAGACAAAGTCTCCGGAGCGATCGCGGTGTCCTCCGGACGCCGTCCCAAAATGCTGCCCCAGTGTTCGACCAGGAGAGGGTTTTCCATGAAGCAGCGTTCTTCAAGATCGCGCGCCCAGAACTCGAACGGCGTGTTGTCCACGACCGCCCGCAGGAGCGACTCGCGCGCCCGCAGCGTCTCCTCGGCCTGCTTGCGCTCGGTGATGTCGCGGGAAATGCCGAACATCCCGAAGACGGTCCCATCGGCATCGCGCAACGGCCCCTTGACGGTGAGGAAGGCGCGCGCGCCATCCGGCAGGCTGAGATTCTCCTCCAGGTTCAGCAGGCGGCCCTCCGCCATGACCTGCCGGTCCATCGCCCTAACTCGTTCGGCCTGCTCGGGCGGGAGAAAGGCGGTATCATCCCGGCCCAGCACGGCATCGGCGGGCTGGCCCAGCATGGCGGCCGCGGCCTTGTTGAGCAGGAGACAGCGACCCGCCATATCCCTGGCGTAGATGGCGTCGCTGGAACCGTTGGCGATGGCGTCGAGCAGGCGCAGGGCGCGCAGCTTCTCCGCTTGCAGCGCCCCCTCGCGCCGGGCGGCGGCCAGATTATCGTGCTGGCGCCACAGCAGGACCCCGATCCCAACCACCCCCAGGGCCAGCAGGCCGGCCAGGCCGATCCCGAGCACGGCGCCAGCCGCCTTGGCGCGGACCTCGGCCCGGTCCTCCTTCGCCACCAGAAGCCAGTCGGCGCCGGGCACCACATGCCCCACGCCAATCGCGGGCACCCCCCGATAGTCCACGCCCTCCATCAGGCTGCCCGGCGGGGTCTGGCCCCCCAGCACCTGGGCGGCCAGCAGTGCTTTCCCGCCGATCGGCAGCCGCAGCCGCAGCGCTGCGTCCGCCCGGTGGCGCAGGTCGTTGAGGTAGACAACGTCGTCGCCGTCGCGCCGGACCAGCAGGGTCTCGCCGCTGGCGCTGGGCACCGGCCAGGTTTGCAGGATGGGATAGAGAAAGTCCGCCGGGACGACGCGCAGCACCACCACCGGGACCAGGGGCTTGCCAACCCGGCTCAGCGGGGCGAGGAAGTCCAGCCACAGCCGGCCGGCCGGGTCGCGATAGGGGCCGAGTTGGCTCGTCTGCCGGTTGGCCGCCGCGTGCTGGGCCGCGGCGCTCAGGGCCGGATCGACGGCGGGCAGGTCACCCGCCGAATCCCACAAGGGCTCGCCCCGCTCGTCCAGCAGCAGGATGCTCTCAAAAGGATTGAATTGCTGGTAGTCCTTCAGCCGGGCTTGCAGCAAATCCCGACTGACCAGATCGCCCGCCTCCCGCCAGCGGCGATAGGTCTCGGCGAAGAAGACGCTGGTCTGGGCAAAACGGGCGTCATCCCGCCGCTCGTGGAGCCAGTCGGCGATCTGCCGGGTCTTGAGATCGGCGATGGCTTCGAGCCGGGCGCTTTCCCCGGCATAGTGCTGCCGGAGGGTCAGGAGAATACCCCCCGTCGTCAGGGCGCCGATCGCCAGGGCGATCAACACGAGAGGCAGCATGTGAGGTCCGGCCGCCATCGGTACCCGCCACAGCCGGCCGGATCGGGATTTCATCGGGGTTCACTCCACGGATTGATCCCCTCCCGCAAGGTTGCTTGGGCCGCCTCGTAATCGAACTGGGCGATCTGGGACAGCAGGCGGTCGGCGGCCGGGCCCAGCCCGGCGCGCAGGAGCGGAGCCTCGGCCTGGGCCAGGGCGTGGCCGGCGACGTCGCCGGCCGCCAGCAGGGCGTCGAGCCGCGCCCGCACCTCAGCCAGGCGGACAGGGTCCACCGCGCCGGTCGGCGCGGGCGCGGCGTCGGCGACCCGCCCGGCGCGCAGGCCATCCAGCAGGGCGGTCAGCGCGGCGGCCAGCGCGGCGGCCAGGGCCGGGCGGGCGGCGGGGTCGAGGCCCTGGTCGATGGCTCGCTGCAGCGCCTCGGCCGCCCGCTGGACCCCGATCGCCCCCAGATTGCCGGCCGAACCCTTCAGAGCGTGCGCCAGCCGCCGGACGGCGTCCCAGTCGCCGGCCGCCACCCATTCCGCCAGCCGTGCCGGGTCGGGACCGTGGTGGTCGAGGAACAGGGTCAGCAGCCGGCGGTAGGTGTCCAGCCGGCCGCGCACGGTGGCCAGACCCCGGTCCAGGTCGAGCCCGGGGAGCGCGGCCAATCGGGTCTGCTCGGCCTGGTCATCGTCGAACGCCACCGTCACCGGCTCGACCGCCTCCGCCGCCGGCTCGGGCAGCCAGGCGAGCAGGGTGGCGAACAGGGCATCCGGGTCGACCGGCTTGGCGACGAAGTCGTTCATCCCGGCGTCCAGACAGGCGCGGCGGTCCTCGGCGAAGGCGTTGGCGGTCATCGCCAGAATCGGCGTGGTCTCCCGGCCGGCGATCCGCCGGATTTCCACCGTCGCCGCCAGCCCGTCCAGCTCCGGCATCTGCACGTCCATCAGAATCAGGGCGTAGGCGGTCCCCCGCGCCCGCTCGACCGCCTCGGCGCCGTTCGCCGCCAGATCGACCGCGAACCCCATGCCCCGCAGTAGATCCAGCGCCACTTCCTGATTGATCGGGTTGTCTTCCGCCAGCAGCAGCCGCGCCCCGGCCCCCCGCCGCCGCAGTTCCCGTTCCACCGCCGCCGCTTCCAGGGTCGGAGGGGCGACGGCCTGGGCCTGCCCCCGTTGCAGCCGGGCGGTGAACCAGAAGGTGCTGCCCGCTCCGGGCCGGCTCTCCACCCCCACGTCGCCTCCCATCAGTTCGGCCAGTCGCCGGGTGATGGCCAGCCCCAAACCCGTCCCGCCGTATTGCCGCGTGGTCGAGACGTCGGCCTGTTCGAAGGCGGCGAAAATCCGGCGTTGCTGGTCGGGGGTCAGCCCGATCCCGGTGTCCCGGACCTCGAACCGTACCAAGAGCCCGGTGGTTGCTTCCTCCAGCAACCGGGCCCGCAGGGCGATCGTTCCGCGTTCGGTGAACTTGACCGCGTTGCCGGCGTAGTTGAGCAGGACCTGCCGCAACCGCGTCGCGTCCCCCCGCAGCCAGGGCGGCACGGCGGCCACGTCGATCTCCACCGCCAACCCTTTTTCCCTGGCGGCGTCGGCAATCAGCGAGCGGACCTGATCGAACAGCGCGCCCACGGCGAAATCGCGCTCTTCCAGCTCCAGCTTGCCCGCCTCGATCTTCGACAGATCCAGAATGTCGTTCAGAATCGCCAGCAGGTGGCGGCCGGCGGCGGCAATCTTGTTCAGCCGCTCGGCTTGTTCGGGCGTCGACTCCTCCCGCTTCAGCAAGTGGGTCAGCCCGAGGATGGCGTTCAGCGGGGTGCGGATCTCGTGGCTCATGTTGGCCAAAAACGTGCTTTTGGCCCGGTTGGCGGCGTCGGCCTCGTCGGCGCGGCGCTCCAGTTCCATGTTCAGCGCCACGATTTGCCGCTCGCGCTCCTTGCGCTCGCGGTTGTCGAACAGCGTCGAGCGACTGAACAGATAGCGACCTTGATCATCGCACACCGCCGTGGCGCTCAACACCACCGGCAGCAGCGAACCGTCCTTGCGCACCATGTCGAATTCCAGGTCGTGGACGTAACCGGTCTGCTTGAAGCGAGGGAAATTTTCCTCGAACACCAGCCGACTTGCAGGGGTCATCACCTGGTCGGCGCGCAACCGCCCGACCACCTCCTCGCGGGTGTAACCGAGCATGGCGAGTTCGGTGTCGTTGATGGCGATGAAAGTACCGGTGGGATCGAGCGAATGGTAGCCGCAGGGCGCGTTGTTATACAGGTCGGCGATCTCGGCGGCCCGTTCCGCCAGGGTGCGGTTGGCATCCTGCAACTGGGCGGTGCGTTCCGCCACCCGACGTTCCAGGTCGGCGTTGAGGCGATGAATCTCTTCCTCGGTCCGCTTGCGTTCGCTGATGTCGATCACGATGCCGATATAGCGGGCGACGTGACCGTCGGCGTCCCGGATCGGGTGGCCACGAGACATCAGCCAACGCGGTGGGCTATCGGGATCGTTCACCCGCCACTCGATCTCGAATTCTCTCCCCTCGCTGGAGGCTTCCAGTATGGCTCGTTCCACGCGGGACCGATCATCGGGATGCACCGTCTGGCACCAGCCTTCATAGGAAGGTTGAATGCTGTGAGGTTGCAATCCATAGAGCGGCCATAGCTCCTCGGACCAGAAATATTCGTGGGTCCGCAGGTTCCACTCCCAGGTACCCGCCCGTGCGGCATCCTGGGCCAGCCGCAACCGTTGCTCGCTCTCGCGCAACGCCTCCTCGGCCCGCTTGCGCTCGGTGATGTCCAGCGTCGCGCCGACGTACCGCAACAGGTCGCCTTTCTCGTCGAAATACGGATGCGCGCGGTCGTATACCCACCGCACGCTGCCGTCGGGCCGGACGATCCGGTGTTCCAGCTCGTAGATCGCGCCGCCCTGCATCGCTTCCGTGAAGGTTTCGTGGAGCAGGGCCGTGTCGTCGGGGTGGATGCACTGGGCGAGCATCACGTCGTAGGTCGGCGGCGGCCCGGCGGGATCGAGCCCGTAGATGCGGTACTCCTCCTCGGACCACACCGTCGTCCGGGTGGCGGCGACATACTCGAAGCTGCCCAGGTGCGCGATCTTCTGGGCTTCCGCTAACCTGTTGTGCGCCAACTCCAACGCTTCCTCTGCCTGCTTGCGCTCGGTGATGTCACTGCCGATGGTGAGAATCTCGGTCACCTGGCCGCGCTCGTCGAAGATCGGGCGGTTGGTCCAGTTCATCCAGACCCGGCGGCCATCGCGGCAGATGTTTTCGTTGACGTTGTTCACGTAACGATCGGGGTGATCCACGATGTCCCGGACGAGGGCCGTGAGGTCGGCGCCGGTGGAATCCTGTTCGGGCACCAGGAGGCCGACATGTTGGCCGATCGCCTCGTCGGCGGGCCAGCCGAAGAACGCTTGCGCGTATTCGTTGAAGAAGGTGATCGCGCCGTCGCGCGACCAGCGGACGATGGCGCTGTTGGCGTTCTCCACCAGCTCGCGGTAGCGACGCTCGCTCTCGCGCAACGCTTCCTCGGCCTGTTTGCGCTCGGTGACCACATCGAACACCGCCACGAAATGTTCCTTGCTCGGGCTGTACACCGAGATCCAGAACCATTGCCGCAGAGCTTCCACGTACCGTTCAAACCGCTCGGGCTGCCCGGACAAGGCCACCCGACCATAGATCTCGAATAGCTCGGCATCGGACTCCCTGATGCCCGGAATAACCTCGGTGACCTTTTTGCCGACGACCTCCTTCAAACCGGTCAACGCTCCGAAAGCCGCGTTGACGTTCAGATAAACGAAATCCCGGGGTTGCCCCTGGTCGTACAGCATTCGGCAATAGGCAAAGCCGTTCAACATGTTATCGAACAGGAAGCGATAGCTCATCTCGGCCTGCTCCCGCTCGATCTCGGCACGGCGCAGTTCGGAAATATCGGCGAAGGTGAGCACCGCGCCCGTGCGCTGGCCGGATGGCTCGACGTAAGGAGAAATCTGCATCAGGTAATGCCGGTTCTCCTGGCTGGCGCGCTGGATCACCGGTGCGCCGGAACGAATCACCTCTTCGATCTGGCCGTGCAGACCGGGCAAATCGAGCGTGCACGGCAGGCCGCACAAGCGTTGGCCGACGTCCTCCGGCATCAGGCCGAACACCCGCACCGCCAGCGGATTGAAGCGGCGCACCTTGCCCTGCCCGTCCACCACCACCAGCCCGGCCTGGATCGAGTCCAGGATGTTGGTCAAGGCATCGTTGGTGTCGGTCAACTCCGCCGATTTGGCGCCCAATTCGTCGTTGAGGGTGATCAGTTCTTCATTGGTGGACTGAAGCTCCTCGTTGGACACTTGCAGTTCTTCGGAGGAGACCTGCAACTCTTCGTTGAGGGATTGGAGTTCCTCGTTGGACGTCTCCATTTCCTCGATCACCGCCCCGAGATGTTCGCGGGTCGCCGCCAGTTCCTGGCGCAGTTCGTCGATTTCGTCGGGAGACTGCTCCCGGAGCGGCTGCCCTGGGTCGGCCGCGCCCATTTCCAACGGAGCGGGCTGTTCCTCGAAGCTGATCAGGATGGCGCCGTCGTTTCCCGTCAGGTCCAGGTCGACGCGACGCGCCATCATCCGCACCCGCGCGGCGCCGTCCTCCAGCGCGAGCGGCTGGGATCGCCCTGCCGCCGAGGTCCTTCGTTCCCGGCTGACGAGATACAGCAAGGTTCTGATCTCGCCGCGCAGCTCGGGCCGGCACAAGGCGAGCAGGGAAAAATCCGCCGCGCCCCTGGGAATATTCAGATAGCGCTCCACCTTTCCGAAGAAATGCAGCGGCAGTCCATCGCGGTTCACCAGCACGCTTGCGGGGGCGTACTCCCGCAGCAGGCATTCCCGCATGGCCGATTCGGGGGACGACGCGCGTTCGATGGAACCCGGCGACGACGACTGTTGCGCTCGGCTGGGCAACACACTGTGCGGGGAAAAATGAAGGCGGGGCGTGGGTACGTTGCGTCGCCGGTAAAGCCGGTATTGGCCGTCCAGCGGTTCGAACAGCGTGCTGGCGGCGCTGGCGGTTTCGGACTGACCCAACAACAGCAAGCCGTCCCGGTTCAGGGCGTAGTGGAACCGGGCGAGCATTTCGTCCTGCAAACCGGGCTGGAAATAGATCAGCACGTTGCGGCAACTGATGAGATCCAGGCCCAGAAAGGGCGGTTGATGCACCAGATCGTGGCCGGCGAACACGCACCGCTCCCGGATCGTTCGACTGACCCGCAGCGTCCGGCCCTGCGGCGCGAAATAGCGCTCGCGCAGCTCGACGTCCAGGTTTTCCAGAGCGGACCGGGGATAGACGCCCACCCGCGCCGTCTGGATGGCGTTCGGATCGAGATCGGTGGCCAGCACCCGCACGTCGAACTGCGCGAGACGTTCTCCCAGCACGTCGGCCAGGACGATGGCGATGGAATAGGCCTCTTCGCCGGTGGCGCTGCCCGGCACCCACGCCCGGATCGCATCGCCGGGCTGCTTGGCGGCGACCAGGCCGGCGATGGCTCGCCGCAGGAGCCCGAAAACGGAAGGGTCCCGGAAAAAATCGGTCACCGAGATCATGAAGCTTTGCTGGAGCAGCCTGATCTCGTCCGGGTTGACGCGCACGAAGCCCAGATAATCTTCCAGGGACGGCAGGCGCAAGGCGGCCATCCGGCGTTCGATCTGGCGGCGGAGCGTGCCTTCCTTGTAGTGGGTCGCGTCCATCCGGGTCGCTTCCAGCACGCGCTGGAGCAATTCCTGGAAAAGGGTGGCGGTGTCGGGGCTGCTGGATTCCGTCGCGGGCGGGGCGGGAACGACCGGCGCTTCGTCCAGGGCATTCAGGTAATCCGCGATTTCCGCAATGTCCAATTGTCGCTCGACGATGCCGGCTTGAATCGCCGCCGCGGGCAGATCGGCGTACTGGGCGCTGGCCGGCCGTTGCACGATCACTCGCCCGCCCGCCGCGTGGATGGCCTTGCCGCCCTCGGTTCCGTCGTGGCCAGTCCCCGACAGGAGCACGCCGACGGCCCGGTCGCCGTAGCTTTCCGCCAGGGAAACGAACAGCCGGTCGATGGAGGGGGAGTGGGCATCCGCCGGTGGGGCGGCGAGCCGAATACATTCGCCGCGCACGGTGAGATCCCAACCGGGGGGTATCACCCAAACCCGATCGGGGACGACGGGCTGGCCATCGACCGCGGTTCGGACGGCGAGTCGCGCGTCGTGAGCCAGCAGTTCCGTCAGCGCGCTGGGCTGGTCGGCCAACTGGTGAAGGGCCAGGAAATAGACGGTCCGACCGGTGGGAGACAGGCGCGCGATCAGCGGACGCAGTGCTTCGAGGCCGCCCGCCGAGGCGCCGATGCCCACGGCATGGCCGACGCTTGCCGGAACGGGACTATTTGCCCCGGTATCCCTCGGGGATGGTGATAACGAGTTGTTGCTCTTGGCATTCATGGCGCACCTGCTCCAATCCAATCGGCGGGAACCGCATGGTTAAGCTTTCAGGACTTTCGCTTTCCATCGTTCCCGCGCGAGCGGGAATCCACGATTCATTGGAAAAACACCGATGCTTGTTTTCAAGTAATACCAATTCCCGATAGGTTTTATACTTCCCATGTAGGGCGGGTTAGCGAAGCGTAACCCGCCGAAACCGCAATCAAATCGGCGGGTTACGGGCTGGCGCCCTAACCCGCCCTACGATTCTGAACCATAAAATCCATTGATAAACGGTATAACCGTTCACTCCCCCTCCCAGCGGGAGGGGGCTGGGGGAGGGCAAGTCGTTGGCGTCGCAACCTTCCCCCCTCCCAACCTCCCCCCGCTGGGGGGAGGGGTCTGAACGCTTACGTTTTCAATAATATGACAATACGAAGATAAAGATTTTGGCGAAAGTCCCGAACTCCTTATTGCAATCCGGGTTTGTCGGCGCACGCCGCGCGGAGGGCGACCAGGGCCTGCTCGTAATCGAACACCTCGATCCGCCGGGCCAGGTCGTTCGTCGC
>JAVMKJ010000222.1:0-48085 GCA_031732855.1 Candidatus Competibacter sp.
CTTATATGTCGATCCACCTGGCTACGGAACCCAATTGCGGCGAATGTGCCTCGGGCGGGCATGGCCCGCCATTTCAATCATGTTGCCGATGAGCAAGGTGGGTCGGGTAAAAGCGGAGCATTGCCCGACATCATTCCCTGAAGCCCACAACATCGGCCAGTGCGGGATGGCCCGCCCAATCCGACGGATACGTCCCGTTCTCCACGAAGCGGCGCTCGAATGGGGCCAGTCGGCCACCCGCGTCACAAGGCCATGTTTGGACCGGGTTGTAATGGAAGTAGTCGCGGTGGCGCTCGAAATCCCGTCGATCGCGGATCGCGCGTTCCCAGAACCGGCATTGCCAGATGCCCCGTTCGCCTTTTTGTGGCCGTCGATCCGACAATCGTTCCCCCGGCGCGATGGACCGGGCAAACGATGCCTCGATCGACCGCCATCGCGTGGAGTAGTTCGCATCGTCCGGCGGCAAGGTCCACAGGAAATGAAGATGATCGGGGAGGACGGCGATAGCGTCGAGGTGAAACGGTCGTTCCACCGCAAGGAAACGAAGGCGGCGCGCAAGGCGGCAATGGGTTCCGCAAGCAAGCGACGGCGGCGTTCCAGGAGGGCGACCGTGAAAAAGCAGGAACCGCCGGGGACATAGGCGCGGACGTAGTGAGGCATGGCGGAGAGTTTGCCGCATTCGCCGCCCGATCAAAAGGCAAACCGTAGGGCGGGTCGGGGCGTCAGCCCATAACCCGCCGTTGGGGGAGTCCAACCGAATCGGCGGGTTATGCTGCGCTAACCCGCTCTTGTATCAATCATAGACATCTTTGGATACCCTCTGGTGCCGCGGCCAGCTTCATCTCAACACCGGTTCCAGCACCGCCCAGACGTTGTCCAGAATCCGTGGCTGTCCCTCGGCGCGTGGGTGCAGGCCGTCGTCCTGAATCAGTCCCGGGTTCCCGGCAACGCCGTCGAGCAGGAACGGAATCAACGGAATGTCGTACCGTTTCGCCAGTTCTCCGAACGTCGCCTGAAACTTTTGCGCGTACAGCGGGCCATAATTCGGCGGAATCCGCATCTCGGCCAGCAGCACCCGGGCGCCGGCTTTTTGGGACAGTTCGATCATCCGCGCCAGGTTGGCGCCCATCGCCATCGGCGGTTGCCCGCGCAGCCCGTCGTTGGCGCCGAGTTCCAGAATGACGACGGCGGGCCGATGCTGCTCCAGCGCCGCTGGCAGCCGGCTCAGGCCGCCGCCGGTGGTATCGCCGCTGATGCTGGCGTTGACCACCCGGTGCGGGAAGCCGCGTTCCGCCAGCCGGCCTTGCAACAGACTGACCCAGCCCCGATCAACTGGAATGCCGTAGGCGGCGCTCAAACTGTCGCCGAATACCAGAATCACCGGCGCCTCGGCGCAGACCGCGGGATCGAACAAAACCGCCAGCCACAACACCAGAATCGGTAACCAACGTGAGTGATTCGTTTTCATCATCGGAGAATCGGGCAATGCGCGTGGATCATGAACGGGAAGCCGCCAGTGGGATAAGCGTAACCGCCCGGCCGGCAGCGGACAACCCAATCGCCGATACCATCATTCGGGTCGAAGGTTTGGGCAAGCAGGTGATCAGTCCGGAAGGGCCGCTGGTCATCCTCGCCGACATCAGCTTCAGCATCGCCCGCGGCGACAGCGTGGCGGTGGTGGGGGCGTCCGGTTCGGGCAAATCCACCCTGCTCGGCCTGCTGGCGGGGCTGGACGTTCCGAGCAGCGGCCGGGTGTGGCTGGCGGGCGCCGATCTCGGTGGCCTGGACGAGGACGGCCGCGCCCTGCTGCGGGCGGAAAGGGTCGGCTTCGTGTTCCAGTCCTTCCAGTTGCTGACCGGACTGACCGCGCTGGAAAACGTCATGTTGCCGCTGGAACTGGCCGGCCAGCCCGATGCTCGCCGCCAGGCGCTGGACTTGCTGGAACGGGTCGGTTTGCGACCGCGCGCCCGGCATTATCCCTCGCAACTGTCCGGCGGCGAACAGCAACGGGTCGCCATCGCCCGCGCCTTCGCCGGCAATCCCGACGTCCTGTTCGCCGACGAGCCGACCGGCAACCTCGACCAGAAGACCGGCCATCGCATCGTCGAACTGCTGTTCGCGCTGAATCGCGAGCAGGGCGCGACCTTGATCCTGGTGACCCACGACCCGGAACTGGCGGCGTATTGCGACCGGGTGCTGGAACTGGACGACGGCCGGCTGAGCGAGCCGCCGGCAGCGCGATCCGGTGGAGACTGAAACCATGCCGAAAGCCCCGACCGCGTTTTCTCCCCGGCAAGAGTCTCACGGCTGGCGTCATTCGATCCGCATGGCTCTGCGCGCCCTGCGCCGCGACTGGCAGTCGGGCGAACTGCGGGTGCTGGGGATCGCGCTGCTGATCGCCGTCGCCAGCGTCGCCGCCGTCGGCTTTTTCAACGACCGCATCCAGCAGGCGATGGAGCGCAAGGCCAGCGAGCTGCTGGGCGCCGACCTCGTGATCGCCGCGCCGAATCCCATCCAGCCCGGACTGGCCGAGGAGGCGCGACGGCAGGGGTTGCGGGTCGCCGAAACCCTGAGCTTCCGCAGCGTGGTGCTGGCCGGGGAGGTCACGCAACTGGCCGAGGTCAAGGCCGCCGGTCCCGGCTATCCGCTGCGTGGCATCCTGCAGGTCAGCGACCGGCCGTTCGCCCCGGCCCGCCCGGTCGACTCCATCCCGAGTCCGGGCCAGGTCTGGGTGGACGAGCGGCTCTTGCAGGGAATCGGCATCGAGGTTGGGGAGTCGGTGGATCTCGGCTCGCGCGGTTTCCGGATCGACCGGGTGCTGGCTTACGAACCGGATCGCGCCGGCGATCTGTTCAGCATCGCCCCGCGCCTGCTGATGAACCTGGAGGACGTGCCCTCGACCGGTCTGGTCCAACCGGGCAGCCGGGTGGAATATCGTCTGCTGCTGGCCGGCGCGCCGGCGGTGCTGGAAGCCTTCAAGGACTGGGCGCAGCCTCGGCTGAAGTCCGGCGAAAAGCTGCAAGGGGTGCGCGATGCCCGCGCCGAGCTGCGGGCGGCGCTGGAACGAGCCCAGCGCTTTTTGAACCTGGCTGCGCTGGTCAGCGTGATCCTGGCCGGGGTCGGGGTGGCGATCGCCGTCCGCCGTTTCGCCGCCCGCCATTGGGACAGCGTCGCCATTCTGCGCTGCGTCGGCGCGACCCAGGGGCTGATCGTGCGGCTGTTCGTGCTGGAACTGCTGGCGCTGGCGGTGCTGGCCGGCGCGGCGGGGCTTGTCGTCGGCTACCTGGTCCAGTACGGCCTGAGCGACGTGCTCGGACAACTGGTCAGTAACGTCGGACTGCCGGCACCGTCGTGGCAACCAATCCTGCCGGCGCTGGCGACCGGCCTGGTCACCCTGCTGGGTTTCGGTCTGCCTCCGTTGCTGCGGCTGCGGGAAGTGCCACCGTTGCGGGTGCTGCGCCGCGATCTCGGCCCGGTCAACCCGCGCCTGCTGGCCCTGTACGGTCCCGCCGTGGCGGCGACCCTGGCGCTGCTGGTCTGGCAGGCCGGCGAATGGTGGCTGGCGTTCTACGTCTGCGCCGGAGTGGTGGGGACGGTGGTGGCGCTGTCGCTGGCGGCCTGGGGGCTGGTGAAGTCGCTGAACCTGCTGCGTGGCCGCGTCGGCGTGGCCTGGCGCTTTGGATTGGCCAACATCGCCCGGCGCGGTTCCGGCAGCGCGGTGCAGGTGGTGGCGCTGGGCTTGGGCCTGATGGCGCTGCTGATGCTGACTCTGGTGCGCACCGACCTGCTGACCAACTGGCGGGCCAGCTTGCCGGTCGATGCCCCCAATCATTTCCTGATCAACATTCAGCCGGACGAGGTCGCCGGGGTCCGGGCGTTCCTGCGCGAGCACGGCCTGCACGATGTCGAGCTGTTTCCGATGGTGCGCGGGCGGCTGACCGCCATCAACAACCGGGCGGTGGGACCGGACGATTATGACAACCCACGCGCCAAGCGTTTGGTGGAACGGGAGTTCAACCTGTCCTGGACCGACCGCCTGCAGGAGGATAACCGCATCGTTGCCGGTCGCTGGTGGAACGCCGGGGACAGCGGCCGAGGCGTCGCCTCGGTCGAGATCGGGCTGGCGAAGGATCTGGGCATCGCTCCGAACGATATCCTTCGCTTCCAGGTCGCCGGCCAGGCGCTGGAAGCGAAAGTGATCAACCTGCGTAGCGTCGAATGGGACTCGTTCCGGGCCAACTTCTTCGTGGTATTCCCGTCCGGCGTGCTCGATGGCTATCCGGCCACCTGGATCACCAGTTTCCATCTGCCCCAAGGGCGGAAGCCGCTGCTGGCGGAGCTGGTGCGGCAATATCCGTCGGTGACGGTGCTGGACGTGGAGGCATTGATGAACAAGGTCCGCGAGATCATGGACCGGGTGATCGCCGCCGTCGAATACGTGTTCCTGTTCGCCATGGCGGCGGGGCTGGTGGTCCTGTACGCCGCCATCCAGGCCACCCAGGACGAGCGCCGGTTCGAAAGCGCGGTGCTGCGCACGCTGGGCGCGCGGCGGGATACCGTTCGGCGCAGCCTGCTGGCCGAATTCGCCACCCTGGGTCTGCTGGCGGGCGTGCTCGCGGCCGCCGCCGCGACCCTGCTGGGCTACGTGCTCGCGGCCCATGTCTTCGAGTTTCCGTATCGCTGGAATCCGTGGGTCTGGCTGCTGGGCGGCGGCGCGGGCGTGCTGGGGGTCGGTTTGGCCGGGCTGCTGGGCGCGCGTTCGGCGTTGACCCAGCCGCCGTGGCGCGGTTTGCGGGAGTCGTGATCGGAGCCGGGGATCGACCGGACGGAGAGGGGTGGATTGCTCCACCCCCTGGAGGGTTGATGCGCCCGCTGGCCGACTCAGCGCATGTCCAGTTCGCGCAGGTGAAGGTCCAGATGCTGGATCGCTTCCGCCAGGCTCAGAATGTCCTCCGACGTGGGCGCTTCCGGCTGGTCTTGGCTGGAGCCGGCCAGAACCAGCCGGGCCAGTTGCTTGAGTTCGCGCAGGCTATCATCCTCCTCCTCGACCGCTTCCATGACCTGGCCGCATTCGACCAGTCGATCGAAGAAATCGCGGCCTTCCTGCTGGGCTCGAGCCAGCGCTCCGAGTCCCGCCAGCCAGATCTGGCTGGCCAGCGTCAGCGTGTCTTCCATCCGGCGTGCTTCGCGCAGCCGTTTTTGCATATATCGATACGTCATCATCGGTACTCCTGTGCAGACCACGGGAAGGACGACCGTGTCCATCGGTTTCGGGCGTTCCAACCCTTATCGTGATTCTCCCGTGATGGACCAATAAAGCTTTTGCGAACAGTCATATGCCATCCAGGGGATGAAAGTTCGACCAGCCGGGCCGGGGCCCTGGTCCGCCATTGCGTGTCACCCTAGCAATTTAATTTAGAATAATCACACTAATCTAATGGAAATGACTCGGAATGGCGGTCGATGACCGTTCGGACGCGCTAACTGCCGCAATGCACGATAAAAATGCCGCACTGCAAAATCAAACAGGATGGCCAAAATCGCCTGGTGGCGACAAGTTGACAGTGTTTTATTGGAGATTGGATTGAATGTCCGGATGGAGTGTGATTGAGTTATCGACGACTTCCGACGGAATCCATAACCGCATGAAGAGTATTCTGGTCGTGACTCTCAGCAACTTCGGGGATGTCATCATGACCACTCCGGTCATCATGGCTCTGGCCGCTCGATATCCGGAAGCCAGACTGACCGTGGTGGTCGGATACAAAGCCTGCTCCGTGCTTGAGAAAAGTTCCCATATCGACAGGGTCGTTCCTTACGACAAGAGAATGAATCTGCTGTCGAAATGGCGATTTATTCGGGAACTGAGGAAAAAACCGTACGATTGCATCGTGGATCTTCGGAACAGTCCCATTCCATTCCTGATTCCCTGCAAAATCAGAAGCCCGCTTTTTCGCCGTTTCCGCACGATCAACATGAGAGAGCGCCATCAGGAAATTCTCGAGATGATGGGAATGAGGATTCGGTTTCCACCACCCTTTGAATTTTTCGACGCCGCCGATCGGCGGTCGGCCCTGGAAAAACTGCGGGACAAGGGAATTGCGAGCACGGGCGGGTGGATCGTCGTGGCTCCGGGAGCCGCCAGTGAAAAGAAACGCTGGCCGGTCGAATGCTTTCAGGAGGTGATCCGGCAATTGGTGGCTGGAACCGCCAGAAAGGTTCTCCTCGTGGGAGCTGGAAATGAAAGGCCGATCGCCGAGGCGGTCGTTCGCGGGGCGCCGGGCATCGCCACCATCCTCAGTGGAGAAACCACGATGCCGGAAACCGCCATGCTGCTCTCCAGCGCCGTGCTGGTAGTGGCCAACGATAGCGCGGTCATGCACCTGGGTTTCGAACTCGGCGTGCCCACGGTGGGTATCTTTGGTCCGACCGATCATGAGAAATACGGACATGCCGGCCCGCGATTCCGGGTCGCCCGGGAAGATGCCGGCGCCTGTTCCTGCGATTCGGAAAAACTCCCCTACGCCGAGCGCCGTTGTTTTCATGGACTCGGACCGGAGACGGTTCTCAGGCTGTGCGCCGAACTTCTTCCTGGTTCTGGAGCGCCAGAAGCGAGGCGCGGGAAAGGGGAAGGAGAAGGGTTTTAACGCCGGGCATGGGCGGGAATGACGGAACCCAGCGCGAACAGGCTGGTGGCGGTCACCACGACCGATGGACCGGCCGGCGTATCCCATCGCAGCGAGGCCCAGAGGCCGAGCCCGATCGCCGCGCAACCCAGGACGCTGGCCAGGGCGGCCATGCCTTCCGGCGAACGGGCGAAGCGCCGCGCCGCCGCCGCTGGAATGATCAGCAGCGAGGTGATCAGCAGGATGCCGACTACCTTCATCGCCACGGCGATGACGATGGCGATCAGCAACATGAAGGCCAGTCGTACCCAAAATACCGGTACCCCCTCCACTCGCGCCAGTTCCTCGTGCACGGTGGCCGCCAGCAGCGGCCGCCACAACCAGGCCAGCGTTCCCAGCGCCAGCCCGGCGCCGCCCCAAATCCAGTACAGGTCGATATTGCCGATCGCCAGGATATCGCCGAACAGAAAGCCGATCAGATCGACGCGCACCGTTTCCAGGAAAGCCAGGGCCACCAGTCCCAGCGACAGGGTGGTGTGGGCGAGAATACCCAGCAGGGTGTCGGTGGCCAGCCAGCGCTGCCGCTGCAGCAGCACCAGCGTCAGCGCCACCAGCAGACACGTGACGATCACACCCAATCCCGGATTGATGCGCAACACGAAGCCCAGCACCACGCCCAGCAGCCCGGAATGGGCCAGGGTGTCGCCGAAGTAGGCCATGCGGCGCCAGACGATGAAGGTGCCCAGCGGTCCCGCGGCCAGCGCCACGCCGAAGCCGCCCAGCAGGGCGCGCGACATGAAGTCATCCACGAGCGTCGGGTTCCTCCGCCACCACGGTCCCGCGCAGGTCGTGGCGGTGGTTGTGGTGGTGATGGTAGAACGCCAGGCTGCGGGCGCCGTCGAGACCGAACAGGGACAGGTAGGCGGGGTCGCGGGCGACATGATCGGGATGGCCGGAACAGCAAACATGCCGGTTCAGGCAGATCACGTGGTCGGTCGCCGCCATGACCAGATACAGTTCGTGGGACACCATCAGGATGCCGCAGCCCCGCCGCCGCCGCAAACCACCGATCAGATCGTACAGTTCGTACTGGCCGTTCAGGTCCACGCCCTGAACCGGTTCGTCCAGCACCAGCAAATCGGGTTCTCGCAACAGCGCGCGCGCCAGCAGCACTCGCTGCAACTCGCCGCCGGAAATCGCCTGTACCGGCGCATCGAGCACGTGGGCGGCGCCCACTTCCGCCAGCGCCGCCCGGACCCGTTCGCGCGGCGCCCGGGTGCCGAGGGTGATGAAGCGCCGCACGGTCAGCGGCAGGGTGTCGTCGACCACCAGCCGCTGCGGCATGTAACCCAGCCGCAGACCGGGCTTCAGCCGGACCCGGCCGCCATCGGGCCGAAGCAGGCCCAGCACGATCCGCACCAGGGTGGACTTGCCCGCGCCGTTCGGGCCGATCAGGGCGACGATCTCGCCTCCCGCCACCCGGAGGCTGACATCCCGCAGGATCGGGTTGCCGCGGATGGCAAAGTCGATGTTCTCGACCGACAGCAGCGGTTCAGCCGGCATGGCGCGCCTCATGCGCGAGGGTGGCCGAACCGTGGATCGGTATCCGCCGGCGGGCGAGCGCCGACGATGGAATCGGTAGGGACGCGGGTGAAAAGCGCCGGAGAACGCTCGCGATCAACTCGATCTGCCTGGGTGGATGTTATGCTGGGCATGGATTAGGCACGAATACAGCGGGGGATTTCAAGATGAGAATGCGGATGTCATGGCCTCGGCCAGGATGGTTCGCGCCGGTGGCCGCGTTCCTGCTGTCGTTCTCGCTCGGACTCGCCGCCGAACCCAGGGTTGCGGCGAGCATCAAGCCGGTGCATTCGCTGGTGGCCGGCGTCATGCAGGGTATGGGAACCCCACGCTTGTTGGTGCCGGGTGGGGCTTCTCCGCACGAATACAGCTTGCGACCCTCCGACGCGCGCGCCATCAACGAGGCCGACGTCGTGTTCTGGATCGGGCCGGATCTGGAGAGCTTTCTGGTCAAGCCGCTGGCCAGTGCCAAACAGGTCCGGTCGGTGGCCCTGATGGAGGTGCCCGGCATCGTGGTCCTGCCGTTGCGGGAGGGAGGCGCCTGGGAGCCGCACCGGCACGGCGCCGAGCACGGGCATGAGCCGCAAGGGGGCGCCGAGCACGGTCACGATCGTACCGTCGCCGATCGTGACGCCCATGTCTGGCTGGATCCGATCAATGCGGCCGCCATGGTCCGGCGCATCGCTGTCGTCCTCGGCGAGGTCGATCCTGCTCGTCGGGTTGATTACGAGCGCAACGGCACGGCCTTGATCGAGCGGCTCGACCAGTTGGACCAGACGCTCTCGGCGGAGTTGGGATCCATCGAGGACCAGCCTTACATCGTGTTTCACGACGCCTATCAGTATTTCGAGCGGCGTTACGGCCTGAACGCGGTCGGTTCGATCGTCCTGAACCCCGAACAGCGGCCCGGCGCCAGACGGGTGGCGGAAATCCAGGCCCGCATCCGCGAACTCGGGGTTCGCTGCGTGTTCGGCGAACCACAATTCCAGTCGGCCCTGGTGGACACGGTCGTCGCCGGCGGCAGCGCGCGCCGCGGAGTGCTCGATCCGTTGGGCGCGGAATTGCCGGCCGGCCCCGATGCCTACTTCCTGTTGCTGCGAGGGCTGTCCGATTCGGCGCGACGCTGCTTGAGCGGTTCCTGAACGGTCGGACGAACCACCGAGCATTTGTCGAATTTCCTTCTAGAATATTTTGTGCTGTGATGCGCACCCGTCGGCTGTTACACCGGATGCCCCGCGTACGGCCGGCATTTGGTTTTGTTGGTAACAAATCAAATACCAAGGCGAATGAAGATGACCGACACATTTGCGGGATTTGCGCCCTACCGTGTGGGGGAGGGCGAGGAATACATGAACGACAGGCAAAAAAAGCATTTCCGCGCCATCCTGGTGGCCTGGAAGCAGGAGTTGATGGAAGAAGGCCGGCGTACGGTCAGCAGCATGCGGGACGAGCCGCTCAACCTGCCCGATCCCAACGATCGGGCGAGTCAGGAGGAGGAATTCTCGATCAATCTGCGGGCGCGGGATCGGGAGCGCAAATTGCTCCACAAGATCGACAAGGCCCTGGGCCGGCTGGCGTCCGACGATTACGGCTACTGCGAGGCCTGTGGGGTGGAGATCGGCCTGCGCCGGCTGGAAGCCCGGCCGACTGCGGAATTGTGCATCGACTGCAAGCATCTGGAAGAACAGAAGGAAAAAAGCCAGGCGGCGTGAAGCCGTTCTGTCGTGCCTCTCTCCTGGAACGAAATCAAGGACCGGCTGGCCGGTGAGCCTACCGTGTCCCTTGTGAGAGTTCTGTCGTGCCTCTCTCCTGGAACGAAATCAAGGACCGCGCCCTGGCGTTTTCCCGCGAGTGGGCCGACGAGACCTCGGAAAACGCCGAAGCCAAAAGCTTCTGGGATGGTTTCTTCGCCATTTTCGGGGTGACGCGACGGCGGGTGGCGACGTTCGAGACCTCGGTCAAGAAGGCTGACGGCGCCGGCGGTTTCATCGACCTGCTGTGGAAAGGGGTGCTGCTGGTCGAGCACAAGTCGCGCGGCCAGAATCTGGATCGGGCGTTCCGGCAGGCGCTGGATTATTTTCCGGGGTTGAAGGAGCGCGACCTGCCGCGCTACGTGCTGGTGTCCGATTTCGCCCGGTTCCGGCTGTACGATCTGGACGAGAACCAGACCCATGAGTTTTCGCTGGCGGACCTGTATCAACACGTTCGCCTGTTCGGCTTCATCGCCGGCTATCAGACCCGCACGTTCGGCCAGCAGGACCCGGTCAACGTCGCGGCGGCGGAGCGGCTGGGCCGGCTGCACGACGGCCTGAAAGCTACCGGCTACGACGGGCATCCGCTGGAAGTGCTGCTGGTGCGGTTGCTGTTCTGCCTGTTCGCCGAGGACACCGCGATCTTCGAGCGCCGCCAGTTTCAGGATGGCGTGGAGCAGCGCACCGCCGAGGACGGTTCCGATCTGGGGCCGTGGCTGGCGCAACTGTTTCAGACCTTGAATACCCCGCCGGAGCGGCGTTTCAGGACGCTGGACGAGCAACTGGCGGCGTTTCCCTACGTCGACGGCCGGCTGTTCGCCGAACCGTTGCCGCTGGCGGCGTTCGACCGGCGCTTGCGGGAGTGGCTGCTCGACGCCTGCGCGCTGGACTGGAGCCGGATTTCCCCGGCGATTTTCGGCTCGCTGTTCCAGTCCATTCTCGATCCCGCCGCCCGCCGCCATCTGGGCGCGCACTACACCAGCGAGACCCACATCCTCAAGGCGCTGCGCCCGCTGTTTCTGGACCGGTTGCGGGCGGAGTTCGAGCGAATCCGGCGGAATCCCAAGCGATTGTTCGAGTTCCAGAAAAAGCTGGCTTCGCTGCGCGTGCTCGATCCGGCCTGCGGGTGCGGCAACTTCCTGGTGGTCGCCTACCGGGAGCTGCGGCTGCTCGAACTGGAGGTGCTGCGCGAACTGGTCGACACCGAGCAAATCCTGCTGGACGTGAGCCGGCTGGTGTTCGTGGACGTCGATCAGTTTTACGGCATCGAATTGGAAGAGTTTCCCGCCCAGATCGCCCAGGTGGCGCTGTGGCTGACCGACCATCAGATGAACCTGCGGGTGTCGGAGGCGTTCGGCCAGTACTTCGTCCGCCTGCCGTTGACCAAGGCTCCGAACATCGTCCACGGCAACGCCCTGGCGCTGGACTGGCGGGAGATCGTGCGACCGGAAGAGTTGAGCGTCATTGTCGGGAATCCGCCGTTCGTGGGCAAGGCGTTTCAGAGCGAGGCGCAGAAAACTGAAATCGCCGCCATCTTTCAAGGCGTTAAAGGATTCGGAGTGCTGGATTATGTCGCCTGCTGGTATCGCAAGGCCGCTGATGTTCTGGCCGACAATCCCGCGATTCGCGCTGCCTTCGTCTCCACCAATTCGATCACCCAGGGCGAGCAGGCCGGGGTGTTGTGGCCCGATTTGTTCCGGCGTGGCGTGCGGATCCATTTCGCCCATCGCACCTTTCAATGGAGCAGCGAGGCGCGCGGCAAGGCCGCCGTCCATTGCGTGATCGTCGGCTTCGGGTTGGAAGACGAGCTGGAGAAATGGTTGTTCGATTACGACACGCCGAAGTCGGAACCCCACGCGATTCGCGCGAACAACATCAACCCTTATTTGGTCGATGCGGCGAACGTGGTGCTGGACAATCGCCGCTCGCCGATTTCTCCGGTTCCGTCCATCGTGTTCGGCAGCATGCCCAATGATGGGGGCCATCTGCTTTTGTCGCCAGCGGAAAAGGAGGAATTCATCGCCCGCGAACCGAAAGCCGCCCGGTGGCTGCGTCGCCTGCTGGGTAGCGAGGAATTCATCAACGGACGCGAACGCTGGTGTTTGTGGCTGGTAGGCATCAGCCCGGATGAACTCCGCGCCATGCCGGCGATATTGGAACGAGTGGAGGCAGTGCGGCGTGATCGGTTGGCGAGTACGCGCGCCACGACGCGGGAGCTGGCGGCGACACCAGCCTTGTTTGGCGAAATCAGACACCCCAGTTCTGGAGAGTACGTTCTGATTCCTAGTGTATCTTCGGAGCGGCGTCCATTTATCCCCGTCGGTATCTTGCCCGCCGAGGTCATATCAACCAATCTGAATTTGATCATTCCCCACGCCACGCTCTACCACTTCGGTGTGCTGTCCTCGACCATGCACATGGCCTGGGTGCGGGCGGTGTGCGGGCGGCTGAAGAGCGACTACCGCTATTCCGCCGGCATCGTCTACAACAACTTTCCGTGGCCGGCGCCGACCGATCCGCAACGCCAGGCGATTGCAACCGCCGCCCAGGCCGTGCTCGATGCCCGCGCCCGCTTTCCCAGCGCCACGCTGGCCGATCTCTACGACCCGCTGACCATGCCGCCGGAACTGCTCCAGGCGCATCGCCGCCTCGACCGCGCGGTAGACGCCGCCTACGGCAAAACCGCCTTCGCCAGCGAGGCGGAGCGGGTGGCGTTCCTGTTCGAGCGGTACCGGCAGCTCACGTCTCTATTGCCCGAGGAACGCTCTACAATAGGCAGAAAGCGCAAATCACGCTGATTCCGCAGGAGACCATGTCCGCCGTGATGAAACCATCCACGCATTCGGATGATCTATATGCTCAGCTTGAGGCGTTGCCGGAAAACCTGACCGGCGAAATCATCAATGGCCGGTTGTACACCCAACCGCGCCCGGCTGGACCTCATGCTCAAGCGGAGTCAGGGCTGCAAATAGACCTCGGCAGCCCCTACCACCGGGGGCGTGGCGGTCCAGGCGGCTGGTGGATTCTGGTCGAGCCGGAAATCCACTTTATCCGCGATACCGAAGTGGTGGTTCCCGATCTGGCTGGCTGGCGGCGGGAACGGATGCCGCGCCTGCCCCGCGATCATCGCTTCGAGGTCGTCCCGGACTGGGTCTGCGAAATCCTGTCGCCGTCCACCGCTCGCAAGGATCGGGTTACCAAGATGCCGGTCTACGCCCGTTACGGCGTGCTCTATCTGTGGCTGCTGGACCCGCTGGCTCATACCCTGGAGGCCTTCGCCCTGCACGACGGGCGCTGGACCGTGATCGGGCTGTTCCAGGAGCAAGACGCCGTCAGCGTCGAACCGTTCACCGAAATCGCCCTCGAACTGGGCGCGCTGTGGATGGAGACCCAACAGGAGCCGGAGGAGTGATGCCCGAACGGTTTCGAACGAACCGAACCGCCGATCCTCCAAGTTGATCGTTCCCTCCAAATCCTAAAAGTGGTCCACATGCTGACTCAGACGCCCAAGACGACCTATCTCAAGGACTACACCCCACCCGCCTACCGCATTCCGACCATCGACCTGCGGTTCGAACTGGGCGAGGACTCCACCACGGTTCGTTCCCACCTGCACGTCGTTCGCGCCGGGAGCACGACTGCCGGTACGCCGCTCGCGCTGGATGGCCGGCATCTGGAACTGGTCGCTCTGGAATTGAATGGAGCGCCGCTCGCCACGGACCGCTATCGACTCGACCCGGATCGACTCACCCTGCTGGATCCCCCCGAGTCGTTCGAACTGACGTCGATCACCCGCATCCAGCCGCGGGATAATACCTCGTTGCAGGGTCTCTACCAGTCCGGCGGCAACTTCTGTACCCAATGCGAGGCGGAAGGTTTTCGCCGGATCACGTACTTCCTCGACCGGCCCGACGTGATGGCGGTCTTCACCGTCACTCTGGTGGCCGACAAGGCTCGCTATCCGGTGCTGTTGTCCAACGGCAATCCGGTCGCCAGCGGCGAACTGGACGACGGCCGCCACTGGGCAACCTGGCGGGATCCGTTTCCCAAGCCCTGCTACCTGTTCGCCCTGGTGGCCGGTCATCTCCAATATATTGAAGATCGTTTCGTCACCCGTTCCGGCCGCCAGGTGACGTTGCGCGTCTACGTCGAACCGGAAAACCTCGACCAGTGCGGGCATGCCATGTACTCGCTCGAGCAGGCCATGGCGTGGGACGAGCGGTGCTTCGGGCTGGAATACGACCTGGATCTGTACCAGATCGTCGCGGTCGGCGATTTCAACATGGGCGCGATGGAGAACAAGGGCCTCAACATCTTCAATACCAAGTACGTGCTCGCCAAGCCGGAAACCGCCACCGACGCCGATTATCAGGGCATCCTCGGCGTCATCGGTCACGAGTACTTCCACAATTGGACCGGCAATCGGGTGACCTGCCGCGACTGGTTCCAGCTCAGCCTGAAGGAAGGGCTGACCGTGTTCCGCGACCAGGAATTCTCCTCGGATCTCGGCTCGCGCGGGGTCAAGCGCATCGAGGACGCGCGCATCCTGCGCTCCAGTCAGTTTCCGCAGGACGCCGGGCCGATGGCGCACCCGGTGCGCCCGGACTCCTACATCGAAATCAACAACTTTTACACCGTCACCGTTTACAACAAGGGTGCCGAGGTCATCCGCATGATCCAGACCCTGCTCGGCCGGGACGGCTTCCGGCGCGGCATGGATCTCTACTTCCAGCGCCACGATGGTCAGGCGGTGACCTGCGACGATTTCGTCGCGGCGATGGCCGACGCCAATGGCGCGGATCTCGACCAGTTCGCGCGCTGGTACCATCAGGCCGGTACGCCGGAACTGACCGTCGGCGACCGTTACGACCCCGCCGCCCGCCGCTACACCCTGACGGTTCGCCAATCCTGCCCCCCGACGCCGGGGCAGTCGACCAAGGAGCCGTTCCACATTCCGCTGGCGATGGGTTTGCTGGACGCCGATGGCCGCGATCTGCCGCTGCAACTGGCGGGAGAAGATGCGCCGCAAGGCACCAGCCGGGTGCTGGAACTGCGCGAGCCGGAACACGCTTTCCACTTCATCAACGTGCCGGCGCGACCGGTTCCCTCGCTGCTGCGCGGTTTTTCCGCGCCCGTGAAGCTGAACAGCACCGAGAGCGACGACGATCTGCGCTTCCGGCTGGCTCACGACAGCGACGACTTCAATCGCTGGGATGCCGGTCAGACCCTGGCGATCCGCGCCATCCTGGCCCTGGTCGCGGAGCGCCAAGCGGGCCGGGAGTGGACGCTGGCGGAATCCTTCAGCGCCGCCTTTGGCCGGGCGCTGGCATCCGGCGCCGATCCGGCGCTGCTGGCCCAGGTGCTGGCCCTGCCCGGCGAAAACTACCTCGCCGAGCAGATGGAGGTGGTGGACGTGGACGGTATCCACGCCGCGCGGTTGTTTGTCATGCGGACGCTGGCGGAACGGTTGCGCGAATCGCTGCGGGCGACCTACCAGACCCTGCATGTTCGGGACCGGGAGGACTACCGGATCGATTCCGATGCCATCGGCCGGCGGGCGCTGAAGAACACCTGTCTGGATTACCTGATGCAACTCGACGATGCGGAAACGCGCGCCCTGTGCCTGGAGCAGTTCCATTCGGCCAGCACCATGACGGACCAACTCGGGGCGCTGGCGCCTCTGGCGAACTGCGACGGCCCCGAGCGGGCCGCTGCCCTGGCGGCCTTCTACGCCCGCTGGCGGCACGAGCCGCTGGTGGTGGACAAGTGGCTGACCCTTCAGGCGACGTCCCACCTGCCCGGCACGCTGGATGTCGTTCGGGAGTTGATGGCGCACGAGGCCTTCAACCTCCGCAATCCCAACAAGGTCCGGGCGTTGATCGGTGCGTTCTCCCAGGCCAATCCCTTGCATTTTCACGCGGCCGACGGCCGCGGCTATACTTTTCTTGCCGACCGAATCCTGGCTTTGAACCCTTTCAACCCCCAGATCGCCGCACGGCTGATGGCCGCCTTCACCCGCTGGCGCAAATACGATCCGATTCGCCGGCAGGGAATGCGGAGCCAGCTCGGGCGGATTCTGTCGGCGCCGGACCTGTCGCCGGATGTTTACGAGATTGCCGCCAAGAGTCTGGGCGAGGGGGGATGAGAAGGAGAAATTGCTGCGCTGCAAAATTTTGGTTGACTCCCGGGTTTCCGCGATGCAAAATACCAACATTGATGTTGCGCTGCACAATGAGCCGTTAACCCCTTTACCAAAGTGGAGAGTGCCTGATGTCTACCCCAAATCCCTTTAACCCGTTCGCCAATTTCGACTTCGGCAAGTTCGACCTGAGCAAGTTCGACATGACCAAGATGCTGGGCGACGTCAAGATCCCCGGCTTCGACATGGATGCCATCATGGCCGCCCAGCGCAAGAACATCGAAGCGCTGACCGCCGCCAATCAGGCCGCCGTGCAGGGCATGCAGGCCGTGGCGCAGCGACAGGCCGAGATTCTGAGCCAGGCCATGAACGAGGTGTCCTCGATCGCCCAGCAACTGGCCGGCAGCGCGAGCAATCCGCAGGAAATGACCACCAAGCAGGCCGAATTGGCTCGCAAGGCGTTCGAGCAGGCGTTGGCCAACATGCGCGAACTGGCCGAGATGGTCAGCAAGTCCAACACCGAGGCATTCGCCATCATCAACAAGCGCGTCACCGAGAGCCTGCAGGAACTCAAGGGCTTGGTCGCCAAGTAAGGCGGGCGCTTCGCCTTCCTGTCGAACGGGCAGGTCAACGCGGAATTTCCGTGCTGGCCTGTCCGATTGTTTTTGAGGTTCGCCCCGCTGACGCGGGAGAGGCAACATAAGCTAGAATTAGAACGATCAAGCGAACCACCATAACGATGAGGAACGATGCATGGCCGAGCAAAAAAATCCCGAACTCAAACTGCCGGAAGTGAAGATGCCCGATCCGGCGCAAATGGCCCAACTTTTCAGCCACATCGCTGAAAAGAGCCAGATCATCGTCAAGGAATTTCTGAACCGTCAGAAGAGCGATGGCGCTTTTGACTTCCAGGATCAGATGGGCTTGGGCAAATCTTTCCTGGATCTGACCCAGAAGATCCTGGCCGATCCGGCCAAGCTGGCGCAGGCCCAGATGGCCCTGTGGCAGAATTACCTGGATCTGTGGCAGAAAGCCCTGCCGGCAATGTTCGGCGGCCAGCCGATGGAAGCGGTGGTGCGCGAGCCCAAGAGCGACAAGCGCTTCAAGCACGACGACTGGCAGGACAATGCCCTGTTCTCGTACATCAAGCAGTCCTACCTCCTGACCGCCGGCTGGATTCAGGACATGGTCGCCAACGTCGAGGGTTACGACGACAAGACCAAGAAGAAGCTCCAGTTCTATACCCGCCAGTTCGTGGACGCGATGTCGCCCAGCAACTTCGTGATGACCAATCCCGAAGTATTGCGGACCACCATCGAATCCGGCGGCGAGAACCTGATCAACGGTCTGAAGAACATGCTCGACGATCTCGAGCGCGGCAAGGGCAAGCTCAACATCCGGATGACCGACCTCAACGCCTTCGAGTTGGGCAAGAACGTCGCCACCACGCCCGGCAAGGTCGTCTATCAGAACGAGATGATGCAACTCCTCCAGTACGATCCCAGCACGCCGGAGGTGTTCAAGAAGCCGCTGCTGATCTTCCCGCCGTGGATCAACAAGTTCTACATCATGGACCTGCGGCCCAAGAATTCCCTGATCAAGTGGGCGGTGGATCAGGGCTTCACCGTATTCCTGATGTCCTGGATCAACCCGGACGAGAAGATGGCCGAGAAGGCCTTCGACGACTACCTGAAGGATGGCCCGCTGGCGGCGCTGGACGCCATCGAGCAGGCTACCGGCGAGCGTGAGGTCAACGCGCTGGGCTACTGTCTGGGCGGTACCCTGCTGGGGATCACCAACGCCTATCTGGCGGCCAAGGGCACGCCGCGCATCACCTCCGGCACCCACCTGACCACCATGCTGGATTTCTCGCAGCCGGGCGAACTGGAGGTGTTCATCGAGGAAGAACAGATCGCCTCCCTGGAAAAGCGCATGGCGGCCAAGGGTTATCTCGACGGCAGCGAGATGGCGACCACCTTCAGCATGCTGCGCGCCAACGACCTGATGTGGTCGTTCTTCATCAATAATTACCTGCTGGGCAAGGATCCTTTCCCCTTCGATCTGCTGTACTGGAACTCGGATTCCACCCGGATGCCGGCCAAGATGCACAGCTTCTACCTGCGCAACTTCTACCAGCACAACCGGCTGAAGGAGCCGGGCGGCATTTCCCTGCTGGGTACGCCGATCGACCTGACTCAGGTCAAGGTGCCGACCTACTTCCTGTCGGCGATCGAGGATCACATTTCACCGTGGAAGTCCAACTACGCCGGCAGCCTGATGTTCAATGGACCGGTGCGGTTCGTGCTGAGCGGATCCGGCCACATCGCCGGCCCGATCAATCCGCCTTCCGCCAACAAGTATTTCTACTGGACCAATCCCAAGCACGTGACCGACCCGGACGAATGGCTGAAGGATGCCAAGCAGGCCGAAGGTTCCTGGTGGCCGGACTGGTACAAGTGGCTGAGCAAGAACTCGGGCGAGAAGATACCGGCCCGCGTTCCGGGAACCGGCAAGCTGCCGGTGATCGAGGACGCGCCGGGTGCCTATGTCAAGATGCGGCTGGTGAAGTAACCGCGATCGGGGATTGGGTATCAGGCCGGGCGGGCAACACGCTCGCCGGTCGGTTCAGGACCGAAAACGGTCGTCGCGAAAGCGGCGGCCGTTTTTTTATGGGTTCGGCGACTCCGCCAGCGCCGGCAGCGTCGCCACCACCGGATCGTGGTCGCTGGCCGGGTCCGGCCCGCCGGGAGCGGCGTCGCTGTTCAGATGCGGGATGCGGGCGGTCGCCCCACGCCGCAACGCCGGGCTGACCAGGATGTGATCCAGCGCCTGCGGTTGGCCGCCGTGCCGGCGGGTGTAGCATTCCCCGCGCGGCAGGTCTTCCAGCAGATTGTGGAACAGATCGCCCTTGAGCAGCTTCAGGGTTTTGGAGCCAGGCACGTCGTTCAGATCGCCCAGCAGCACGATGGCGGTCTGGGGATCGATGGCCAGCAGGTCGGCGGCGAAGCAATGGACGATCTCGGCCTGGGCGTGGCGCTGCTTCTTGGCGTAATCCTCTTCGCGGCGGGTCATCGAGCGCATCGACTTGAAGTGGCAAACGATCACGAACAGCCGCTGGTTGCCCACCTCGAATTCAGCCGCCAGCACCTTGCGGCTGGGCGCCCAGTGGTGGCGGTCATCGCCCGTGAAGGCCGGATGCGCGGGCGCGATGCGGCCGGGATTGAGCGTCAGGCTGGGCTTGCCGCCGTTGAGACGGATGGCGGTACCGTCCTCCGGCCCGGCGTTGCCGCGGTCGGGAAAATGTACCCGGGCCGGATCGAACAGCAGCCCGACCCGAATGTTGGCGCCGGCCATGCCGCCGTCCCGATGGGCCAGCGGGGGAATTTCCCGGAACGCGTACTGGGGACCACCCGCCTTGAGGATGGCCGTGCTCAGGGCCTGGTACGCCGCATCGCCTGGAATTCGTCCACCCTCCAGCGCCGGGCTTTCCGCCATGATTTCCTGCACGGCCAGGATGTCCGGTCCTTCAAGCTCGCGGGCGATGATCGCGCCCAGTCGCGCCAGCCGATCCGGCGGCGCATCCGCGCCCAGATTGCACAGGTTGAAGGTGGCGATGGTCGGCATGGCGGCTCCCTTGGACTTTTTCACCTAAGGTTAGCGTGAAATCCCGGAAAGCGGTTAATGAGGCGTCGGGAAGCGAGTGGCGGCCTTCCGACACCGCGGTGCCTCGATGCCTCGGTGTCTCGTCTTACCCGCCGTTGGCCTGAAATCGCAGCCGCGCCCGGACCAGTGCCCCGCCCAGCGTGCCTCGGCCGATGTCGAGCCGGCCGTAGTAGACTTCCTCGACCAAATCCCGCACCACCGCCAGTCCGATGCCATGACCGGCGACCATGGGATCGGCCCGCTGGCCGCGATCGAGCAGCAGTGGCGCCTGTTCGGCCGGGATGCCCGGACCGTCATCCTCGACCTCCACCACCAGTTCCGTTCGGCCGCCCTGGCTGGCGGGACGAGCGCGCACCACCACTCGTTGGCGGCACCACTTGCAGGCGTTGTCGGCCAGGTTGCCGAGGATTTCAAGCAGATCGCCCTCGTCGCCATAGAACACGGTCGTCGTCGCGACCTCGCAACTCAGATGCGGCGCCCGACTGGCGTAGACCTTGGCCAGCGAATCCAGAATCTTGCGGGCGACGGGCGCCACCGGCAGGGGAGCGTTCAAGGCGATGCGCCCGGCGGCGGCGGCCCGCTGCAACTGATAATCCACGGTACGGTTCATCCGCTCCACTTGTTCCGCCAGCGTTTGGCGCAATTCCTCGGGCGGAGCGCCGTTTTCCAGCGCGCCGCGCAACACCGCCAGCGGGGTTTTCAGACTGTGGGCCAGATCGCCCAGCGCGTTCCGGTAACGCTCCAAATGGGCGCGGCTGTGCCCGAGCAGGGCATTCAGGTTGGCGGTCATCGGCTGCAACTCTTCGGGATAACCCCCGCTGAGTTGCGTGCGTTGCCCCGCTTCGATTTCGGTGACTTCGGCCGCGACCCGCCGCAACGGTTTTAGACTCCAGCCCAGGATCAAACCCTGCACCGCCAGCAGCACGCCGGTTGCCGCCAGCAGCCAGCCCCACAGCCCGCGGCGGAAGCTCCAGAGCTGATCGCGGAAATCCCACTGGGTCTCCGCGACCCGGAAGGTATAAATCCGGTACTGATTGGACTCGATTTCCCAACTGACCGTGAACGCCAGCATGAACAGCGGCGTGCCGTCGGAGGATTCCAGCGGCGCGAACTGGGTATCGCCGGGATTGCGGACCGCCGGAAAGAACGGCAGGGCCAGGCCCAGCAGCGACGGGGAATGCCATACCAGGTTGCCCTGGCTGTCCATCACGTCGGCGTACAGGCCGGATTCGGGAGTGGAAAACCGCGCCTCGGGCAGGGTCTGCGGCAGGGCCAGGCGGTCGAAGGCATCCAGGTCGGCCGCGCCCAGCAGCATATAGACCTGGGCTTGCAGGCGATCCTGGACGGCGGACAGGGCGCTGTCGCGGAACGCGCGGTCCAACGTCAGCCCGGTCAGGCCGAGAAAGGCGACCAGCACCACGCTGGCGGCGATCAGCAGGCGGCCCCTGAGGGAACGCATCGGCGCTCAGGTCGCGGATCGTTCCAGGCGGAGCCGATAACCCCGCCCCCGCAGGGTTTCGATCGGGTTGAGAGTGCGGTCCGGGTCGAGCTTGCGGCGCAGTCGGCCCACCAGCACTTCCAGCACGTTGCTGTCGCGATCCTCGTCTTCTTGATAGAGATGCTCGGTCAGTTCGGTCTTGGAGATCACCGTGCCGGCATGCAGCATCAAGTACTCCAGCAGCTTGTATTCGTAGGCGGTCAGATCCACCGGTTGGCCGGTGAGAGCGACCTGCTGGGCTCCGGTGTCCAAGGCGATGGGGCCGCAGCACAATACCGATCGGGACCAGCCGCCCGTGCGGCGGATCAGCGCTCGCAACCGCGCCAGCAGCTCTTCCATGTAGAATGGCTTGACCAGATAATCGTCGGCGCCCGCTTCCAGCCCCTCGACCTTGTCTTGCCAGCGACCGCGGGCGGTCAGGATCAGAACCGGAAACTTGCGGCCGGCCGTCCGCCAGCGGCGAATGACCTCGATGCCCGACAGGTCCGGAAGGCCGAGGTCGACCACCGCCGCGTCCAGCGGGTATTCCTGGCCGATATACAGGCCGGTGCGGCCATCGGCGGCGGTATCCACGGCGTAACCCTGTTCGCGCAGTTGGGCGGTCACGCGTTCCAATAAGGGGGGTTCGTCCTCGATGATCAGAATGCGCATGTCGAGTGTCCGCTCGGAAGTGTGGATCAATCCCGCATTCTGCCGCTGGCGGGGTCGAAATGCAGGCTGCGCACGCGGCCGTCCGGTTGCAGGATGCGGACCCGGTAGCCGGGCTGGCCGTCGCGATCGGCGCCCTGCACGCCCAACACCCGGCCGCCGGTGGCCTCGCGCGCGGCGTTGGCGGCGCGGTCGGGATCGGCGAACGGACGGGGTGGGGGGCGGTCCTGCTGGCCTCGGGGAGGCGGAGCAAAATCGCCACCCTCCCGGTATGGCCGGTACCAGGATTGAGCCTGCGCGCCGGCGGCGGCCAGCAAACCCGCCAGTGCCACCGGCGCCAGGCGCCGCAATCGCCGTAACCTGTCGGACATGGTCGGGAGCTTCCTGATGGAACTTGAATTAGCTTAAACCTTATCAGGTTAAGAATGAATCAGGACTGAATCGCGGGGTGTTTCGTCGCGCTTGGAAACCGGTGAATATTCAATGTTTCCATATTCAGTATGGATTCAGCCTCCCGTTCTTAGGCTGAATCCCGATACGAGAGCCGCGGGGATGGGGAGCCGCGGAACAAACGAGCAACCGGGAGAGGTTCGATGAACGCCAGATGGCAAGCGTGGTTGATGGTCGTACTGATACTACTGGGTCCGACCGCGGTCTGGGCCCAGCGGTTCGATACCGGCGATGTGGAGGTGGACGTGGTCGACGACCGGGGCCGGTCGTTCCCGCAATACCCGCTGCGGGGCGAGGGTGGACCGGTGGTCTTCAAGGCCTATCTGGAAGCCACGCGCGGCCGGAACTATTCGATTCAGATCCGCAATAGGACCAACCGGCGGATCGGGGTGGTCATCGCGGTGGACGGTCGCAACGTCATTAGCGGCGATCGTTCCAATCTTGGCCCGGACGAGCGGATGTACGTGCTCGGCCCGTACCAGCAGGAGACCTACGAGGGCTGGCGAACCGGCAAGAACCGGGTCAACCGCTTCTATTTCACCGACGAGGGCGATTCCTACGCCGGCGCCTGGGGCGACTACTCGGCGATGGGGGTCATCGCGGTGGCGGCGTTCCGGGAGAACCTGCCGGTTCAGCCGTGGGGTCAGGAGGGGCCCGGTTACAGCGACCAGCGCGGGCTACGGCATGCGCCGCCCGCTGAAGCCGCTCCCCCGGGCGCGGCGCCGGGCATGAAAGCGGAGCCCGGTACCGGCTATGGCGAGCGTGAATGGTCGCCGTCGCGGCGAGTGGAGTTCGATCCGGAACGGCGCCCGTTCGCCCGGTTCTTCCTGAAGTACGCCTGGCGCGACACGCTGTGCCGCCAGGGCGTGATCGACTGCGGTGGCCGGCCCCGGCCGCCGCGCCCCAACCGGCTCTGGGACGAGGACGATCGCTACGCCCCGCCGCCGCCCCAAGACCACTACAATGAAACGTGGCGATAGAATTCCGGCGGCTTGCCGGCGATGGCACGGGTCGGAACGTCGCCCCCCTTGAAACCAAGGGGGGCGATTTTTTTGCAACCGCATCCGGGATGCAATCATGGCATGGCGGAACTGGAAGGAGAGAGCCGATTTCTGGCGAGACCTGCGCGAGGCGCTGCTGAATCCGCGGATCGACCCCGGCGAGCTGGACGAGGCGTTGAACGCGGCGCGGGCGCGGCAACCGTTGCCGGTACTGTGGCTGCTCGGCAGGGCGCAGGCCGGCAAGACCTCGATCGTCCGCGCCCTGACCGGCAGCGACGCCGCCGAAATCGGCAACGGCTTCCAGCCTTGCACCCGCACCGCCCGGTTTTACGATTTTCCGGCCGAGGCGCCGGTGGCGCGCTTTCTCGACACTCGGGGTCTGGGCGAGGTGGCTTACGATCCGGCCGACGACATCCATTATTGCGAGTCGCGGGCGCATTTGGTGCTGGGAGTGATGAAGGCGACCGACGTTCGCCAGGATGCGGTGTTCGAAGTGCTGCGCGCGGTGCGCCGCCGTCATCCGGAATGGCCGGTGCTGATCGCCCAGACCGGGTTGCACGAGGCCTATCCGCCCGGCGGGGAGCACATCCTGCCGTATCCGTACGACCGGCAACCGCTGCCGCCCCAGGTTCCCCACGATCTCGCCCGCGCCCTGCGCGCTCAGCGCGAGCGGCTGGGAACGCTGCCTGGTTCGGCCCCGGTGCGCTGGGTGCCGCTCGATCTGACCTTGGCGGAGGATGGCTGGAATCCGGTGAATTACGGTCTGGAGACGCTTTGGACCGCCATCGGGGAGATCTCGGCGCTGGGATTGCAGGCGAGGTTGCGCGGCGATGCCGGCGTGCTCGACGCCTACGCTCGCGCCGCGCATCCCCACATCGTCGGTCACGCCCTGATCGCGGCTGGAATCGGCGCGTTTCCGGTGGTGGATTTGGTCGGGGTGCCGGCGGTGCAGGCCAAGCTGCTGCACGGTCTCGCCACGCTGTACGGCCAGCGCTGGGACGGGCGGACGGTTTCCGAATTTCTCGGTCTGCTGGGGGTGGGGGTGAGCGCCGGTTATCTGGCGCGGCTGTTCGGCCGGGAAGCGGTCAAATTCGTGCCCTGGTGGGGGCAGACCGTCGGCGCGATGTGGGGGGCGACGGCGAGCGGCACGACGACCTACGCGCTCGGCAAGACGGCCGGATACTACTTCGCCAGCCGGCGGCGCGGCGGTCCGGTGGACGCGAAAGCACTGCGCCACGTCTATGCCGAGGCGCTGGTGGCGGGCTCGACCTTTTTGAAACCGCCACCGGACGAACGCCGATAAATTCCCCTCCTTTGAAGTTCAGCAATTCTCAATTTGCCGTAAATCGTAATGCGCCGTAGGGTGGGTTAGGCGCGCATGGCGAAAATCCATCCTGTAACGCGGCGTTTGACGCGCGCCGTAACCCACCATTGCCGGATCGCGGCCCCGTCTGGTGGGTTACGGCGCGCGGCCAGCACGGTGGTTGAATCAACGTTCGTGGCGGGCGCGCCTAACCCACCCTACGCCGGACGTCTTTTTCAGGCCAAAATGAGAATTGCTGTTTGAAGTTTGACTTGGAGAATTGAAGGTGAGGGATTGAAAGCCTTGTTCAACCAACTCGACCGCCTGCGGGTGGTCGCGCTGCTGCTGTGGGCGCTGCCGGTCGCCGCGTTGCTGCCGCTCGGAATGCTTTGGCTGTGGCAATCTCAAGCCTTGTCCTGGTGGTTGGTCGCGATGGTGGCGTGCAGCGCCGCCGGTTATGGCCTGCAACGCGGACTGCTCCAGCGCGACCGCAAGCTGCTGGCCGACGCGGCGACCGGTCCCGACCCGCGCTGGCCGCCGAGGGCGGACGGAGCCTGGACGGCGGTCGAGCGGCTGGTGGAAGAGGTGAAACCGGAGGATTGGCCGTTGCACGAGGGCGGCCGGATCTGGACGCTCGGGCAACGGACGTTGGAGGTGGTTGCCCGATACTATTACCCCGAGGTGGAACGGCCACTGCTCGAATTGACCGTGCCGCATACCTTGCTGATCGTCGAACGAGCCAGCCGCGATCTGCGCGCCACGGTCGCGGAACAGATTCCTCTCAGCCATCGCCTGACCATCGGCGATCTGATCCGCGCCTGGCGCTGGAAGGCGACGGCCGAGCGCTTGCTGAACGTCTATCGGGCAGGCCGGCTGGTGATTAATCCAGCCGACGCCCTGTTGAGCGAAGTCTGGGGCCAGTTGCGCGGTCGGGCCTACGGCGCGGCCTGGGCCGATTTGCACCGCTGGCTGTTGCGCGAGTACGTGCGCAAAGTCGGGTATTACGCCATCGAACTGTACAGCGGGCGGCTGACGCTGGCCGACGCCGAGGCGACCGCCGTTCCGACGCCGGGTTCCCGGCGCGATCTGGAACGATCTGCCGATAATGCCACGCCGATGGGCGAGCCGTTGCGGATCGTGGTGCTGGGCCGGGCCAACGCCGGCAAATCGAGCCTGATCAACGCACTGTTCGGCCGGCTGACCGCCGCGACCGACGTATTGCCGGACACGACCATGGAATTGAGGGCCTACCGGCTGGAACGCGACGGACTGGAGGCGGCGCTGATCTTCGATACGCCGGGCTGCGATACCCGACTGTCGAACGAGAAGACGCTACGGAAAGCGGTGATGGATGCGGATTTAATCCTCTGGGTTTGCGCCGCGCATCGCGCCGACCGGCAGGCGGATCGGGAACGGCTGGACGCGGTGCGCGCCGGTTACACCGCTCGCGCCGACCGCCGGCCGCCGCCGGTGTTGATCGCGGCCAGCCACATCGACCAGTTGCGCCCGCATCGCGAATGGCAGCCGCCCTACGATCTGCGGAATCCACGCCATGCCAAGGCCGCCAACATCCGCGCGGCGGTGGAAGCGGTGGCGGTGGATTTGGCGGTGCCGGTCGCCGATGTCATTCCCGTCTGTCTTGCCGAAGGGCGGGTCTACAATGTGGACGACGCGTTTTGGGCCGCTATTCTCGACCGGCAGAACGAAGCGAACAGGGTTCGTTTTCTTCGTTGCCTGGAGGCCCGGAAGCGGAGCGAAAACTGGACGCTGCTCGGCCGACAACTGGCGAACGCGGGCCGGTTGCTGCTGGATTTGCCGGGGCGGGCGTTAAATTGATAGGTTGCGACCCTGCTCGCTCGAAAAGCCCAGCCGACCAATCTTCAGTTTCCTTCTTTCCCAAACGGTAGCGCAGGGACAGGCCATGCACGAACCCGGATGGACTGACGCCGAGGCCCGGAGCCGATGACCCCAAGGGAATTTATCCGCAAGTGGCAAGCCGCCGACCTCAAGGAGCGTTCGGCGGCCCAGGAACACTTCATCGACCTGTGCCGGTTGCTGGGCGAACCGACGCCCGCCGAGGCCGACCCCAGCGGCGAGTGGTATTGCTTCGAGAGAGGCGCGTCCAAGCTCGGCGGCGGGGAAGGCTGGGCCGATGTGTGGAAGCGCGGCTGTTTCGGCTGGGAGTACAAAGGCAAGCGCAAGGACCTCAAGGCCGCTTACGTGCAGTTGCAGCAATATGCCGTGGCCCTGGAAAGCCCGCCGTTGCTGGTGGTGTGCGATCTCGATCGGTTCCGTATCCATACCCACTGGACGAACACGGTCCAGCAGGTTTACGAGATCGCGCTCGACGACCTGCACGATGCCGACCAGCGTCAACGGCTCAAGTGGGTTTTCACGGACCCGGAACGCCTGAAACCCGGCAAGACCCGCCAGACCCTGACCGAGGAAGCCGCCGAACGGTTCGCGAGTCTGGCGCAAGGTCTGCGCGCCCAGGGCCACGAGCCGCAGGCCGTGGCCCACTTCGTCAACCGGTTGGTGTTCTGCATGTTCGCGGAAGACATCGGGTTGTTGCCCAATCAGATGTTTACCCGGCTGTTGGAACATGCCGTCATCCGTCCCGCCGACTTTACCGACATGGCGCGGGATTTGTTCCGGGCGATGCGGTTCGGCGGGCGGATCGGCTTCGAGCGTGTCGAGTGGTTCAACGGGGGGTTGTTCGACAGCGACGAGGCGCTACCGCTCGATCCGCCCGCCATCGATCGGGTGTTGCAAGCGGCCCGGCTGGATTGGAGCGACATCGACCCGTCGATCTTCGGCACCCTGTTCGAGCGCGGCCTCGACCCGGACAAGCGCAGCCAGTTGGGCGCGCACTACACCGACCGCGACAAAATCATGCTGCTGGTGGAGCCGGTCATCGTCCGGCTCCTGCAAGGGGAGTGGGAAGGCATCAAGGCCCAACTGGCCGAGCAACTCGCTAAGGCCCGCGCCGCCAAAAGCCCGGCGATCGCGACCAGGACGCGCAAGGTCGCCCAGGATCTGCACAACGGCTTTCTCGAACGCTTGCGGCAGGCGCGCATCCTGGACCCGGCCTGTGGGTCCGGCAATTTCCTGTATCTGGCGCTGCTGGCCCTTAAGGACCTGGAGCACCACGCCAACCTGGACGCCGAGACCCTCGGGCTGGACCGGCAGTTTCCATCCGTGGGGCCGGAGTGCGTCAAGGGCCTCGAAATCAATCCCTACGCCGCCGAACTGGCTCGCATCACCGTCTGGATCGGGGAAATCCAGTGGATGCGCCGCAATGGCTTCGACGTGTCCCGCCAGCCGATTTTACGACCGCTGGACACCATCGAATGCCGGGACGCGCTGTTGAACCCGGACGGCAGTGAAGCCGCCTGGCCGGAGGCGGAATTCATCGTCGGCAACCCGCCGTTTCTGGGCGACAAGAAGCAATTGGCCGAATTGGGCGAGCAGTACGTCGCCACCTTGCGCCGGACCTACGCCGGCCGCGTCCCCGGCGGCGCCGACCTGGTCTGCTACTGGTTCGAGAAAGCCCGCGCCCGAATCGAAGCCGGGCAGGCGCGGCAGGCTGGATTGGTCGCCACCAATTCGATTCGTCAAAAGCGCAACCGGCCGGTGCTGGAGCGTATCCGCCAGACCGGCTGCATCTTTCATGCGTGGTCCGATCGGGAATGGGTCAACGAAGGTGCGGCGGTGCGCGTGTCGCTGATTGGCTTCGGCGGGCGGGAACGCGGACAGCCGGTGATGCTCGACGGGCGACCGATTCGCGAGATTTACCCGGATCTGACCGGCACCGGCGAGGATGCCGGCGAACTGGATCTGACCCAGACCCGAGCATTGCCTGAAAATGCCGGATGTTCGTTTTTCGGCCTGTGTCTGGCCGGGGCGTTCGCGGTGGACAGCGAGACGGCCCGACAGTGGCTGCGCCAGCCGAACCCGCACGGGCGCCCGAATAGCGAGGTGCTGCGCCCGATCTGGAACGGCGTCGATATCACCCAGGGCTGGAAAGGCCGTTGGGTGATCGACTTCGGAACCGGTACGAGCGAAGCAGAGGCGGCGCTCTACGAAGCACCTTTCGCTCGCGTGTTGGCGAAGGTGAAGCCGGTACGCATCACCAATAACCGAAAAGCTCGCGCTGTTTATTGGTGGCGGCATGGTGAAACTCGCCCTGGCTTGCGCGGCAAACTGGCTGGCTTGTCGCGCTACATCGCCACACCGGAAACCGCCAAGCACCGGTTCTTCGTCTGGTTTCCAATCAGCGCCGCGCCCGAGCACAGCCTGATCGTGATTCCCCGCGATGACGACGTGACCTTTGGCGTGCTGTCGTCGCGGTTTCATATCGTTTGGGCGCTGGCCAAGGGCGGGACGCTGGAAGATCGCCCCCGCTACAACTCGACTATGACTTTCGAGACCTATCCCTTCCCCGAAGGCTTGACACCCAATATTCCCGCCGCCGACTACGCCGACGATCCACGGGCGCGGGCCATCGCGCGGGCCGCCCGCCGCCTGAACGAACTCCGGGAAAACTGGCTTAATCCCCCTGAGTGGGTTCGGCGGGTGCCGGAAGTCGTACCCGGCTATCCCGACCGGCTGTTGCCGGTGGACGATCAGGCCGCCGTCCTGCTCAAAAAGCGCACCTTGACCAACCTTTACAACGAGCGCCCCGCGTGGCTGGTTAACGCTCATCGCGATCTGGACGCGGCCGTTGCCGCTGCCTACGACTGGCCGGCGGACCTCGGCGACGATCAGGTTCTGCGGCGACTGCTGGAACTGAACCGGGCGCGCGCGGGGAGAAGTTGAGGTGTTGAAGGTGTTTGGAGTGGAGTGATCCTGAAGGAAAACAACGACCATGACTCTTTCTCTCCCCAAGGCGGCAACGCCGCGCTAGTCCAAGCCGATCCTACTTGTTGGCGACGCTGCTGGGCGAGTGGAAATTTTCGTGAGTCACCCAAGCTGGATTCGCAAGATCCAGTCCATCATCGGCTTCGACCGATTCGCGGTCGATCAGGAAAGAGAGTTATGGGCAAAAATCGATTGGAGGCCTTTAGCGATGGCGTACTCGCCATCATCATCACCATCATGGTGCTGGAGATGAAGGTGCCGCATGGTGGTGACTTCCCTGCATTACGTCCGTTGTTGCCGGTCTTTCTCAGTTATGTGCTGAGTTTCGTTTATGTGGGCATCTACTGGAACAATCACCACCATATGTTTCATGCCGCGCAGCAGGTGAACGGCATCATTTTGTGGGCTAACCTGCATCTGCTGTTCTGGCTGTCGCTGTTTCCATTTGTGACCGGCTGGATGGGTGAGAACCACTTCGCGCCAGCGCCCACCGCGCTCTACGGCGTGGTGCTGTTGATGGCGGCGCTGGCGTACTGGCTCTTGCAGCGGGCCATTATCGCCAAGCAGGGCAAAGACTCCCTGCTGGCCGTGGCGGTTGGGAAGGACCTCAAAGGTAAACTGTCGCCGGTCTTGTACGCGCTTGCCATCCCTTCCGCGTTCGTTCAACCGTGGATTGCGGGGGGGATATACGTACTGGTCGCGATGATGTGGCTTATCCCCGACCGTCGCATCGAGAGGGTATTTAGCGAGTAAAAAGAACGTCAATTTCACCATCCGGTCTGGCGGCTACGGTCGCAACAGGCGAACCGCCCGCTGATGTTCCGCCTGCCGGGCCGAATCCCAGTCCCCGGTGCAATAGACGGCAATCTCGGCGATGGCATCGCCGGCCATGTCCGCGCGGATCAGTTCCCGGCAATACCACGACTCGCCATCCTGCTCCCAGCGTTCTTCGACTTCCAGCACGAAGCCGGTGGGAGTGGGATCGCAGCGCCAGCGCGGAACCCGGCCCGGACTGGGATGCCCGTGGCGGCGCAGCGCCGCCACCGGTTCCCGTCCTTGCGCTTGCAGTCGCCACAGCGGCAAGGTGAAGTCGCAAAAGACGTTCTCCGCGAACAGGCCCGGCGGCGCTTCACCGGTTTCCAGGAATTGGATCAGGCGCAAGGCCATCTCTCGGGCTGCTTCTGGGGTCATCGGATCACCTCGTGGAACAATGTCGTTCATTCATCGGCTGCGTCCGCCACAACTCGATGGGTCGCACCGAATCCCCGCGATTCCGAAAGCCGAGGGCATTGCCGGATTACCCGGCAAAGGCCGCTGCAATAGCGTGCGTATCCTCGTAGGAGCGAAACGCGACCACCCGACCGCTTTTCACGGTCCACGCCATGGCCCACTCGCTGGCATACTCGCGCCCGGTGGCCTTGGCCCGGCCGGTCCAACCGCCGAGCACCACGACGCGATCCCCCCTGGCGAGGAACTCGCGCGGTTCGAAGGTTCGCACCTCGATGCTCGCATCCAGCGTTTCAAAAAACTCCCGCACTTGCGCCAGGCCGTGGCGCGTTCCCGCATAGGGTATGGTGTCCGGCCCGGCATTGATCCAGTCGACCGCTGGATCGAGGGCCGCGAGCAGCGCGGGGATATCGCCGCGCCCGAAGTCCGCGTACAGCCGCTGAATCGTTTCGATGTTCGCTGATTCGTTCATCATCATCTCTCCTCAGGGGTAGGGCGTCTACCGGAAAACGGCGACGTTCCTTCTCTTATGCGTCGGCGAGCGCCGTTTGGATGCAGGGCATCCACCGGATGGAAAATTTTGGCCATTTCCAAGATGGGACAGTTCCGATGGCCACGACGGTTCGCCACCGGGCCGGTGGGGGTTAACAGTTTCCGAAAAGCTAAATATTACAATTCCTTCCCGCCGGATTTTGATAATCGTTATATGGAAACTTCATTAGCCCAAACATCACGACATTTTCTGGAGGCCTTCCGTGGAAAAGGTGTGGCTGAAGCGCTATCCGCCCAACGTGCCGGCGGAAATCAATCCCGATGAATACGCCTCGCTGGTCGAGATGTTCGAACGGAGTTGCCGAAAATTCAGCACGAAGAATGCCTTTGCCAACATGGGTTACGGCATGACCTATGCCGAACTGGACCAGAAAAGCCGGGCGTTCGCCGCCTGGCTGCAACAGGATTTGGGGCTGGCGAAGGGCGAGCGGGTGGCGATCATGCTGCCCAACCTGCTGCAATATCCGGTGGCGCTGTTCGGCGTGCTGCGCGCGGGTTTGATCGTGGTCAACGTCAATCCGCTCTACACCCCGCGCGAACTGGAGCATCAACTGAAGGATTCCGGAGCCAAGGCGATCCTGATTCTCGCCAACTTCGCCCACGTACTGGCCGAGGTCATCGACCGAACCGAGATCAGGAAAGCCATCGTCACCGAGATCGGCGACCTGCTGCCATTCTGGAAGGCCAAGGTGGTGAATCTGGTGGTCAGGCACGTCAAGAAGATGGTGCCGGACTACACCCTGTCAAATACCATCGGCTTCAACGAAACCCTGGCCATCGGCGGTCGTCGCAAGCTGGAACCGGTCCCGGTGAGTGGTGAGGACCTGGCCTTCCTGCAATATACCGGCGGCACCACCGGCGTGTCCAAGGGCGCGATGCTGACCCACCGCAACATGCTCGCCAACATGCAACAGATTTCCGCCTGGGTCGGTTCGGCGATCCGCGACGGCGAGGAGATCGTCATCGCCGCCCTGCCGCTGTACCACATCTTCTGCCTGACGGTGAACTGCATGTGCTTCGTCCGTCACGGTGGCCTGAACCTGCTGATCACCAATCCCCGCGACATCGGGCCGTTCGTTTCGGAAATCCGACCGTGGAAGTTCACCGTCATCACCGGCGTCAACACCCTGTTCAACGCCCTGGTCAACCATGAGAAATTCCGGCAACTCGACTTCTCGGCGCTGCGGCTGGCGGTCGGCGGCGGCGCGGCGGTGCAGCAGGCGGTGGCCGAACGCTGGCAGGCCATGACCGGCGTGCCGATTCTGGAAGGCTACGGCCTGACCGAGGCCGCTCCGGTGCTCTGCGTCAATCCCGTCGACATCACCGGCTTCACCGGCAACGTCGGCCTGCCGCTACCGTCCACCGACATCCGCCTGTGCGACGAGGAGGGCAACGAAGTCCCGCCGGGCGAGCGGGGCGAACTGTGCGCGCGCGGCCCGCAGGTGATGCGCGGTTACTGGCAACGGCCCGAGGAAACCGCCCGCGCGATCCGCGACGGCTGGCTGCTGACCGGCGACGTCGCCACCATGGACGAGCAGGGCTGCTTCCGCATCGTCGACCGCAAGAAGGACCTGATCCTGGTGTCGGGCTTCAACGTCTATCCCAACGAGATTGAGGACGTCGTCATGGGCTGCGAGGGCGTGCTGGAGGTGGCCTGCATCGGGGTGCCGGACGAGAAGAGCGGCGAGGCGGTCAAGGCGTTCGTGGTGCTCAAGCCGGGGGTGGAACTGACCGTCGAGGCCATCCTCGCTCACTGTCGCACCCAGCTCACCGGCTACAAGATGCCTCGGCGGATCGAGTTCCGCGACAGCCTGCCCAAGTCGAACGTCGGCAAGATTTTGCGGCGGGAACTGCGCTGAAGGTCACTTCGTTCAACCCCCTTCAGCCCTCCCTCGCGAGGGGGGAGGGAACGTACTTTATGGCCGAACATCAGCAAAACCAGAGCGCGGCCCGATTGCTGGAGCAGTTGCAACGCAGTCAGGCATTCCACTCCGATGGCGCGGCCGGGATGGAACGGGAACTCGGCGTTCTGCGCCGCTGGCAGTCGGCGCGGCTGGCGCGCACCCATGCCGATTTGTTGGACAGCCCGCGCTATCGGCCGGCGGCGGAGTTTTTTCTGGAGGAACTCTACGGCGACCGGGATTTCCGCCAGCGCGAGCACGATTTGGCCCGCACCGTTCCGGTGATGGCCCGCACCCTGCCGGCGGGGGTCCTGCGCACGGCGGCGCTGGCCCTGGAACTCAACGCCCTGTCGCACGAACTGGATGCCCGGCTGACGTGTATCCTGGTCGAGGAATTTCGTCTCCGCGACGAACTGGACGAGGCGGTCTATGTCGCCGCCTACCGCCGCTGCGCCCGCTACGATTCCCGCCGCCGTCAGCTCGAACTGATCGAGCGGCTCGGCCGGGACTTGCAGGGCATCGTCCACAAACGCTTCATCCATACCGCCCTGGCGCTGGCCAGGGGTCCGGCGCGGCTGGCCGGAGTTGGGGAATTGCACCGATTCCTGGAAGCCGGATTCCGTGCCTTTCGCCACATGGGCGCGGAGGCGGGAATTTTCGTCACCACCGTCGTCGGCCGCGAGCGCGCCATTCTGGAACGCATCCGCGCCGGCCATCCGCAACCCCTGGAACTGGGGGAAATGGGGAGCGGCTAGACCAGCCCGGACGGGGTTTGAAACAACTCGTCCAACTGGCGATGGATTTCCTGCTCCAGCCGGTGCTTCAGCGGCACCAGCAGAAAACCCAGCCGCACGTCGATCCGGAGTTCGCCCGGTTCCAGGTCGATGTGACCGCTGACCCCGGAGCGTTCGAAATGCAGGGAATCGCCCTGCCAATGGTGGGTGAGTTCGTAACGCGCGGCCAGTTGGTCGGCAATGGTTTCCGCCGCCCGATGCGCCTGATCGAGCGTGAGTTCGTGCGAGCGATGAATGACGATATGGGACATGGCCTCAGTGCCCTCAGTGCCTCAGTGCCTCAGTGCTTCAAGCCTTGGCGATACCTCATTGCCCTGGCAGCGTCTCAGGGCGGCAAATCGGCCAGCGACTTCGCCAACCGCAGATACCAGTCGCCCACATCACGGACCGTGCCGATACCGACGATGTCCATGTGATCCCAATCGGGCAGCACGCCGTGATCGTTCCACATTCCCCGCTGGGGGGCGCCGCTCCAGGGGACGATGAGGTCGGGCGAGCCCAGGGTCGGGCCGGCCATGGAGCGGGTGTTGACCAAACCGTCATTCTCCCACCAACGCTCGTCGATCGCGACCAGCCCGGGTTCGTCGCGGGTATAGGAACCGATGAACAGGGCGCTCGCCCAGAGTTGCGGCAGCAGGGTCGGGCGCGGCACGTGATGTCGCGATGGCCAGATCGCCACGGTCGCCGAGGTCGCCCACGAAAAATAATACACCTCGGGCTGGGTCGGGAAGCGTCGGTTCAATTCCCGCGCGCCGTCGGGGCCGAGATCCCAGGCGCTGATGTCGCGGGACTGCCAGACCGGACTCCGCTCGATCCGTTGCAGGTAGGCGCCGAACGATTCGTCCGGCGCGCGGCGCAATCCCCACTGATCCAGCTTGAAATCATAAGGCAGCTCGTCGGCCTGGATGCCGGCGAGAACCGCGAAGCCCAGCAGGGTGGTACGGACGAAGGGCAGCAGGTTCGCCCCGATGGCGAGGGTGGTGCCATCGTGCGGGGAGGCGAGGGTGGTGACGCTGTGGACCCAGGATTTGCCGCCCTGGAACAGTGGCGACAGCTCGGTGGCGGGGGTGATGGCGCGTTCCTCCGGCGCGCCCTGCTCCAACAGGGCGACCAACACCCGCACGGTCTGGCCACCCTGGCTGTGGCCAATCAGGTGAACCTTGCGAAGCTGACCGCGGTCGTCCGTGGTCCCCCAGTCAGGATACAGGCCGGGAAAGGTTCGGCCGTGGCGGGCGTGACCGTGCGCGGCGGCGTGAGCCTGGCCGTAGTCCACGGTGCCGCCCTTGAGGTAGGCGTACAGTTCGCAGGCCCGATCCCAGTTGCTGGCAAAGGGTCCGACCACGCCGGTATAAGTTCGGTGGCCGGCCTGATTGAGGACTTCCTGCAAATCCTCGAAGCCCCCCCAGTATTTGAAGCCCAGCAATTCGTCCCGCCCCCAGCCGAGAAAGCCGTGGACCAGGACCAGGGGATAATCGTTGCCGGCGCGGGCCGGGGTGACCGCCGTCGCCAACAGCAGCAGGAGCAGGAGCAGAAAACGCGGAAGGTTCCGAAAACGCATCGCGGTGACCTGAAAGCCATCGAAATTTTTTGAGTTTAGCGCCGTCGGCCGGGCGGCGCCTTGACCGAACTGGCGTTCTAGCCGCCCCGCCGGTAAAACCACAACCCCGCCAGCAGCAGGCCGCTCCCGGCCAGCCAGGCGTCCGTTTGCGCCAGCGTCGATACGCCCGCCAGGATGCACGCCCCGGCGACGATCGCGCCGCGCAGGGCAGCCAGCGGATTGGCGGACGGTGGCGGCGGGCCGGGCCGGTCCAGCAGCCGGGCCGACTGGCTCAACAATTCCGGCAACCGGCCGGCCAGATCCAGCAGTTCCGGTCCGTTGCGCCATAGTTCTCGCGTCAGCCGCTCCAGTCGAAACTGCTCGCGGAAAATCGAACCGATATGCGCGCGCGACAGCGCCACCACGTCCAGGCCGGGATCGACCATCCGCCCGACCCCTTCGAAAGTCACCAGCGCCTTGACCATCAGCACCAGTTCCACCCGAAAGTACATCCGATGACGGCCGCCCAGCCGGATGGATTCCAGAATCAGCCGGGCGATGCTGAAATCCCCGCGCTGGGCGCGCAGCAGGAATCGCCGCGACAGTTCCATCACGGCCCGGCGGAAACCCTCCGGATCGCCAGCCGGTCCGACCCGGGCGATACCGCCGAGATGCTGCGCGGCCTTTTCCACATCGCCGTTGACCAGGGCATGGTAGTAGTACAATAACCGGCGTCGGGTTTCGTTCTCGAACCGCCCGACCATGCCCAGGTCCACGAAACCGAGGCGAACGGGTCGGCCGGGCAGGATCAGCAGGTTGCCGGCGTGCAGATCGGCGTGAAAGAAGCCGTACTGATACAGCATTCGCAAAATGGCCCGCGCGCCCAGGTCGACCACCCGTGCCCGGTCCGGATCGCCGAGTTCGAAGGTGGCCGGCGACCCCGGCTTGAAGCCGTCCAGAAAAGCCATGGTCAGCACGCTGGCGGTACTGAGTTCCCGGTACATGCGCGGGAACACGATCGCCGGCGCGTCGTGGAAGTAGGCGGCGAAGATTTCGCCGTTGTCGGCCTCGGTGGTCAGATCCAGTTCGCGGACCGTGTAGTTGCGGAATTCCTCGACGATGGCGGCGGGCTGGTACTGGGGCAGCAACCGGTCCAGCAGGGCGCCCAGCCCGCGCAGCAGCTTGAGATCCGCCAGCACCGTGTCGCGGACGCCCGGCTTGAGCACCTTGATGACCACGGCTTGGCCGGCGTGGGTGGTGGCGCGGTGAACCTGCGCCAACGAAGCCGAACCGAGCGGCCGTTCCACGATCGCGCCGAACAACTCCGCCGGCGGCCGCCCGAGCTCGGTTTCGATGAGGTCGTGGATGACCGGAAAGGGAACGGCGGGAGCCCGATCGAACAGATTTTTCAACTCGTCGGTGACGGCGCGTGGCAACATGTCCTCGCGCACGGCCATGATCTGACCTAACTTTATATAGGTGGGACCGAGTTGTTCCAGCCGGCGGCGCAATTGCGCGGCGAACGGCAGGTCGACCAGTTGCGGATCGAGCCGGCGTTCCGCGAAGGCGGCAACGAACCGCAGGGCGCGTAGCCGGCCTCCGCTCCGCCACTCCGGCGGCAGACCGCGGACGTAGGCGACCACGCCGCCGGCCAGCAGGCCGACCAACTGGCCGATGACGGTCGACAGCCGCCGGACCAGGTGCCAGTAGGGCGCGAACGGCTGGAAGGGCGGAACGAAACGTGCGCGATCGACGAACTGGGCCGGGCCGGACGGTGGTTCCGGTGGCGGGACGTCACCGTTTTGTGGTGCGTCCGGCGTGGCGGGACGCGGGGAGGGCGTGCGGTCCTCGGCCATGCGGTGGGCGGTTGGAGATCGTGGTTCCGGGATTTGGCGTGGTTGAGAGTATAGCAATCGGAAGCGCGCGCACGTGGCATCGCGACGGAACAGGGCGACTCGTGGGCGCCCGGGCATGGCGACATGCCAGGTTCCTATGGGAATGTTACCGGAATCGTAGTAATGTAAAATAAAGTTAGCGGTTAGGAGGGGGGATATGTATACCACCCACTTCGGCTTTGACAGCAAACCCTTTAAGCCGAAGGATCCAAGCGGGTTTTATCGCAATGCCAGTTTCGATGTCGCCTGCGCGGATATTCTGGACGGTATCCGGGAGCGGCGGGGATTCATTCTGTTAACCGGCGAGGCGGGGCTTGGCAAGACCTTCACGTTGCGGCGCTGCATGGCCGATGCCGGCGATATCCGTTTCGTGCTGCTTACCAATGCCGATCTTGATTTTCTCGACATCCTCAATTACCTGTGCACCAGCCTGAATTTGTCGGCGGAAAATCTGGACGCGGAGCAGCGGAGCGGGCTGCTTTTGGATGCGCTGGCCGCGCATGCCCGCCGCAACCAGGCCGTCGCCCTGCTGGTCGACGATGCCCATCACCTGCGCATCGGCGTGCTGGCTCGCCTGTGGGAGTTCGTGGTAACGCCGACGATTCCCAACCAGCGCCTGCAGGTCGTGCTGGCGGGGCTGCCGGAAATCGAGGGCAAGCTGCGCCAGCCCGAGTTGCGCCAGCTTGGGGAAAGCATCGTCATCCGCTGCCGCCTCGACCGTCTGAGCAACCAGGAAATCGGGCCGTTCATCAGTCACCAGTTCGAGGTTGCCGGCTGGAAAGGGAAGATACTGCTGTCGCCGGAGGTGATCGATCGCATCGCCACCTACTGCCAGGGTGTCCCGCGCGCCATTGCCATGCTGTGCGATGTGATTCTGTTGCTGGCCAGCCTGGAGTCGGGACGCGATATCACGCCGGAACTGGTGGATGAGGCTGCCCGGAACTGTTTTTTTGGCGAGCGAGCCGCGGGTGCCCGGGATCTCCGTCGCAGTGCTCCATCCGCCGAACCCTTGCCGGTCGCCGCCGAGGATGCCCAGTTCGATCTGAATTCGCCCGAATTGGATATCGCGTTCGATTTCGAACTGGAGGAGACGCAGGTCGTCGAACGGCTGCTGGCCGAGACGAAGACGGCGATGCCGGAGCCGACGCGGGTATCCCCGGCTGAGTTTTCACCCCCCTCGGCCGAGTCGCGCGCGCCGCGACTGGCCGAGCAGGTGGTGTCCACGTCGTCGGCCGACGCGCCGCTGCCGGATCGGGGCGCGCGGACCGGCCCCGATCCGTTCGCGGACCCGTGGGAACCCGCCTTGGCCGCGATACTGTCCGAGGCGCCTCCCCTGAATGAATTCGTGCGGCTGCTCGACGAATTGGTCGCCAAGCAGGATCGCGGCAACGAGCGGGACCGGGAGGCGCTGCGCTATTTTCGGGATCGGTATCCACGGTTGCTGCGGAGTGGCAGTCCGGCGCGGCTGGCGGAGTGCGAACGGCGAATCGCGCGGCTGGCGGAAACCCGACAGCCGGTGCTGGTGAGTCTGGCGACGGCCTTGAAAGCCTCGCCGACGCAGGACGGCGTGCTCTGCGCCCTGCTGATGAATCCGACCTGGTGGTTGTATCGGGAAATTCGGCTGCGGTTGCGGAGTCCCGACCTGGTGTTCGCCAATGACGGGCAGATTCCGCCGCTCCGGTTGCTGGACGGTCGGGATGCCCGGCCGGTGTACCTGAACTATCGATGTCCCGGTATCGGTCCGGTGCGGGCTACGCTGTGGCTGGAACTCGATCTCCGCGACCATCGAGGAGAATGGCACGCCTACAATAATCGGCTCGAAATCCGGCTGGATCTATCCGGTCGGGGCGAAGACGAGCGGGGTCCGGCTGGCGCCGAGCCATCCTCCGACCGTTTCTGGCGCGACCCGGCGGGGACGGACACCGAGTCCGGATCGTGGCTGCTGGCCGGCGACGCGAACGGCGGCGCGAGCGGTTTGGTCTGTACGCTGCCCTTGGAACTCGAAGCTGACCCCGAGCGGACTTACAGCCTGAGCGCCGCGACCGACCGGTCGCTCGATCGCGGCACGCCGATGACGCGGGCGCTGCTGCTGGCCGCCGATCCGGCCCTGGCGCCGGCTCGGATCGAGATCGTGTCGCGCCCGTTCATGATCTTTGGCCGCCACGGTGCCGCCGCCGATACCGGGTTCGGTGATTTCACCCTCGGCTTCGTGCCGAAATACAACCGGATTTCCCGGTTGCATTGCGTGATCTGCGCGCTGGGCGATCAATTGGCGCTCATGCCGGCGAGCGACCAGGGGCACACCTATACCGGCCGGAACGGCCGGCGACTGGAGCGCGGTCGCTGGGAAATGCTGGAGACGGACGACACCCTGGATATCTGCGATCTGTATCGCCTCAAACTGTTTCTGGCTTGGGACCGCAAGTGGGAAGGCGATCCGCTGGACTGGAACCCCCAGGAGCCGCGCGACCGGTTCGGGCACTATCTGCTGGACCTGGTCGATGTGTTGAAGCAGCGCGACCAGAAGGGCGGCAGCGACGAACTGCGGGCCAAGCTCAGGACCCGCTATTTCAACCTGCTGCGGATGCAGGACCGGGTGGCCGAACTGAACGGGGTGGGCAATCCAGGTTCCCTGCTCTTTGCCCGGTTCGAACGCGTGGATGCCGCCCGCCGGCAGGTCGTTCATTATTACGTGCCCAAGTGGTTGCCGCTGGGCAGTTCTCCCCAAGCCGGCCTGTGCATCAACGCCGAGGGCGTGGCGCCCCGTCATGCCGAGCTGTTCTTTCGGGAAGGCATGTATTGGATTCAGAACCTGGCGGGGCCGGGCGCGGTCCGGGTTGGCTGCCACGGGCTGGCGTCCAACGAGGTGCTCGCCCTGGAAGCGGGCGACAGGCTGGCGATCGGCGCGGCGCGGTTCGCGTTCGAGGCGTATTGAAAACGGCGTGAATCAGATCTGGCCGCCAGGTGGGTAGGGCAATACCGCCTCGGCCAGAAAGCCGCCCAGGAGTTCGGAGCGACCCAGCCGCAACGTGCCGCCATACTGGCCGACGATATCGCTGGCGATCGCCAGCCCCAGGCCATGACCGGCCCGGGACTCATCGACCCGCATCCCGCGCTCCCGCAGCAGTTCCAGTTGGTCCGGCGGGCAGCCCGGCCCGTCGTCCTCGACCCGCAGCCACAGCCCCTTCGCGTCCGCGCCGACGGTGAGCCGGGCCACGGCCATCGCCCACTGACAGGCGTTGTCGAGCAGATTGCCCAGCAGTTCCAGCAGATCGTCGCGGTCGCCGGGAAACACGCTGTCCGGCGGAATCCTGATCTCGATCCGCACGTCCCGCTCGCGGTGGATGCGGCGCAGGGTCGCGACCAGATCGGTCACCTCCCGGTCGAGCAGCACGCGCTGGCCGGGAGCGCCGCCTCCGACGATGCGGGCCCGTTTCAACTCGCGTTCGGTCAGGCCGCGGATGTGCTGGAGCTGCTGGCGCAAATCCCGCCACCAAACCGTGGCGTCACCGGCCGGAGGCGGCTGTTCGGCCAACTGGGTCAGGGCGGTCAGCGGCGTCTTCAGAGCGTGGGCCAGGTTGCCGAGCGCGTGCCGGGCCCGCCGCTGGCGCTGGCCCAGCAGTTCGAGCAGCCGGTTGAGTTCGGTCACCAGCGGCCGTACCTCGGTCGGCGCGCCGACCGACAGTTGCGAAATTTCTCCGCGCGCCAGCCGGGACAATTCGCGGCGGACCTGCTCCAGCGGCGCCAGGCCGCGCCGCACGATCAGCCGCTGGAGGAGCAGCAGCACGCCGAACGAGAGCAGGGCGATGAAGCCGAATTCCAACAGCAGGCGGCGGAGACCCGCGTTGATGGGGCCAAAATTTTCGGTCACGACGAGAGTGACGGGTCGATCCCGGACCCGAAAGGCGCGGCCGACCAGCAACAGTTGCTGGTCTTGCGGGCCGGTTACGAAGGCGCGGGTGAACCGGTCGGCGGCGAGCGGCGGCAAGGTCAGTTCGGCGTCCCACAGGGAGCGGGAACAGAGCTCGCCACCGGGACCATCGATCCGGTAATAGTGTCCCGAATAGGGCTGGTGAAAGGTGGTGCTGATCCGGTCGGCGGCGAGCTGGGGCCGGCCACCGGCGTCGAATTCCAGGATGGCCAGCAGCGTTTCCAGGTCGTGTTCCAGCCGGGTGGCGACAAAATCCTCGGCCAGCCGCCGCAGGGAGTAACCGCCGATCGCGACCGCCAGCGCGGCGAGCGCCCCCAGCACGACGATCAAACCGGCCGACAGTCGGGCTTGCAGGGAAGTCATGCGTCCTCGGCCCCAAATACGTAACCTTGGCCGCGACGGGTGGTGATCGACTCGCGGCCGAATTTGCGGCGCAGTCGGTTGATGTAGACCTCCAGCACGTTGCTGTCGTGCTCGGTATCGAAATCGTAGACGTGCTCGGCCAGCCGGCTCTTGGACAGCACCCGGCCGGGATGCAGCATGAAATAGCGCAGCAGGCGGAATTCGGTGCCGGTCAGCTCGAAGGTTTCACCGGTGGCCAGGAGCCGCGCGGTTTGGGTGTCCTCGTCCAGTTCCAGGCCGGCGACTCGCAGCGGGCCATGCGGCCGGGTGATGCCGCGCCGCAGGAGAGCCTGAAGCCGGGCGATCAGTTCGGCGGTGTGGAACGGTTTGCCGAGATAGTCGTCGGCGCCGGCCTTGAAGCCATCCACTTTTTCATGCCAGGCGTCGCGGGCGGTCAGGATCAGCACCGGCACCGGGTTGCCGGTTTCGCGCCAGCGGCGCAGCACCTCCAGCCCGGAGCGGCCGGGCAATCCCAGATCCAGCACGACCGCGGCGTAGGGTTCGGACTCGCCCATGAATTCGGCGTCCACGCCGTCCGCCGTCGCATCGACGGCAAAACCGGCCTGTTCCAGTTCGACTCGCAAGCGGCCGCTCAGGATGGCGTCGTCCTCGACCAGCAGCAGGCGCATCCTATTTCCTGACTTCCGGTTCGAGATGCCACAGCTCGCCGGTGCGGGCATCGTATTCGAACTCCCGCACCACGCCGTCGTCGCCGAGAATCCTGAGTTCGTAGACGTAGCGGCCCCGCTCGGATTCCAGTTCCGCTTCGAGCAGTTCGCCGCCGGGGTACTCGCGGCGGTGGCTGGCGATGATCGTTTCCAGCGACAGAATTTGTCCGGCGCCGCGCAACCGACGGATTTCGTCGTGATCGCGGCCGGCCATCGTCAGGCTCGCCGCGAACAGACCCGCCACCCAGATCGGGGTCGTGGCGAGTCTGACGGCCTGGCGGTGCATGGTGGCATTCCGATGGACGGGCGCCGCGCTCAGGCGCGCTTGCGCCCGGTGATCATGGCGCGGGCCAGGTTCTCGCGGTGAAGAAGGCTTTCCCAGACGACGCCCACCAGATGTCCCACCACCAGCAGCAGAGTGAAGTTGGCGAAGAATTCGTGGATCTCCTTGGTGGCGTCAATGAGGCCATCGCTGCTGTCCGTCAGCAGGCCGGCCAGCGGTCCCAGCCCCTTGTCGGCCCCGTACAGCATCAGTCCAGCCACGACCGCGATCGTCAGACTCAACAGCAGAGCGATGATCATGGCGCCACCGGCGGGATTATGACCCAAATAGCGGGGGGCGCGCAGCATCAGCACGCCTTTGGTGTAGGCGAGGATTTCGCGCGGCCCGCGGACAAAGTCGCCGAACCGGGCGTGGCGCGGGCCAACCAGGCCCCAGAACAGGCGGAAGATCAGCAGCCCGGCGAGAGTATAGCCGGCCCAGACATGGACGGTTTGCAGCCACTCGCCATCGATCCGTTCCAGGAAATCCTCGAACGGCTCGCCCTGGGTGAAGTAGGCGGCGCAGAACGCGGCTGCCAGGGTCCAGTGAAACAGGCGAACCAGTGGGTCCCAGACGATGATTTCGGTTGTTGTATTGGGAGCGCTCATGAGTGGGGTCGTCGTTGCGACCGCCCCGCCGGCGGCGGGACGGTGGGTTGATGGATCGGACCGATTGTTACTTGCCTTCCTCGGCGACCAGTTCGCCGGTCTTGATCTCGTAGTACACCTCCCACTTCTTGCCGTCGTTGCCGTCGATCTTCACTTCCCACGTTTTCTTGCCCTTCTTGGTGTCCTCGTAGGCTTTGGTGACCTTGCCGGGATGCGCCTTGAGGGCCATTTCCACTGCCTGCTCCTTGGTGATTTCGCGCGCGGCGGCCGGCTGGCTGGCCGCTGGCGCGGCGTCCTTGCTCTGGGCGAAACTGATGGTGGCGAAGGTGGCGGCGAGGGCGAGCGCGATGGCGGCGAGCGGCGGGTTGCGAACGATCATTGGAATACCTCTTCATGGCATGGATTCAGGAGTGACGGTCGGGCCATCGGTTCGGGCGGGTTCGCCCGCCTTGGCCGCGACCTTGGAGCACACTCTAGAGGGCCCGCCTTAAACCAAGCTGAAATTCGCGGACCCGGGCGTCGGCGGAACCCGTGCGGTCGGAAAGGTGAAGATGAAACGGTTTACCTATAATAAAAATACAGATATTCATTGTTCCCCAATACAAACGGTTCATTTGGAGTCCGCCATGAAATTCAGCTATCGCTTATCAACCCGGCCGTTGCGCGCCGCGGCGCTCGGCTGTTGCCTGGGAGTCGGCATGACCATGGGATTGACGGGTTGCGGCGATCGCACCACCGATGTCGAATATGTGCGGCGGGCCCGGGAACACCAGGCCAAGCGGGAGTTGCCGGCCAGCGTCATCGAACTGAAGAACGCCCTGCAGAAGAATCCCGAAAACCGCGATGCCCGGTTGCTGCTGGGGCAGTTGTACGTGGAGACCGGCAACGGCGCGCCGGCCGAGAAGGAGCTGCTGCGGGCTCGCGATCTGGGCGCCGGGCGGAGCGACTGGCTGGTGCCGCTGGCCCGGTCCTATCTGTTGCAGGGTCAGAACCAGAAGGTGCTCGATCTGGCGGTGGAGACGGGCGATCCGCCCGGCCTGCAGGCGACCTTGCTGGCGCTGCAGGGACTCGCCGGTCTCGCGCTGGGGCAACCGGACGCCGCCCGAACCAGCCTGACCCGCGCGCTGGAACTCCAGGCCGACAATCCGGATGCCCTGCTGGGGATGAGTCAATTGGCCCTGGTCAACCGCAACTTCAGCGAGGCCGAGGATTTCGCGAACAAGGCCAGCGAGCGGGATCCGCGCGATGTCCGGCCCTGGTTCGTCAAGGTGCGGCTGCACCGCCTTCAGAACGACGATCCGGCGGCGCTCAAGGCCTTGCAGCGCGTTCTGGAACTGCAACCGCAAAACTCCGAGGCCCTGCTGGGCCGGGCGGAAATCCTCATCGCCCAGGGCAAGCAGGACGAGGCGCTGGCCGATGTCGAAACCGTCCGCAAGCGCCAGCCGAATCTGCCGGCCGCCAATTACCTGCGCGGCAACATCCTGTTCCAGAAGAAGGATCTGGCCGGCGCCAACGACGCGCTGCTGCAGGTCGTGAAAGTCGTTCCCGACCATCCGGGCAGTCAGTTCCTGCTGGGGTCGATCAACTACGAGCAGGGCAATCTGAAGCAGGCGGACCAGTATCTGGCCGGGTTCGTCAACAACCAGCCGGGCTATCTGCCGGCCCGGCTGCTGCTGGCCGCCACCCAGCTCAAGCTCGATCAACCGCGCCAGGCGATCGACGTGTTGACCCCGGCGCTGGCGCAGGCGCCGAACGACGCGCAATTGCTGGCCCTGCTCGGCAGCGCCTACCTGCAGGATCGCAACTATGCCAAGGGTTCGGAATACCTGCAGAAAGCGGCCCAGATCGCGCCGGACGCGGCCAACATCCGCACCCAACTGGCGCTGTCGCAACTGGCGCAGGGCAAGGCGGACGAGGCGGTGCAGGAACTGCAGGGCCTGGTGGAACTGGGGCAGGAGGTCCTGCAGGCGGATTTGCTTCTGGTGCAGGCCTACATCCAGCAAAAGGAATACGACAAGGCCATCGCGGCGGCCGGCGAACTGGTGAAGAAGAAACCGGACGATCCGGTCGCCCGCAATCTGCTGGGCAGCGCCTGGCTGGCCAAGGGCGAGGACGACAAGGCCCGCGACGAGTTCGAGCGGGCGTTGCGCCGGGATCCGAACTTCAGCACGCCGGCGTTGAATCTGGCCCTGCTGGACCTGAGGGCCGGCAACCGCGAGGCGGCCCGGGCCCGCTACGAAGACATCGTCAAGAAGGAACCCGGCAATCTGAACGCGCTGCTGCGCCTGGCGGGGCTGGCCGGACAGGCCGGGCGAAACGACGAAGCCCAGCGCTGGCTGGAGCAGGCCTGGGACAAGAATCCGACTTCGCTGGCCGCCGGACTGGCGCTGATCGAGCGGTATCAGGCGGCCGGCCTCAACCTGAAGGCCCTGAACGTCGCCCGCGGGCTGGAGGCGGCCAATGCCAACCATCCGGCGGCGGAACGGGCGCTGGGGCTGGCGTTTCTGGCCGACGGCCAGCCGGCCGAGGCGCTGAAAGCCTTCCGCAAGCTGGCGGCCCTGCAGCCGCAATCGCCGGAACCCTGGCATCTGATCGCCCTGACGCAGGCGCGGACCCAGGATTTCAAGGGCGCGGCGGAATCGATCGACAAGGCTCTGGCGATCCAGGGCAACTATCTGCCCTCGCTGGCGGCGCGGGTGGAGTTGCAGGCCCAGCAGCAGAAATTCAAGGAGGCGCTGGCCGGCGCGAAGGCGCTGCAAACCCAGTTCCCGAATTCGAACATCGGCTATCGGCTGGAAGGCAATCTGTACTTGCAGCAGAAGGATTTCGCCAAGGCCTTGACGGCCTACCGGGCGGCGTACGCCAAGACGCCGGACAGTCAGACGGCCCTATTGCTGGCCGGGGCTCAGCAGGTGACCGGCGACGGCGAGGGCGCGTTGAAGACCCTCCGCGACTGGCTGGCGGCGCATCCGGACGACGCGCAGGTCCGTACCCGGCTGGCGATGGAGCTGCAGCGGCTGGGGCGGCGGGAGGAAGCGATCGCCGAGTACGAGCGATTGGCCCAGCGCGATACGGGGGAGGGTAGCGGCGCGGATGCGGCGGTGACGCTGGATCGCGGCCTGCTTCATGCGGATAACCTGCTGATCCAGGCCTATCTCCAGCAGAAGGAGTTCGACAAGGCCATCGCCACGGCCCGGGAACTGACCCAGAAGCGGCCCAACGAGCCGGGTGCGTTCAATCTGCTGGGCGCGGCCTACCTGGCCAAGGGCGAGGACGAGCTGGCTCGAGCCGCGTTCGACCAGGCGCTGAAGCTGAAACCGGACTATGTCCCCGCGCAGATGAACCTGGCGGCGCTGGAGGTCAAGGCCGGCGACCGGGCGGCCGCGCAACTGCGCTACCGGCGCATCCTGGAACGGGATCCCGACAACCTCGCGGCCCTGCTCCGGCTGGCGGCGTTGCTGGGACGGACCGACGAGTCGCTGGGCTTGCTGGAGAAGGCCTGGAACCAGCACCAGGATTCGGTCGATGCGGGGTTGGTTCTGGCTCAGGAGTATCTGACCCGCAAGGACAACGCCAAGGCCATGGCGGTGATGAAAAAGCTGGCGACCGCCAAGCCGGACGATCCGCGGGTGCTCCGGGCCCTGGGGGTCGCTCAGGCGAGCGGCGGCGAGACCGCCAATGCGGTGGAGACGTTCGGGAAGCTGGCGGCCCTGCTGCCCAAGTCGCCGGAGCCGTGGTATCTGGCGGCGCTGGCGCAGAGCGCGGCCAAGGACGCCAAGGCGGCGGCCGAGTCGCTCGACAAGGCCTTGACGATCCAAAACAACTATCTGCCGGCGCTGGTCGCCCGGGTCCAGTTGCAGCAGCAGGGCCAGCAGTTCAAGGCGGCGCTGGACGGCGCCCGCAACATCCAGGCGCTTTATCCGGACCAGGCGGCCGGCTATCTGCTGGAGGGGGGGGTGCGCTTGCAGCAGAAAGAATACGGGCCGGCGGTTGCCGCCTATCAGGCCGCCTACGCCAAGACGCCGAACGGCGAGACCGCGATGCGGCTGGCGAACGCCCAGTGGCAGGCCGGAGAACGCGAGCCGGCCGTGGCGACCTTGCGGCAATGGCTGGCCAGCGAGCCGAAGGATGGCCGGGCGCGGTTCCAATTCGCCGTGTATTTGCAGGAGTCGAACCGCAAGCCCGAGGCCATCGCCGAGTACGAGCGGCTGGCCGAGCAGTTTCCGGACAACGCCGCGATTCTGAACAACCTGGCCTGGTTCTATTTTGAAGCCGGGGACAAGCGGGCTCTGCGCGTCGCCGAGCGCGCCCACGACAAGGCACCGGACAATGCCGAGGTGGCCGATACTCTGGGCTGGATTCTGGTGCAGCGCGACGAGACCTTGCGGGGGCTGGAGTTGTTGCGGAAGGCGGCGGACCAGTTGCCGAAGCAGCCCTCGGTCCGCTATCACCTGGCGGTTGCCTACGCCAAGCTGGGCCGCAAGGACGCCGCCCGGGAGGAACTGGAAAAGCTGGTAAATGGAACCGATGTGTTCCCGGAGCGGGAGGATGCCCGCAAGCTGCTGGAGAGCGTGCGGAACTGACCGGGTCGCTCGTGTCGAACCGTGAGATTGGGTGACGGGGGGTGGTTCCGAAAACTCTCACCCCCAAACCCCTCTCCCGCAAGCGGGCGAGGGGAGTGAACGGGTTACGAGGGGGTCTTGCGGGAGGCGACGGCGACGAACCCGA